>JALWLU010000140.1 GCA_026996325.1 Sulfurovum sp.
GTACCGATCTGCCCCGCGCCAAAGCCAAGCTTCTTGTAGATCTGATACGCCATGCGTGCACCGTCAAGTGCTCCTGAGAGCCCGATGATACGGTTGCGCTCCCAACCTGTCATCTGCTTGATCACATAGGTCATTACATCGAGCGGATTGGAGACACAGATAATCACCGCCTCGGGTGAATACTTCAATACATCCTCCACGACACTCTTCATGATCTTGGCGTTGATCATCAGCAGATCCTCGCGGGTCATGTCACCTTTTCTGGGAACCCCCGCTGTGATGACGACAATATCACACTCGCTCACATCCGCCGGTGTTTCAGCAGCCGTGATGATGGTACTGTTTGGCGCATAGTGTGTCGACTGGCCAATGTCGATAGCCTTGCCTTTTGCAACACCTTCGGCAATGTCAAACAGTACGATCTCACCGCACGTGCCCATCATACTTAAAGAGTAGGCTGCAGTCGCACCGACCGCACCCGCACCAATAATCCCTACCTTACGCTTTGTCATCTACTTTGCTCTCCTCTTTCTCTTCAGTTTCAAGCTCAGCAAAGAAGTCCAGCTCGTACAGCTTGTCGATCATCTCCTTGACAGAGGCGACAGAGTTTTTGAAACGCTTCTGCTGCAGCGGCTTGAGTGTCATGTTGATCACCTGCTCCGCACCGCCGGCACCGATCATCACCGGCACTCCGGAGACTACATCGGAGTAACCATAATCATTTTGCAACAAAATGGCACAGGAGTGGATCTGGTTGGTATCTTTCAAAATCGCCTCTACCATCACTGTCGTAGACTTCGCAGGTGCATAGTATGCCGAACCGTTGCCAAGGAGGTTGACGATCTCCGCACCGCCGTTACGTGTTTTGCGGACGATTTCACCGATCTCTTCGGAGTCAAGCAGGTCCTCGATGGGTACACCCGCAACCGTGGTGAACTTTGGCAGCGGTACCATCGTATCGCCGTGTCCTCCCATGACTGTCGCACGGATCTGTCCCGCACCGTATTCAAGCTTCTCGTAAATGAAGTGCGCCATACGCGCCGCATCGAGGATACCCGCCATTCCCATTACACGCTCCCTTGGGAAACCGGTATACTTGAGCGCAACATAGGTCATGACATCGAGCGGATTGGAGACGACCACGACAATGGAGTCGGGCGCATGCTCTCTGATCTCTTTGGCATAGCATTTGACGATCTCCGCATTCTTAAGCAGCAGATCATCCCTGCTCATACCCGGTGTTCTTGGAGCGCCTGCAGTGATGATAACCACATCTGAGTCTGCCATGTCTTCAGGACCTTTGGCCGCCTTGACAATGGTGTGCTGTCTTGCCGCGTTGGCTGCCTGTGACATATCCAGCGCCTTTCCTTTGGCGACATCGTAGTTTCTTCCGCGGAGTACAACATTGTGACATGCACCATTCATCGCCAGAATGAACGCGACTGTCGAACCGAAGTTCCCCGTACCGATAACCGTGACTTTTTTACCTTTTGCCATCTCTATCCTTTGTAGTGATATCATAGGACAGACTTGCGGGCAAAACATCATTCATAACTCCAAAGGGAGCTATCAAAAACATTTTGCAATGCCTGTGAAGTCTTAGTGTCCTATCTATAAGTTATGGATATTAATTTTATCATAAAGAGGGTTACACAGAGCCAAAGCGCTCTGTGTGGAGTAGAAAAAAGTAACAAGTGCTACTTTTTGAGCAGAAATTCCGCTTAGATGTTGTCGATGATCTCGTTGAAAGTCACAGATGGTCTCATCGCGATCTCAGCCTTTGTATCATCCGGGTGGAAGTAACCGCCTACATCTTTCGGGCTTCCTTCCGCTGCAAGCAGCTCACCAAGGATCTTCTCTTCATTCTTGACAAGTGCATCCGCAATCGGAGTGAACTTCTCAGCCAGGGCAGTGTCCGCTGTCTGCGTGCTGAGTGCTTCCGCCCAGTAGCGCGCTACCCAGTAGTGAGAGGCTTTGTTGTCCGGCTCACAACACTTTCTGCTTGGTGCCTTGTCATTGTCAAGGTACCCTTCGTTTGCTTTATCGAGCGCTTCGGCAAGTACACCGATCTTACTCTCACCAGACTTCTGGTACTCCATTCTGAGTGATTCTGCCAATGCAAGGAACTCACCGAGTGAATCCCATCTGAGGTGACCCTCTGCAAGGAACTGGTCTACGTGCTTCGGTGCAGAACCGCCCGCACCAGTCTCGAAGAGTCCGCCGCCTGCAAGCAGTGGAACGATAGAGAGCATTTTCGCAGAAGTACCAAGCTCGAGGATCGGGTACATGTCTGTCAGGTGGTCACGCAGTACGTTACCTGTTACAGAGATCGTATCTTTACCCGCTCTTACTCTCTCGTTGGTGTAGCGTGTTGCCGCTGTAACATCCATGATCTTGATCTCAAGACCTGTCGTGTCATGGTCTGCAAGATACTTGTTGACCTTTTTGATCAGCTCGGCATCGTGTGCTCTGTTCTCGTCAAGCCAGAAGATCGCAGGGTTGCCTGTAAGTTTCGCTCTCTCAACCGCCAGTCTGACCCAGTCTTTGATCGGGATATCTTTTACACGTGACATTCTCCAGATATCGCCAGCTTCAACCTCATGCTTCATCAGTACGTTTCCGTTTGCGTCGACAACTTCGACCACACCCGCCTCTTCGATTTCGAAAGTGGTTGGGTGAGAGCCGTACTCTTCAGCCTTCTGTGCCATCAGACCGACGTTGGAGACATTCCCCATTGTAGTGACATCGAACTGTCCGTTCTTCACACAGTCAGCTACCATCTCAGCGTGGAATCTTGCGTAGGTAGAGT
>JALWLU010000141.1 GCA_026996325.1 Sulfurovum sp.
GACTACGAGCCTGAAGAAGTCGAAATCACTTCATGCAGAGTTGACAAAGCGGCAGTAATGAAACGATGGAGACCTAGAGCAAGAGGTACTGCGTCAAGAATCATTAAACCAACGGCACACATCCTTGTAGAAGTCGCGCCGGCGAAAAAAGATGGAAAGGAAGCATAAATGGGTCAGAAAGTCAATCCGATAGGTCTCAGACTCGGAATCAACAGAAACTGGGAGTCAAGATGGTTCCCGGCCAAAACAAGAGCAGCTGATTTCATCGCAGAAGATCACAAGATCAGAAAATTCCTGAAAAAAGAGCTCTTCTATGCGGGTGTTTCCAACATCATCATCGAAAGAACTGTCAAGAAGCTTAGAATCAACATCGTTACTGCACGCCCCGGTATTATCATCGGTAAAAAAGGTGCGGATATCGAGAAGCTCAAAGCGACACTGACCAAGATGCTCGGAAAAGATGTTGCGATCAACATCAAAGAAGAGAAGCGTCCTCAGGCATCTGCACAGCTTGCAGCCGAGAACGTCGCGACACAGCTCGAGCGCCGTGTTGCCTTCAGACGTGCGATGAAGAAAGTGATCCAGGGTGCACTCAAGTCAGGCGCCAAAGGTATCAAGATCTCCGTATCCGGAAGACTCGGTGGTGCTGAAATGGCAAGAACAGAGTGGTACCTCGAGGGTCGTGTACCTCTGCATACGCTCAGAGCGAAGATCGATTACGGTTTTGCAGAAGCGCACACTACATACGGAATCATCGGTATCAAAGTATGGATCTTCAAAGGTGAAGTCCTTGCAAAAGGGATCCAGGCTGAGCCGAAAGAAGAGAAAAAGGGCGGTCGCAGACCTTCCAGAAAGAGAGGTGAATAACCATGTTGATGCCTAAAAGAACCAAATGGAGAAAGCAGCAGAAGGGTCGTAACCGCGGTAAGTCTTTCAGAGGGAACAAGATCGAATTCGGCGATATCGCAATCAAAGCGGTAGAGGCTGGACGTATCGACTCTCGCCAGATCGAAGCGGCACGTATTACGATGACAAGAAAAATCAGCAGAACAGGTAAGACATGGATCCGTGTTTTCCCTGACAAGCCTCTTACAGCCAAGCCACTCGAGACAAGAATGGGTAAAGGTAAAGGTGCTGTTGACAGATGGGTGATGAATATCAAGCCCGGTCGTATCATCTTTGAAATGGCAGGTGTTGAAGAGTCTCTCGCAAGAGAAGCGTTGACACTGGCAATCCATAAACTGCCATTCAAGTGTAAAATCATCACTTCAAAGGACAGTAATGAAATATATTGATTTGAAAGAGAAGAGCGAAGCAGAACTGCTTGAGATGCTCAAAGAGAAGAAACTGGAACTGTTTACACTGAATGCAAAGTTGAAGACGATGCAGCTGACAAACACTTCAGAGTTGAGAACAGCGAAAAAAGACATCGCCAGAATCCAGACAGCGCTGACTGCTGTAAGATCGAAGTAAGGGGTCACCTATGCCAAAAAGACAAATACAAGGAACTGTGATCAAAAAGGCTGGAGACAAGACTGCAACCGTACTGGTTGAGCGTCGTGTCCTCCACCCGAGATATCACAAGACAGTAAAGAGATTCAAGAAATATCTTGTTCACGATGAGAAGAACGATGTGAATGTCGGAGACACGATCACTGCGATCGAGTGCAGACCGCTTTCAAAGAACAAAAGCTTCAGACTTCTTGAAATCGTGAAGAGAGGAGAGCTGTAATGATCCAGGGATTTACTAGACTGAATGTAGCGGACAACTCCGGTGCAAAAGAGATTATGTGTATCAAGGTCCTTGGCGGATCGAAAAGAAGATACGCATCTGTAGGCGATGTGATCGTTGCTTCTGTAAAGAAAGCACTCCCGACAGGTAAAGTGAAAAAAGGTAAGGTTGTCAAAGCGGTTGTCGTAAGAACAAAGAAAGAGATCCAGAGAGAAAACGGATCACTCATCAGATTCGACGACAACGCGGCGGTAATCATCGACGACAAGAAGGAGCCGATCGGTACACGTATCTTCGGACCTGTAAGTCGTGAAACAAGATATGCAGGGTTTATGAAGATTGTATCCCTCGCACCGGAGGTATGGTAATGGCTAAGAAATTCAAGATCAAAAAGGGTGATCAGGTCATGATCATCGCTGGTGACGACAAGGGTAAGACAGGAGAAGTTCTCCAGGTACTTACCAAGAAAGATGCTGTGATCGTAGCAGGCTGCAAGATAGCGAAAAAAGCTGTCAAGCCGAGCGAGCAGAACAAAGAGGGTGGATTTGCCAACAAAGAGATGCCGATCCATATCTCAAACGTAAAAAAAGTAGAGGGTTAATCCTATGAGTAGAATGAAGCAAAAGTACAATGACATCGTACCTGCACTGCGCGAAGAGTGCGGGGTGAAAAACCCGATGCAGACACCGAAGCTTGAAAAGATCGTCATCTCTGTCGGTGCCGGTGAAGAGGGAAGAGATTCCAAGCTCATCGCCAACATGGCAGACACTATCTCTGTGATCGCCGGTCAGAAAGCGGTCATCGTAAATGCCAAGAAATCCGTTGCGGGCTTCAAGGCAAGAGAGGGTGCACCGTCAGGAATCAGAGTGACACTCAGAGGAGAGAACATGTACAACTTCTTTGACAAGCTCGTCTCCATCGCACTGCCAAGAGTGAAAGACTTCAGAGGAGTGCCAAGAAAAGGGTTCGACGGTCGTGGTAACTACAACTTCGGTCTCCAGGAGCAGCTGATGTTCCCGGAAGTCGATTACGACAGCATTATCAAGACACACGGTATGAACATCACGA
>JALWLU010000142.1 GCA_026996325.1 Sulfurovum sp.
TGTCAAAACCGATGAGATATTCCTTGGTGTTGCATCCGGTGTGGGCAACCCGGTCATGTATGTCGGCTCCAAAACCGGACGTGACGGACTGGGTGGTGCAGTGATGAGTTCTGACTCCTTTACCGAAGAGTCAAAATCACTCAGACCAACCGTGCAGGTAGGTGACCCGTTTACCGAAAAACTGCTGCTTGAGGCGTGTCTGGAACTCTTCAAAACCGATGCGATCATCGGTATTCAGGATATGGGAGCAGCAGGTTTGACCTCAAGCTCTTTTGAAATGGCAGGAAAAACCGGTGCGGGACTTAGAATGGATCTTGACAAAGTACCCGCACGTGAAGAGGGGATGACACCGTATGACTTCATGCTCTCCGAGTCTCAGGAGCGCATGCTCATCTGTGCCAAAAAGGGGCGTGAGCAGGAGATCATTGATATTTTTGAGAAGTGGGGACTGGATGTTGCGGTCATCGGTGAAGTGACCGATACGGAGCGAATGGAGCTCTTCTGGTATGGAGAGAAAGTGTGTGACATGCCGATTGCTCCAGTGAGTGAAGAGGCACCGATCTTGGACAGACCTACAGCAAGACCGGCATATCTTGACGAGGTCAATGCCAAGAGTGTGGATGATTTTGCACCGGTTGCAAATCAGGAAGCGTATGAAAAGCTGCTTGCATCACTTGAAGTGGTGGACAAGGCGTGGGTCTATAACCAGTATGACTCTATGGTACAGACCAACACCACCAAACATCCCGGAAGCCTTGACGCTTCTGCCATCCGTGTCAAAGAGAACGGTAAAGCCTTAGCGATGAGTTCAGACTGTAACCCTCGTTATTGCTACATCGACCCAAAAGGCGGTGCAGCACTGGCGGTGGTAGAGTCTGGTCGAAACGTGGCGATGGCAGGTGCAAGACCGCTTTCGATTACTGACTGTCTAAACTACGGTAACCCGGAAAACCCTGAAGTGATGTGGCAGTTTGCCCAGGGCTGTGAAGGGATCAAGGAGGCGTGCAGTGCGCTGAACACGCCGGTCGTCTCCGGAAACGTCTCGCTTTACAACGAGACCAACGGTGTTTCAGTATTTCCTACACCTGCTATTGCGATGGTAGGACTCAATGAGGACGAGAACAAAGTACTGCCTTCTTCGTTCCAGAAAGAGGGATCGCACATTATCCTGGTGGGTGAGACCAAAGGGGAGTTTGGCGGATCGCTCTACATCAAAGAGCTTTACGGTGAGACGGTTGGTAGATTGCCAAGCTTTGATTATGAAAAAGAGCTTGCACTCTGGGAGCTTGTCATTGAAGCGAATAAAAAAGGCTTGCTGCTTAGCGCCAAAGATGTCAACCTTGGCGGTATCGCCATTGCACTGAGCAAGATGGCGGCAGTGGGCGACAAGGGTGTCTTTGTCGATTTTGAACTGAAAAACAGCAGAGATATCTTCGATGAGTCACAAAGCCGTGCACTGCTTGAAGTAGGCAGCATCGAAGATCTCGATGCGGTGATGGCGATGGCGAATGAGCTGGGTCTCAAAGCCCAAGTGATTGGGAATGTCGGCGGTAAAGATGTGAAGGTCAATGAGGTGGTGATGCCGCTGGATCGTGTCAAAGATATTTATTTTAATACCTTTGCGCGTACGATTGAACAAGACCTGTAACGTTTAAGATGGTACGAATGTAGGGTGCGTATTCACGCACCTTAATTTGTAGACAGTGTTTTCTGAAGAATTCCGGTTTCATACGATAGCTCTGGCAGTCGCAAACGTGAGAAGCGTAAGCGAAAGACAACTGCTTGTCTTTCGTAGCTTCGGAACCGAAAAGGTCGTAGCGAAGCGTAGCCATGGAGGCGCCGCCCTTCGGGTTGGGTGCTCCTTTGTCGCCATCGAATGAAACCTCAGTCTTTAATGATTCAGAGGCATCAATTAGAAATTAGAAAAAGTGAGAGAAAATGAGAGCATTATTGAGTGTGAGTGATAAGAGTGGGATTGTGGAGTTTGCCCAGGGGCTGGAGAAGCTTGGATGGGAGATCATCTCAACGGGCGGTACCTACAAGAAGCTAAGTGAGGCGGGTGTGAAGGTCATCGAGATTGATGAAGTAACGAAGTTTCCTGAGTGTTTTGAAGGGCGTGTGAAGACTTTGAACCCGTATGTACACGGTGGGATTTTGCACAAGCGTGGTGATGAGGCGCATGTGGCGCAAGCTAAGGAACTAGGCGTTGAGGGTATCGATCTTGTCTGTGTCAACCTCTATCCGTTCAAAGCAACCATCGAACGTACCGATGACTTTGATGAGATCATCGAAAACATTGATATCGGTGGGCCGACAATGGTACGTTCGGCTGCGAAGAACTTCAATGACGTCCTCATCGTAACAGATGCGGCAGACTATACCCCTGTGCTTGAAGCGCTTGAAAAGGGTGAGGACAGCTTCGAGTTCAGACGTGATCTGATGATCAAAGCCTTTGAGCATACCGCAGCGTACGACAGCATGATCGCCAACTACATGAACCAACGTTTCAACAACGGCTTTGGGGAGTATCAGTTCATCACAGGTAAAAAAGCGTTCCAGACACGCTACGGAGAGAACCCTCACCAAGATGGGGCACTCTATGAGTTTGACGGTTTCTTCAGCAACAACTTCAAACAGCTCAAGGGTGAAGCGAGCTTCAACAATCTGACAGATGTCAACGGCGCACTCAAGATCGCTTCAAGTTTCGGGGATGAGAATGCCGTCTGTATCGTCAAGCACGGCAACCCATGTGGATTTGCCATCAAAGATACCCTGCTTGAGAGCTA
>JALWLU010000143.1 GCA_026996325.1 Sulfurovum sp.
CATAATGAGCGACATGAAAGGAAAGACCCTTGTCATTACAGGGGCGACCAAGGGAATAGGAAGAGCCACAGCGGAGAAGTTTGCACAAAACGGCGTCAATGTCGCCTTTACCTACAACTCCAACAAAGAGGCGGCCGACACCATTGCTGCAGAGCTTGAAAGCAAATACGGTATCAAAGCCAGAGCCTACCCGCTTGACATTCTCGACACCGACCAGTTCAAGCCGCTCTTTGCTGCCATCGACGAAGATTTCGACCGTGTCGATTTCTTCGTCTCCAACGCCATGATCTACGGCCGTCCTGTCGTTGGCGGCTACGGGAAGTTCATGAAACTTCGCCCAAAGAAGGGCCTGACCAACATCTATACCGCTACTGTAGGTGCCTTTGTCGCAGGCAGTCAGGAGGCGGCAAAACGCATGGAGAAGATCGGCGGCGGCTCAATTGTGACACTCAGCTCCACCGGTAACCTGATCTACATCGACAACTATGCCGGTCACGGGACCAACAAAGCTGCCGTTGAAGCGATGGCCCGCTATGCTGCGGTCGAGCTTGGTGAAATGGGTATCCGTGTCAACGCCGTAAGCGGCGGCCCCATCGAAACCGACGCACTCCGTGCCTTCACCAACTACGAAGAGGTCAAAGCCGAAACCATCAAACGCTCCGCACTCAACAGAATGGGAACCCCTGAAGACCTCTCGGGTGCCATCTACTTCCTCTGCACCGACGATGCCAGCTGGATCACAGGGCAGACGATCGTTGTGGACGGGGGAACGACGTTTAGATAGAGTTAAGAGTTAAGAGTTAAGAGTTAAGAGTTAAGAGTTAAGAAATTTTTCATAGTTTACTTGAAGCAACTCTTAAAATCTCGTCATTCCTGCGAAAACAGGAGTCTTTACGTCAACCGACCTAACAGTGTCAAGATCCCGCATCAAGTGCGGGATGACAACCTATGTAAGCTATCCAAATTTTTGCTATAATTAAACAAAAAAAGTGTGCCTATGAACAGAGAAACCATTCTTCATAAACTCAAAACACTAAAACCCATATATGAAAAAGAGGGCTTTATCATAGAGGGTTTGTTTGGTTCATATGCACAAAACAAAGCAGATGCTGCAAGCGATATTGATATCCTCATTCATACAGAACCAAAATTTACCCAAAAATACGGTATGCTGTCCATCAGACGGCTCAATGAAATCAAAAGCGAACTCTCTGAGTATTTCCGTACACCTGTAGATTTGGCTTCATCAAGCGGTATGGGAAAAACGGCACAAAAATTCATTATTGACAGAACCATCTATATATAATGGCAAAAGAACCTATAAGCAGAATCTACTCGATTGTTGAAAAAATCGAATTTATCGAACATAATATTGCTGCTAAAAAGGGAATATACAATGCCTTGGAAGATGAAGTCACAGCAAGACCTGCCATTTTAATGCTGCTTGCCGGCATTGCTGAACAGTTCAATAAACTAAACGAAGAGAATGCATCAGAACTTCTTTCATACTTTGAAGATGAAGATCTCAAAGGAATGCGTGATGTTCGTAACTTTATTGCACACGAATATGACGGTGTCGAACTTGCTATCATAGAATGGTTGCTCAGAAATGCCCTACCCAAACTGAAAAACCAGTGCCTTGAAGCTATCACACAATATGAAAGTAACCATATATCATGAATAAAGCCAAAATCCTAAACATCCCAAACATCCTCGCATTCATCCGCCTGCTGCTGGCACCGCTGATGTTTCTTTTTCTTGTCAATCAGGATGCCTCTTTCTTTCAGGGCATCCACCAAAGCTGGCTAAACTACTTTGCCGCATTCATCTTCGTAGTCGCATCTGCAACCGACTTCTTTGACGGCTACATCGCACGCACCTTCAACCAGGTGACCGTACTTGGCTCCATACTCGATCCGCTGGCAGACAAGATGCTTACCCTGGCAGGCTTCCTTGGGTTGATGATGCAGGGCATGGCCTCCCCCTGGGCGATCTTTCTCATCCTTACGCGCGAACTCTTCATTACCGGCCTTCGTGTCTCCGCCGTCTCACAGGGGCTTGACATCTCCGCTTCATGGATGGGAAAGGTCAAGACAGTCGCTCAGATGATCGCCATAGGCTTTCTGCTCATGCACTGGCCCGGAGGCACCCTGCTGCTCTGGATCGCCGTAGCACTGACGCTCTACTCGGGGTATGAGTATGTAAGGGATTTTTTCAGGCATGTGGAGATGTGATATACGTGGTTATTGGTAATTGGTGTATTGGTTATTGGGTGTTTTCCTTTTACTGTTTCTCTGTCATCCCGCACTCGATGCGGGGTCTTGACGCCGTTTGGTCGATTGACGCAAAGATTCCTGCTTTCGCAGGAATGACGTTAATCCCCCGTCATCCCGCACCCGATGCGGGATCTTGACGCTGATTAGCTGATTGGCGCAAAGATTCCTGTTCAGGTCAGGAATGACGGACTTCATAGCATTAATTAACCATTAATCTATAAAAAAGCCTAATAAAAACCGCAAATCCCCCTGTTATCGTACATTTGAGCATACCAAAACACCCCTGAATCACGAAAAAACCAAAGAATTAACACTTTTTTACCCAAAATATTAATTTTCTATTGACTTTTGATTAATCTTTATGTTAGACTTGCAACGTAAAAACAATACAAAGGAAAAAACATGAAGTTTACAAAACTCAGTTTGGTAGCAGCGATCGCTGTAAGTTCAGCATTCGCAGGTGGAGACATTGCTCCAGTAGAGCCGGCTCC
>JALWLU010000144.1 GCA_026996325.1 Sulfurovum sp.
CAAAGGAGCGTGTCTGTATCAAACAGGGTGCACCACTCTATATTCTTCCAACGGAAAACAGCGGCATCAGTACCAAGGCGCTCGAGCAGTTTGAGTCTCCCCTGCTTGCAGAGCGTCTGGAGTACAACAAGGTCGAGTATAAAAACGGATTGATAGGATGGGTAAAAGATGAAGA
Source organism: Sulfurovum sp. (assembly GCA_026996325.1). GTDB lineage: Bacteria > Campylobacterota > Campylobacteria > Campylobacterales > Sulfurovaceae > Sulfurovum. The sequence goes on from JALWLU010000144.1 coordinate 176, forward strand.
CCTTTGCGAAAATTAGATTCTACTGGGGAGCGGCGGTCATCTCCTTTGTCGTAGGGGGTATCATGATCCCCGCTATCTATCTCTTCCCTAAGCACAAGGGGCGCATCATGCATACGCTAAACCGCCTCAATCTCTTTCTGATGGGAAGCAAGGCGGTACAGGAGGGAGAGATGGACCCCGAAGCCGATATGTTTTTGATGAACCATCAGGGTATCATCGACATTATCGGCATGGAGGCACTGCAGACCAACCACCTGCGCTGGGTGGCAAAAAAAGAGCTTTTCGATGCGCTCTGGTTTGGCAACCTGCTGCGCGGCGGCGATATGATCTCGCTTGATCGAAGTTCACGTGCGGGGCTTGTGAAGCTGATGAAGGATGTCAAAGAGTCGCTTGAGGTCAAGCATCGCGCCGTGGCGATATTCCCTGAAGGTACCCGTGCCAAGGGGCAGAAACTGCTGCCTTTCAAGCAGGGCGCGAACATGATCGCCAACAAACTGGGGCTCAAGGTGCAGCCTGTTGTCATTACCGGCAGCAAGTGGGTACTCAATGAGCATGACCGTACCGGACATAACGGTGAGGTGCACTACAAGTTTCTGCCTACGATCGATGTGAGCACGGCCCCTGATGGCTGGTATGAAAGACTGCAGGAGCAGATGCAAAAAGAGATAGATGAAGCCTATGAGAAATATGGGCGCGAACGCTGATTAAAATTAAATAATATTAAAAGAGAGAAGCACTATGGCTACACTTGAAGAGACACTGAAAACGCACATCAATAAACTGGTCCACCCCCTAAAAGAGGAAGAGGAGCTAAGAATGGCCCTCAAAGCGAAACTGACCAAAAAAGAGCTCAAGCTCCTGCAGGCATGGGCCGATGAAGCCGATCTTGGTGCCCTCAAAACGAAGCTGAAGCTCGATGAGACACACTATGAGGAGCTCTCGTCAAAACTTGTCAAAAAGCTCAATCAGGAGAAGACCAAACAGGCTATCTGCCAGTAAGAATGCTCCTACTCTGAGCCATACTCACGTGCAAGGTCGAGAAGCTCCTGGGGAATAACATATCTGTTTGAAGCGACATCATCGATACCCTTCTCCTCAAAGCCCCCATCGTTGTAACAGATGACACTGCTCTTCTGCCCTGCGATCAACGCATCGACTGCGTGTGTAACGAAGCGTGAAGCCATAAGGCGGTCGTGCACGCTCGTCACACCGCCGCGCTGAATGTGCCCCAGCACCGTCACTCTCGACTCGATCTCCACCTCCTCCTCGAACCATTTGGCAATTGTTTCACTCTTTTTGAGCGCTTCTGAGACAATGGCGATAAAGTAGCGTCTCCCCTCCTCTTTCTCCTTTAGAAAGTCGCGTTTGTAGGCATCAAGATCATAAGGGAGTTCAGGTATCAGGCACATCTCCGCACCGCTTGTAAGGGCGGAGACCAGTGCCAGATAACCGCACTCGCGCCCCATTGTCTCGATAACGAATGCCCGACCGAAGGAGGAAGCCGTATCACGAATGGCATCGATGGCATCTTTGATGACATTGAGCGCTGTATCGACACCAAGACAGTACTCCGTACCGGCGATATCGTTGTCGATGGTGGCAGGAATACCGCAGAAGGCAAGGTCACTCTCCTGAGTGAGTCTGTGCATGCCTCTGAAGGAACCGTCACCACCAAGCACCACCAGTGCTTCTATGCCCCGTGCATGCAGATTCGCTATGGCCTGTTTGCGGTAGCGCTCCTCCATGAAACGTTTGGAGCGTGCAGAACCGATCTTCGTACCGCCGCGGGTAATGATACCTGCAACCGAAGCGTAAGTGGCCCTTTCCATACGGTTATCGATGAGCCCCTCATAGCCGTCATAGACGAACCAGGGCTCGATCTGATTGCGCATACAGTACTCCACAAAGCGTTTGAGTGCCGCATTCATTCCCGAAACATCTCCGCCGGAGCAGACAATTGCCATTTTTTTCATTCAATGCCTTTTCTATATTTGATCCATACTTTATTATGCATTTCCCAGACTCTCCGCATGGTACGAGCTGCGTACCAGCGGAGCGGAAGCGACTGCTTCAAAGCCTATGGCGTATGCCTTTTGTGCTATTTTATCGAAAAATTCCGGAGAAAAGTACGCTGCGACCGGAGCGTGACGGGCAGTCGGCTGCAGGTACTGCCCTACGGTAAGCTCCCGAACTCCCGCTTTGAAGAGATCGTGCAGTGTCGCTTCAAGCTCCGCTTCTTTTTCACCAAGTCCTACCATAAGGGAGGATTTCACCTTTCCACCGAAATGTGATGCATAGTAGCGCAGCACGGCAAGGGACCGGTCGTAGTCGCTCTGTGGACGTATATGCGGTGAGAGCCTGCGGACCGTCTCTTCGTTGTGGGCCAGCTTGTCCGCGCCACAGGCAACGATTTTGGCAAGGAGTGCCTCCTTGGCTTTGAAGTCCGGGGTGAGCAGCTCCACTTTGACATGCGGCAATGCCTCTTTGAGCGCCTGTGTGACGGTAACGAACTGCCCTGCTCCCAAATCCTCCAGGTCATCCCGGTCAACCGATGTGATGACCACGTATGCAAGCTCAAGCTCCCTTACCGCATTGACGATGCGGCGGGGTTCGTCAGGGTCCGGTGGTGCGCCTTTGCCTGTTTTGACATTGCAGAAGCGGCAGGCACGTGTGCAGGTGTCACCCAGTATCATAAAGGTGGCTGTCCGTATGGCGTAGCACTCGGTACGGTTGGGACAGGCACTCTCCTCGCATACGGTCGTAATGTTGTTTTGACGCAGTATATTGGAGGTGTGTGCAATGAGCTGTGGGTCGGGCGCTTTGACCTTAGGCTTGTATGGGGTCACAAAACACCTCCGAGATCTGTGATCGCAGCAGCGCTTTTGCTGCATCCATAGAGAGCTTACACCCCTCTGCTGTCAGTGATGTGGCACGTACCCCTTTCAGTCCGCAGGGGTTGACACAGTTGTGCAGCGCGAGGTCGACATCGACATTGAGCGAGACACCGTGCAGGGAGACACCGCTGCTGTAGCGAAAACCCAATGAGGCTATTTTGCGATTCTCTATGTAGAATCCGGGCCTCTCTTTGTCGTAGGCAACGGTAGGGAGTATTTCTTCAAAGAAGTTGCTGTAGGCCTCCAGCACTTTGGCGTAGAAGCGTGCCGGAACCATTGCCTGGAAACAGAAGTAGGCAACAAGCTGTCCGGGAGAGTGGCAGGTGATGGCACCGCCGCGGTCACTTCGCAGTGTCGGTACCTCCCACGCTTCTTTGTCGTCGGCACCCACGGTAAAGATTTCGGGATGGGAGCAGAAGATCAGGTGGTTGTCTCCACTCTCTGCGGCCTGCTTGTGTATGCTGCGCATTCGCCCCATCGCCTCTTCATAGGGCACCTCTCCCCAGTCATGCAGGATCATAGGCGGTAAAAGGTGCGCTCCAGTGCTTCACTGAAGGTCGGGTGGGCGAAGATGACCCGTTTGGCATGTGCGGCATCCATTTCACCGGCAAGTGCCATACCCACTGTCGCAATGAGCTCTTCGGCATTGGGGGCGAGTATCTCCCCGCCAAGAATGAAGCCTTCACTGTCAACGTAGCTGACCATTACCCCTTTTGCGGCATGGTTGTAGACGGAGTAGGTGAACTGGTTGAGTCCTACCAGCTTCTCTTTGTAGGCAATGCCGGCCTTTTCAAGCTCGCTTTTGCGCTTGCCGACATAGGCGTAGCTCATCGGCAGTGTGTGGATGAACTTCACCACATGGTCAAGGTCGAGTGCGCGCGGTCTGTTGCCAAGAATCTGCTCTGTGACGTTGAGCACCTCCGCACGTGCTGCATGCGCAAGCTGCACCTTGCCGTTGCAGTCACCGACCGCGTAGTGTCTGGGCAGCGTGGTCTCGAACCATACATCTGTCTCTATTCCCTTGCCCACAGCAATCTCGTCACAGGCGACCACGTCGGTGTTGGGTTTTCGCCCGGTGGCTACCAGCAGCATCTCGAAGTATTTTTCACTGCCGTTTTCGAAAGTGGTATGCACGCCGCGTTTGGTCGCCTTGGCACTTTGAATGGTATGCTCAGGCATAAAGGTCACACCAAGCTTCTCGAACTGCTCTTTAATTGCACTCTCGATGTTCGGATGCGCACCTTTTAGCAAAATGTCGTGCCGTCCGATGAGGGTTACTTCACTGCCTGCAGAGGCAAAGAAGCTTGCCATCTCAAGACCGATGGCCCCGGTACCGTAGACAGCTATTTTTTCGGGAAGCTTCGTAAGATTGAGCACATCGTTGCTGGTGATGACCGCTTTGCCGTCATAGGCGATACCCTCCGGAATGAAGGGAGAGGAGCCTGTCCCCATCACGATATACTCCGCTTTGTAGGTTGCATCCCCTACTTTCACCGTGTTTGGCGCAACAACCACACCTTTCCCCTCGATAAGGTCGAATCCCTCACACTGCTTCTGAACAATTTTGGTAACGTTTTTGAGCAGTTTGTCCTTCTTTTCAAATAGTGTCTGCATGTCAAGTTTCAGTGAACCCTCAAAGAGATCGTTTTTGCTCTCATAGACGGTATTGGCGTAGTGGAGGAACATCTTGGAGGGAATGCACCCTTTGTGCAGGCAGACACCCCCAAGCTGATTGAGGTCGTTCTCGATAAGCGCTACCTTTTTACCGTTCTTTGCCGCTACGATCGCGCCGGCATAGTTGAGGCCGCCACCGATATAGATAATGTCATACATCCCTTACTCCTTGAATAGTTTTGCATCTGTCGCTGCCGCTTTGAGTGCCCGGACAAACTGTGCCGCTTCGTAGCCGTTGATGAGCCGGTGGTCGATGGTGAGTGTCACGCCAATGCGCCCCTCTACCGTTGCGCCCACTGCCGCGATGGCGGCATCGTTCTTGTTGATCATCGCATCGAAACGCTCGATACCGAACATCCCCAGGTTGGAGATGGCAAAGGTGGAGCCCTTGAAGTCGTCGGCTGTGAAGCTCTTTGTCTTGAGCTTTGTTTTGAATGTACCAAGCTGCTGCGCGATTTCATGCAGTGTCAGCTTGTTGGCATCCTTGATGACCGGCATGTAGAGACTCTCCTCATCCGCTACCGCCACTGCCATGGAAGCGTTGGGGAAGACCTGCACGGTATCTTCATGCAACTGCGCACGGAAATGTTCGAACTGCATCATCGTGTTGGCAAAGAGTTTTACCAGCAGCGCGGTCATGCTGTACTTCGTTTCGTGCTTAAGAAGCTCCGAAGCGTCGATATGCTCGTAAATGCGGTAGACAGGTTTGGCTGCAGAAGCCGTGACATTGGCAATGACCGCCCTTTGCATCGGACTTACGGGCTTGGGTAACGGCACTTCATATTTTTCAATATAAGAACGTACCTCCCCACTGTCTATCTTGTGGTCCAGCGTAAATACGGAAGTGTCGATATGGTAGAGCTGCAACAGCTTCAGCGCCTTTGGCGTAAAGTAGTGCTCCAGTATATAGGCTTCGACATCCTGCGCATGCAGTGTCTGCTGCGGACGGTGCTGCAATATCGTTTCTATCTCTATACCATAGGCTGCCGCTTTGGCACGCGCTTTTGGTGAAACGGATGCGCCTTTGGCGGATGGATGATTGAGGATGGATGATGGATGATGGGTCTTGTTGTTGCTCCTGACCTGATCAGGAGTCTTGACACTTTTCTCTGATTCACGCGAAGATCCTCCGGTCAAGCCGTAGGATGACGAATAGGTATCCCCTTTCGGTTCCTCATTCCTCATTCCTAATTCCTCATTCTTCCCTGCTCCCTGCTCCTTACTCCGTTCCTCATTCCTAATTCCTAATTCCTCATTTTTGTTCGGTTCCTCATTACTCATTACTCGTTGCTCATTACTCCCTGCTCCCTGCTCACTACCAACTTCTATTCTCGCAATCACCGTCCCAACCGGCGCTTCCTCTCCCTCCTTGAGAAGCAGCTCTTTGACTATGCCGTTTTTAAAAGTCTGCACCTCCATAATGGCTTTGTCGCTCTCCACTTCGGCAATGACATCACCGGTCTTGACGCTCTCACCGGGCTTGACCTTCCAGCTGACCAGTTTCCCCTCCTCCATGGAGTCAGAGAGTTGGGGCATGACGATCTCATACATCGTTTCTTCTCCCCCATTCGATTACCTGCTCGGTAATGGAGTCAGGTGTGGGAATGCTTGCAAGTTCAAGCGAACGGTTGTAGGGGATGGGTACATCCTCTCCGGCAATGCGCAGCGGAGCGGCATCCAGCGCATAGAAGAGCTCTTCTGCCGCCCAGCTTACGATCTGCGCACCGTAGCCGCCTGTTTTGTGGTCCTCTTCGACCATCACCAGGCGTGATGTCTTCTCGATACTCGTTTTAAGCGTATCGTAATCGACAGGGTTGAGCGAACAGAGATCGATCACTTCACAGCTGCAGCCCAGTGCCTCTTCGATCTTCGGCAGGGCAGCCATCACATCGTCGACCATCTTGAGATAGCTGACGATGGTCACATCGCTGCCCTCCTTGACGATACGCGCTTTGAACGGATCGACAGGGGTTTGAAAATCGACCTCTCCCTTTTTGTTGTAGAGCAGCTCGTGCTCTATGAAGACAAAGGGGTCATCGCTCATCACGGCGTGTTTGAGCGCATGGTAGGCGTAATTGACATCACTTGCGGCAAGTACTTTCAGGCCGGGAACGGCGCTAAGCATCTGCTCGTAGCTCTCGCTGTGCTGTGCGGCAAGCTGCCTGCTTACCCCCTGCGGAAAGCGTACCACCATCGGCAGTGTGATCTTGCCTGCACTCATGTAGTGGTATTTGGACATATGGTTGATAATCTGGTCAAACGCCAGCAGCGCAAAGTTGGCTGTCATAATCTCGGCTACCGGGCGCAGACCGCCGATTGCCATTCCCACTGCGTTTCCGACAATGGAGAGCTCGGCAATGGGGGTGTCTATAAGCCGCTTCTCTCCATATTTGGCGTAAAGCCCCTCCGTCACGCGGTAGCTGCCGCCATAAAGCCCGACATCCTCTCCCAATACGACGATGTTCTCATCGGCTGCCATCGTCTCATCCAGTGCCTTGTTGAGTGCTTCACGATAGAGCATTGGTTCCTCCTTGGGTAAAGATGTGTGTATAGAGCGCTTCGGGTGCAGGCTGGGGGGCATGTGCCGCAAATGCGACCGCTTCGTCAACCTCTTGCTGCGCCTTTGCCTCCAGCGCTTCTATGGCATCTGTCTGCATACCGTACTGCTCCTGCAGTACCTTTTTCATCCGCTCGATGGGGTCGCGTGCCTTGCACAGTGCCATCTCCTGTGCACTTCTGTAGCGGTTGGCATCACTCATCGAGTGACCCTCGTAGCGACAGGTCATTGCCTCCACAAAAATGGGACCGTGACCCTTTTCAATGTAGTGCTGCGCTTCGCTTACCGCCTCATAGACGGCAACGGCATCCATACCGTCCACTTCGATGGTGGGCATATAGGGTTCGGCCTTCTTCGCCTGCTTCTCGAAAGGAGCGACACGCGTAATCTTCGTACCGATGGCGTATTCGTTGTTCTCGCATAGAAAGAGCAGAGGAAGTTTCTGTGCCGCAGCGATGTTGAGCGATTCGAAAAAGGCGCCGCCGTTGGTAGCACCGTCTCCAAAAACTGCCATGACGCCATGCTCTTCACCACGGAACTTCCGTGCATAGGCGCACCCGACGGCATTGGGCAGGTGGCCGCCGACAATGGCATCGCCGCCGTAGAAGAAGTGGGAGGGGTCGAAGAGGTGCATCGACCCGCCCTTCCCTTCACTCACTCCGGTCTCCTTTCCAAAGAGCTCTGCCATGACCGCCTTTGGAGAGATGCCGCGTGCAAGCGCCATGATGTGCTCTCTATAGGTGGAGAAGACATCACCCTTTTCAAAGGCTCTCATCGCGCCGACACTCAGTGCCTCCTGACCGATGTCAAGGTGCAGGAAACCTGAGATGTCTCCCTGCATATAGTGCTCCTTGGCGGCATACTCGAAAGCCCTGCCGCGTACCATTTCGTAGTAAAGGGTTTCGGCCAGCAGTTTATCCATGATTGCTCCTTTTTGTTATCATACAGCATTTAAACCGTCTGTCAGGTTAGATAGATGACCTCTTCGGGTTTGACGATATGTGCTTTTTCATGCAGCTTTTTGCCCATAACCTCTCTTAGTACCTCCTGCTTCTCTTCCTCACCGTGAATGAGGAAGATGCGTTTGAGATCCTCTATGTCGCTTACCCACTTGATTATGCCGTTCTGGTCAGCATGGGCGGAGAAGCCGTTGATGGTGTAGACGCTCGCCCTTATGCGAATGTCTTCATGGTAGATCTTGACCCACTTCGCCCCGTCAACAATGCGGCGTCCGAGAGTTCCTGCCGCCTGGTATCCGACAAAGAGCACCGCGTTCTTGCGGTTCCAGAGACGGTTTTTGAAGTGGTGCAGAATACGCCCGCCCGTACACATGCCGCTTCCGGCGATGATGATGGCACGTGAGTCGACTTCGTTGATGGCTTTGGAGTCATCCACATTCAGTGTGTACTCCAAAGCGTCAAAATCAAATACTGTACCGTCACGTCGCTTAATCTCCCGACACTCTTTACTCAGAAGTTTCTCCGCATACTCTTTGTAGACAGCGGTCGCCTTTGTCGCCATGGGAGAATCGAGAAAGACCTTGCATTCAGGCAGTTCGCCGTTGTCGTGCATCTCTTTGAGAATACAGAGTATCTCCTGTGTACGCTCTATGGCAAAGGAGGGGATGATGACGTTGCCCCAGTTTTTGAGTGTTTTGGTGATGACCCCCCTGAACTCCCTTTCGCTCTCGAGTGAACCTTTGTGGTTGCGGTCGCCGTAGGTCGATTCTACATAGAGGTAGTCGGCTCTTTTGCAGGGGCGAAGATTGGGAATGACCATGTCGTTATCGTTGCCTATGTCGCCCGAGAAGACAATCTTGCGTTTCTGGCCGCCTTCTTCATACGCTATTTCGATGTAGGCAGAGCCAAGAATGTGGCCTGCGTTTCTGTAGGTGACGGTTACATTGTCGCAGAGTTCGAAAGGTTTGTCGTATTCGGGGATGATTTTTGGCAAAGCAAGGGCTTTTTCAACATCCTTGGTTTCATAGAGCGGTGCTGCAACGGTATGTTCCGTACCACGGCGCTGCGCTTTCCTGTAGCGTGTGAGATAGTCCTCTTTCATGATCTTCGCACTGTCAAGTAGTACCACTTCCGCCAGTGCCAGTGTCGCTTCGGTAGCGACAAGGGTACCGTCAAAGCCCTCCTTGAGCAGTTTTGGAATGCGTCCTACGTGGTCGAGGTGTGCGTGGGTAACCAGCAGATAGTCCACTTCGCTCGCATCGAAATCGAATGGGCCGTAGTTTCGGTGCTCTTCGCGCCCCTGGAACATGCCGCAGTCTATCATGATCTTTTTTCCGTTGTCCAGTTCCATCAGGTGACACGACCCGGTCACCACCTCCGCGGCACCGTATGAGATGACAGTTGCCATAATCTATCCTTTAATATTTATAAATATCTATCTTCTCTTCATCATATTTTTGAAGAATATCTGTTTTGCCAGTGTACCGAAACTCTCGGTCAGTGTAGGATGCGGGTGGATGGTATTCATCACATCCATCGCCGTCATTTCATTGGCGACAACCAGCGAGGCTTCACCGCTCAGAGACGAAGCATCCTCACTGACAATCTGAATGCCGCGGATAATACCGCTCTTTTTCTCAATGACATATTTCAAAAAGCCCGCGCCGGCTTTGTCTATCTGCGCTCTGGCATCGGTGGCAAAGTCGTATCTGGCTGTCTCCACCTCCATGCCGGCCTTTGCGGCATCGGCTTCACTCAACCCCACAGAGGCTATCTGCGGGTCGGAGAAGAGCACCCAGCTGAGTTTGTTCGTATCGCTTTTGTGTTTCATCGGAGCGAAGATATTGTGGATGGCAATGCCTGCCTGATAGGTAGCCCAGTGTGCGAACTTGGGCCCGACAACACAGTCGCCCACTGCATAGATGTTCGGCTGTGTGGTCTGCAGTGTCTCATCTACTTTAATGCCGTGTCTGTCAAAAGCGACGCCGACATTTTCCAGACCTATGCCCTCGACATTGGCGGCACGTCCCGTTGCGATGAGCAAGTGGGGTGTATTGAGGCGCCTGGTTTCGCCATTTTGGGTGTAGTTGACGCTAAAGTCCCCCTCTTTGCCATCGATAGTTCCAAAGGTGACATTCAGGCGGATATCGATACCCGCATCGATCATCTTCTGTTGCACGACAAGTGCGCTCTCCTGGTCAACATGCTTGAGAATCCTCTCACTGCGTTCCAGCATACGGCAGGTCGTTCCCAGCTTGTTGAACATCTGTGCAAGTTCGCAGCTGATGGCACCTGCGCCGATAAAGGTAATCTCATCAGGCAGTTCGCTGTGCTTGAATACATCGGCATTGGTCCATGCGTGTGCGACACCCTCTCCCTCAAACGGCGGCATAAAGGCATCGGCTCCGGTAGCGACAACGGCATAGTCAAAGGAGACCTTTTGGCCGTCAATATCAAGGGTATTGGCATCGACAAAGGTCGCTTTTCCCTGTTTGAACGTAAGATTGGGGAAACGCTCCATCTGTTTCAGCGCACCCATGGAACGCTGCTTGACAATCTGCGCTTTGTCCGCCAGCACCGCTTCCCAGTGGATCTGCCCTTTGCTTTCAATATCGATATGAAAAGCCTTCATCTCCTTGAGCATCGCAAAGCGGTTGGCAGCATTCTCCAGCACCTTGGAGGGAATACACCCCTCAAAGAGACACTCTCCACCCGGTGCATCGCGTTTGTCGACAAGCAGCACCTTTTTGCCAAACTGTGCGGCAGCCATCGCGGCAGGAGTCCCTCCGGGTCCGGCGCCAAGCACGACAAGGTCATATTTTTCCATGGTTTATCCTTCCAGTATTTTGAGAGCTTCTTCTACCGAAGCGTTTTTGACCGTAACCGCATAGATGGCATCCGCCATACGGATGGCTTCCTCGAGCGGGCGCTGATGGATGTTGCGTCCCGTACCGTTACCGCGGCTGCCCCCCTTGTGGATCTGCTCATACAGTTCCATAAGGAAAGCTTCGGGTGCGACCTTGTCACCGCCCTCGCAGAGTACACCGGTACGTCCTGCGGCAGTGGTGACTTCCACCAGACCATCCGTATCGAGTGTGCCGTTAATGTAAGGGACTTTGAGTTTTGCAAAATCCGCCCCCAATGCCGCACCCACACCGGCAGCACCGGCAATGAGGTGTCTGTCGTGCTGGTCTTTGACGAAGTTGCCTTTGGGATAGATCCACAACACTGCAATCCAGCCGTTGAGGTGCGCTTCATGGACGATGCGTGCCGCTTCACGCAGCATAGCGTGTTCGTGTTCGCTGCCGAGGTAAAGTGTATAGCCAACCCCACGGATGTCCAGTCCGGTGCTTTGTT
>JALWLU010000145.1:0-423 GCA_026996325.1 Sulfurovum sp.
CTATCAGCGACACGCTGGTACTCTACGGCTATGACATCTTCGTAGCCCCTGACAGTACCCTAAGAATGCTCAAGAACCAGAACATGCATGATAACAAGTATACCATGGTCGCATCGCACCGCTTCAACCTTGACCAGCGTGCCAATGCCGTCATCAAGAGCTTCGATATGGGTGAAGATATGGGACTGCAACTGATCAAGGCAGAGCTTGACCGCTATGCGCATATGGATGCGGGGCACCTGCTCTACCTCAACAACGAAGCACAGCGCGGAACGGTTTCGAAAATCATCCACAAGGGTGAGCACGCTACCTCCCACCAGGAAGCGAAGAACATTCTTGACGGCCACTCCAGAGGGATCTTCGATGCACTCATCAAAGTGGAGCACTCGGCAAAATACACCAAGGCGCACCAAAACTCCAAGG
>JALWLU010000145.1:433-2724 GCA_026996325.1 Sulfurovum sp.
AACCGCAGCTTGAGATCTATATAGACGAACTGGAAGCAAGCCACGGCTCAACCACCGGACAGCTTGACCCCAAACAGCTCTTCTACCTGCGTTCACGCGGTATCAGCGAGGTTGAAGCGCGCAAGATGCTCGTCATCGCCTTTGCCAACACGCTTATCGAGCAGGTCAAAGACCACAGGCATCAGGAGATCATCAAGAAAACGTTTGATGAGGCGTTCTATCGGTGAGTTAAGAGTTAAGAGTTAAGAGTTAAGAGTTAAGAGAAGTTTTCATAATGTACTTGAAATAACTCTTAAAACTTCGTCATTCCTGCGAAAGCAGGAATCTTAACCCCAAACAAAAAAAATACGTTATATCCAAACGTCAAGATCCCGCATCAAGTGCGGGATGACAGGGCTTTTTCGGGAAACATATGATTTAACGAAGTGTATACTTTTAGGTGTATTCTCACCCTTACCGGGATTTCCCGGTTCCAAAATGCTGTCATTCCTGAGAAAGCAGGAATCTCGACTTTAAAACGACACAAAGGACACCATATGACAATGGAAGAGACACTCAATCAATACAGGGAAGACTTCGAACTCTTTCCCGATGACAACAGCAAGCTCGAATACATCTTCGACCTTGGCAAGAAGCATACCGGTCTGCCGCCTGAAGAGAAGAATGACGCAACCTACGTACAGGGCTGCTCTTCGGATGCATGGCTGGTCGGCGAATGCAAGGACGGCAAACTCGTTTTAAGGGGCGAAGGGACATCAGAGATGGCAAAGGGGATGATGACCCTGCTGCTGGATATCTTCTCCAACCGCACCCCTGACGAGATTCTATCGTTTGATCCTGCAAGACTGCAGGATCTTGGCATCGTTGAACTTCTCTCCCCTGTCAGACAACAGAGTATGGAGGCGTTTTTGAAGAAGGTGTATGGGTATGCGGAAAAATGTAGGAAAGAGGGTTAAGGAATTTTGCATAAATTGGTTAAAGCGAATCTTAACTCTCCTCGGAACCGAAAGCTTTATTGAAATGTATGCCCTGCGTATAGCTTCGGCTTGACGCTGATCTGTAAAATTGACGTTAGGCGGGGCTATCCCACAAGGGGATACACTACGATAAAGCCGCCGATTCCAAAATATACCAGTAACCAATACACCAATAACCAATCAATAAAGTATGATAAAATAAATCCAAACAAAGGATCACAATGAAAGACCCAAACGACATTCAATTCGATGACATCCCAAGCAATGCCGAAGAGATGGCGGCATGGGAGCGCAAGTTCGGCAAGGGGGCCGAAGAGAACAGTGCACCTGTCGGCGGTGTTGACAGCCGTTTCGACCATGTGGAGGATAGCTGCTTCAAGCCTGAAGACGCCGAAGCCGATGAAGCGATGAAAGAGAAGGTCATCGAGCAGCTCAAGACCATCTATGACCCGGAACTTCCCGTAGACATCTACAACCTCGGTCTTATCTACGACATCGACTGCTGGAAGAATCCGACAAGCAAACTCAGTGGCTGCAAGGTCGTTATGACACTCACATCGGCAACCTGTTCGATGAGTGAAGTGATCGTTGACCTGGTACGCTCCATACCGAAGCGTATGGAGGGGCTTGAGTGTCTCGATGTGGAGCTCGTCTTCGATCCGCCATGGAGTCAGGATAAGATGAGTGATGAAGCAAAACTGGCGATGGGGATGCTCTAAGGCTATGAAGCTTGTCGTAGCGATCACCGGCGCCAGTGGCGTGGAGCTTGGCAGAAAATTTGTCGACTATCTACCCGAACAGATCGAAGCGCACGTGGTCGTCTCGGACAATGCGCTTACCGTAGAGCAGTTTGAGAACAGTAATGTCACGCTGCACAAAAGCGACAACATTGCCGCTTCCGTCTCCAGTGGATCATTCGGTGTCGATGCGACTGCCATCATCCCCTGCTCCATGAACACGCTGGCAAAGATCGCCTGCGGCATCAGCGACAACCTCGCCACCCGCGTCGCCGCCGTTGCCCTAAAAGAGCAGAAAAAACTGCTGCTTGCCCCAAGAGAGATGCCCTTCTCCGCCATCGCACTGGAGAACATGCACAAACTCGCCTCCCTCGGTGTCATCATCGCCCCACCGGTGATGGGCTACTATGCGGGCACCCAAAGCCTTGATGATATGGAGCGATTCCTCATTGGCAAATGGTACGACGTCCTTGGCATCCCTAACAAACTATACACCCGATGGGCCAAAATTTAAATACGAAACACAATTCTAAATTCCAATAACCTCTAAAAAGAGCGTTTATCCCGCTCTTTTCAA
>JALWLU010000146.1:0-2375 GCA_026996325.1 Sulfurovum sp.
TCCCCACCCTGATCGTCGGGGCGATCTTGGAGAGTCCCGCATAGACTGTGTGCATTTTCCCACTGTGCGCGACTACGACAACCTTGCCGAGCATACTCGACTTGCCCGCAAAGACCACTTTCCCGTTGAGAACATTCTTCACATTGGCATTGGGTTTCGGCGCCTGCAGCGTAACCGACTCGTTGAAGATCTTGATCTTGTAGATCGGATCAACGTAGGTTCCGAACTTCTTGATCACGCGTGCACCGGCAATGGGTGAGATAGTCTTGCCGCCACGGTATTTGTAGACCGCCTCTTTTTTGTAGGAGGAGTTGATGTTGCGTACCTTCTGGCTCTCTTTGGCAATACGCTTCTTCTCCGCAGCCGCCTCTTTTGCTGCCAGTCTCGCCTTTTTGCGCGCCTCTTCGGTCTTGGCGCGCTGCAGTGCCTCTTTTGCCCTGCGCTCCTTCTCCTTGGCACGCGCCTTTGCAAGTCTGAGCTTACGCTTTCGCTCCTTTTCGCGCTGCAGTGCCGCCTTGCGTGCCGCTGCACGTTTTCGCGCCTCTTCAACCTCCTGCTTGTGCAGGATGTTTAGCTTCGCCAGTGTCGCACGCAGGGCATTCTGCCTGTCGACAATCTTCTGAAGCTGTGCGGTATACTTCTCCTCATCGGCTGCCAGGCGCTTGAGCAGCTTCTCCTTGGCCTTCTTCTGTCTCGCGTAGGCTTCACGTTTCTTGATAATGCGTGCAAGCTGGTTTTTCGTATGGTTACGGCGGTACTTCGTATCGGCCTTTCTCTTTTTCAGTGTTGTAATATCACGCTTGAGCCTGGCGAGCAGTTTGGTATTGATCTTCTTGTAGGCTTTGTAGACCTCCTGGTCGATGATCGCCTTTTTTGTCGGTTCGTGCGCCTTTTGCATCGCGAAGTTGACAGAAAAACGCTCCGAGAGCAGCGAGATGAACGCTTTTCGCTTTCTTTCAAGTTCTTTGCTCGTCTTCGCCAGTTCGCTCTCGGAATCTTTCAATGCCTTTTTCAGACGTGTGTACGCCGCTTCTGTTTCGTTCTGATCTCGTCTTAGCGCATCGATCTTCTTGTCCAGAATGGCGATCTCTTTTTCGGTCTTTTTGATATCTTTGGCGATCTTGTCGAGCTTTCTGCTTGCCTGCTTCTTCTCTTTTTCAGTCTTGCTCAAATGGCTTTTGGAGGTTTTTATCTTTTTGGTCGTCGACGTCTCAGCATAGAGAAACGTAGCAACCAGCAGAAGAAGCAGCGTGAAGCGTTTCACTCCTGCACCCCTTTGCTGCTGAATACCACCGTATAGACCGCCACGATCACCAGCAGCAGTGCGACACCCAGCAAAATGGCCATATCGGTCATCCTGAAGAGAGCATCCTGCTTCTGCATCATCAGGTCAATGCCGCTCTTTGCCGCCCAGACGAACTTGACATAGAGAAATACCGCACTGGTCAGCAATGTTGCGATGAACGCATCAAAGATAGCTACTTTGAAAAGCACCCCTGCACGCAGCATCAGCGGCGCGCCGAAGATCTCCATCACCTGCATCCGCTCACGGTGGGCGTACTTCCATATCTCCATCTGCTTGATGATAAGAAAGAGGCTGACTATCCCCATAAAGCCAATGAAGACTTTGAGCAGGAACTTGATGAAAGCAAAGAGACGGTAGGCAGAGGAGTAGCTGCTGCCAAATGTCTCAACACGCTTGATAGTGCTGTCCTTTTCAAGGTCCTTTTTGATCTTCTCTATCGCTGCGGTCCCAAGATAGCTGTCAAGCCCCACGTTGTAGAAGTACGGCAGTGCGGCGAGTATCTCTTTTCTGCTCTGCTTACTGACTCCCTGTGCGACCTCCGAGACGATCTGCTCACGCTTGATCGCTTCAAGTGTGGCGATGTGGGGGTTGAGTTGCTTGAGCTTTTGCAGCGTAACCGGCTTTTTGGTTACCACCAGCATCGTGTAGCCCTCTTTGAGCCCCTTTTCATAACTGTCCGTCGTACGGTCGAAGACAAGGTAGAACTCGATACCGAGCAGAATCGCCATCAGCGGCAAAATGAACATCAGATGATTTTTAATGAACTTCATAGACACCCTTGCTTTCAATGATGAAGTGGCGGTACGGCAGCGAGAAGATCGTAGGGATCTTGTGCGTTACGACAAGCACCGTCGTCTCCAACTGCTGGCAGGCGTTCTCCATCAGGTCCCAGATGACGTTGGAGGAGTAGTCATCGAGGTTACCGGTAGGCTCGTCGGCAAGAATCACCACAGGGTTCTTCGCCAGAGCGCGTGCCACCCCCACACGCTGCTGCTCCCCGCCGCTGAGCTCAAGCGGGTATTTGTCGGCGTGTTCGGAGAGCTTGACGTGTTTGAGCAGGCGGTGCGCC
>JALWLU010000146.1:2385-2711 GCA_026996325.1 Sulfurovum sp.
GATAATGCCCATATGGGTACGCAGCTCCTGCAGCTGGCGGGAGCTTATATTTGCAAGGTCCCTGCCCCCTACGACGAGGTTCCCCTCTTTGGGTTTGAGCTGTCCGTAAAGCGATTTGAGCAGAGTCGATTTTCCAGAACCGCTGGGACCGGTAATGAAGACAAAATCACCCTTTTTGATGTTGAAGCTGGCATTTTTAATGATCTCTTTTCTGCCGTTGTCATATGCCAACGTCAGATTCTTTGCACTAATTACGTTCGACATCGCTGAGTAACTCCGTTAGTTTTTGGTGGGCTTTGTAATTGACACTGGTCTTTACAGGCGGT
>JALWLU010000147.1 GCA_026996325.1 Sulfurovum sp.
GTTGTGGTATGCATTGCTTTGCAATGCTTTTGTTGTGTGTGTTTGCATTTTGGTTCCTATAACTTTGTGAAATTTTCGATGATCTTCAGGCCGTTTTCGTGGCTCTTTTCGGGGTGGGGCTGGATACCGAAGACATTTTCGTTCTGTACTGCCGAGACGAACTCGTACCCGTAGTAGCTCTTCCCTATGGCATAGGCATCGTCACATACGGCATGGTAAGAGTGGACGAAGTAGAGGTAAAATTCGTTTGGAAGCCCCTCAAAAAGCACAGACCTCCCATCTTCCATCTTCCATCTTCCATTCTCCATCCTTTTTGTGCTCTGCACAAAAAGCTCATTCCACCCCATATGCGGTACCTTCAGCGGATGGTCGAACCTGCTCTCATCAAACGCGACGACCTTGCCCGGAATCAGCCCAAGCCCCTTGTGGTTTCCGAACTCTTCGCTGCTTTCAAAGAGCAGCTGCATACCAAGGCAGATACCAAGCAGTGGTTTTCCGCTCTTTGCAAAGGCGGTGACCGCTTCATCCATACCGTTGCTCTGCAGGTGCTCCATCGCATCCCCGAACGCACCGACACCGGGGAGTATGAGTTTGTCGTAGCTGCCAAGCTTTTCGGGATCGCTCTCGAGTTTCGCGTCGGCACCCACTTTTTTAAAGGCGTTGATGACGGAGGCGAGATTGCCCATATTGTAGTCGACGATGCCTATCATGCAGATCGTCCTTTCATCTTGAAAATAATCGTGATTATAGCAAATTAAATTGAAAGGGGTATCCGTCTTTAGGCTATTTGGGTAGAATAAGGGTTCAATATATCACACGTTTAGGTCATGCATGCGAGAAAAGATAGAGTACCATTTTGTAAAAATGTTTCTTTGGATAGCCAAAATTGCCCCCGTCTCTTTTGTTTATGCATTTTTCAGAGGGGTGGCATGGCTGCTTTATCATCTTGACAGTAAGCGAAAAGCATTGACAATCGAAAACTTGACACATGCTTTCCCAGAGCTTTCACCCGAAGCAGTGGATAAGCTTGCCAAGCAGGTATACATGGAGCTTGCAGAAAGTGTGGCGGAGATTCTGCTGATGTTCGTAGACCGGTTTGATATAGACAGTGCCGTTGTAAACAGAGAGGAGATCGTTGAAAAACTGAAAAAGCTTTCTACAAAAAGTCCCAACGGAGTCATTGCCATGACGGCGCACTTCTCCAACTGGGAACTGCTGGCGCATTTTTTGGCTAAGCACGGGTTTACGATGCTTGTTATTGGGCGGGAAGGCAACAACAAACTTATCGATGAGCGTATTACCACACCGTTTAGAAGAAAGTACGGCAATGATACCGCCTACAAGGATAAAGCGATGCTTTCGATGGTGAAACGGCTTAAATCGGGTGGCAATGTCGGTATTCTCATCGATCAGAAGGCGGGAAGCCAAAACAGTGTCAAGGTCGACTTTTTTGGACAGGAGGCGGAGACGACACTCTCTATTGCCATGCTGAAGCAGAAGCTTGATCCGCTGGTTGTCCCTTTTTTCATTGCAAGAGTTTCCAAAGGGAAGTATAAGATTATCATGCAGGATCCCGTAGAGCCCGAGCCGGGAGAGAGTCCGGAGTCTATGACGGCAGGCTATAACCAAATAATGGAATCGGTCATACGCGAGTACCCCTCACAGTGGTTCTGGATGCACAACAGGTGGCGGCGATGAGCGAACGTATGCTGATCCTCAGTGACGGCAGGGCAGGGCATGAAAACCAGTCTCTGGCATTGGCGAAACATCTTGGTATGGAGTACGACCTTGTCAAGGTGAAGCCGCGTTTTCCCTGGAGTAAAGGTGTCTCCATACTGTTTGACAGGCTGCACATCTACCTTCCAGGCCTTTTCAATATAGAGACACTACCCCAGTCGGAGTATAGTCATGTGGTCGGTGCCGGGTCGACAACCTACTACCCTGCAAAAGTACTGGCAAGGCAGCTGCATGCCAAGTCTGTGGCGATGATGCTTCCCAAAGGGTTCCGCTACGATTTCGACCTGATTCTGGCACAGGGGCATGACGACCCGCCCAAACAGCCAAACATCAAGGCGCTTCCGGTCAACCTCTCCTATGTCCAGCCGCAGGGTATTTTCAAAAGAGGCAAAAAGCCTGTCGTGGGCATAGTCATAGGCGGCGAGAACGGTACCTACAGCATGGAGAGAGGACGGATAGAGGCCTTTTTGGATGAGATCGCCGCCCGCTACCAAGAGAGTCATACCATCGCGGTAACAACCTCTCCAAGGACGCCGGAACAGATTGAATCACTGGTTGCCTCCTATGACTTCGACTATACGCTGATCTATTCTGAGTCCAGACAAAACCCCATTCCCGATTTTTTGGCAGTTGCCGAAGTGGTGTTTGTCACTGCCGACAGTACATCGATGATCTCCGAAGCGGTCAGTTTCGGGAAGAGTGCCGTGGTGGTGCTGCCGCTTGAAGCCAAAAAAGAGAGCAAGCACCAGCGCTTCATTGAGATGCTGGAGAGGGAGGAGTACCTCCATATCTACGATGGATCTGTCAAATACCGTACCCGAAAGGTCGATCTCTCATACGCACTCAAAAAGGCTTTTTCATGAAGATTGTGCAGCTGCTTCCGGAACTCAACGAAGGGGGCGTCGAGCGTGGCGTGGTGGAGCTTAACCGGGAGCTTGTAAAGCTGGGGTATGAAAGCATTGTCAT
>JALWLU010000148.1 GCA_026996325.1 Sulfurovum sp.
CTTAAAAGTGCGCTTGACATTCTTAAGGCACTCATCATCACAGAGAAAGGGAAACACTGATGGAGAAGAAATTACTGGTTTACGAAGGAAAGGCGAAGAAGATCTGGAGTACGGATGACGAGCGTCTCTACATCTCTGAATTCAAGGATGACCTGACGGCGTTCAACGGCGAAAAGAAGTCCAGCGAAGCGGGCAAAGGGGCACTCAACAACAAGATCTCCACGGAGCTCTTCAAGTATCTGAACAAGAAGGGTATTCCGACACACTTCGTTGAGATGCTCGATGACAACCACATGCTTCACAAAAAAGCAGATGTCATCCTCATCGAAGTGATCGTACGCAACATCGCGACAGGAAGCCTCAGCCGAAACCTCGGTATTGAGGACGGCAAGGTACTGCCCTTTACACTGGTGGAGTTCGACTACAAGAACGACGAGCTGGGTGATCCCAAACTCAACGACCAGCACTGTCTTATTCTGGAGCTTGTCAACGACACTTCCGAGCTCGACTACATCCGCTACATGGCACGACGTATAAACGACCTGCTCAAGGAGTTTTACGCCCAGCGCGGCCTGACGCTGGTTGACTTCAAGCTGGAGTTCGGACGTGATATGGACGGCAACATCATCCTCATCGACGAACTGAGCCCCGACAACTTCAGACTCTGGGACAGCGAGAGCGGTGAGAGTATGGACAAGGACCGCTTCAGAAAGGGACTTGGCGGACTGAAAGTGGCGTACGAAGAGGTACTCAACCGAATTCTCGGAACAAACAACTAAACAAAGGGAAAGACTATGACAGCGATCGTAAACGTATTTTTGAAAGAAGGCGTCCTTGACCCCCAGGGGAAAGCGGCACACCATGCACTCGACTCACTCGGTTTTGAAGGGGTAAAAGATGTGCGTATCGGGAAGCAGATCGTACTGCAGCTCGATACCGACGACAAGGTCAAAGCTGAAGCGGAGGTAAAAGAGATGTGTGAAACGCTTCTTGCCAACACCGTCATTGAAGACTACAATATAGAGATCAAGTAAGATGAAAGTAGCAGTTTTACGATTTCCGGGAACCAACTGTGAGTTTGACACACAGTATGCGTTCGAAAAGCTCGGACACGAGACCGAGCTGGTGTGGCATGAGAAAGAGACCCTGCCTTCCGACATCGACATGGTCGTAGTTCCGGGAGGCTTCTCCTACGGAGACTACCTGCGTTCAGGCGCCATTGCACGCTTCTCTCCTGTGATGAAAGCGGTATCCAAGTATGCCGACGACGGCGGTACGGTGCTCGGTATCTGTAACGGATTCCAGATCCTTACCGAGGCGGGGCTGCTGCCAGGCGCTCTCAAGCGAAACAACAACCTCCACTTCATCTCTAAGCACCAGACGCTGCGTGTGGAGAACAACGACAACGCCTTCTTGAACCAATGTGAGGCGGGTGAAGTGCTCAACATCCCCATTGCCCACGCAGACGGTAACTACTACATCGACGATGAAGGACTTGAGAAGCTCGAAGCCAACGGCCAGATACTGCTGCGCTACTGCGACGCGGAAGGAAACCGCGTCGTGGTCAACGGTTCCGTTACCTCTATTGCGGGTATCTGCAACGAAAAGAAGAATGTATTCGGTCTCATGCCGCATCCCGAGCGTGCGCTTGAGTCGATCCTTGGCAGTGAAGACGGTCTCAAGATGCTCAAAGGGTTTGGCGCCTGATGTCCCCTCTCCGCGCTTTCGTGCTCCTCTGGGGGCTGATGCTTCTTGCAAGCTCTCTGCTGCAAGCCGAAGGCGGCTTCAAATACAGCTACATCCCCAAAAAGGTGTATGAGAACCAGATCTTCCCTGTTACCATTATTGATACACGGGAGATCAAGAAGAAGCCAAAATACCGCTTCGACATTACCAACGATATCCGACCTCTCTCGGAGAAACCGCTGGTGATCAGAAACGGTAACGACAACTTCTACACCTTCTACTTCAAAGCAACCCATGCCGGAGAGATTACAACGCCCCGTATCTATGTCAACGACGGCGGGCAGATTACCATTTTGGACCAGTACACCATTCCCGTAGAAAAACTCGAAGGCAGACCCGACTTCTGCGGCGTGCTTGCAGCCGATATGAAGATACGCGGTTCGCAGGTTTCGCACTACGATGAGAAAAACTATCTTGTCAGTATCAACATAGAGGCGTTCGAAGCCAACTTGGAAGATATGCACCTCTCAAATGTCGTTGAGTCCGGTGTAGAATCGGTCGAGCGCAAGGGTGCGAAGGCCGAAGCGGAGTTCTACGCTGTCGTGCCCATCACACAGAAAGAGCTCTCTTTCTCCTACTTCAATACGATCAAACAGCAGTTCATCACCCTCAGTGTGCCGGTGGAGCTGATGGACAGCAGTGTCGTGACCCAGACAGACCTCAACCCCAAAGAGGATAGCTTCGACAAACTCAAGAAATACGGCTTTATGGTGCTTGTAGGCTTCTTTTTCCTGATGTTCATTATCTACAGAGACTTCTTCTATCTCATTTTAGGAACAGTGTCGCTTATTACGCTGCTGACCTTCTACATCCCAAAGGAGCGTGTCTATATCAAACAGGGTGCACCACTCTATATTCTTCCAACGGAAAACAGCGGCATCAGTACCAAGGCGCTCGAGCAGTTTGAGTCTCCCCTGCTTGCAGAGCGTCTGGAGTACAACAAGGTCGAGTATAA
>JALWLU010000149.1 GCA_026996325.1 Sulfurovum sp.
GTACAATTCCATCCGGAGTTCACTTCACGTCTTCAAAATGCCAACCCGGCTATTTTGGCATTTGTAAAGGCAGCTATGGCGGCATCTGCTGAAGATGCCTGAGCCTCTTACCCTAAACAAGCTCTCCTCCCTGCTTCAGGCACGGTTTAAAGAGGGCTTCCTTACCCTTAACGATCTTCCAAAACCCTACACTTTCAAAGATATGAAAAAAGCGACAGAACGCATTGTCGCGGCGATACAGAACCGTGAAAAAATTACCGTTATAGGTGACTATGACGTTGATGGTGTCACTGCCACTACACTGATGCGGCTTTTTTTTGAAGAGATAGCCTACCCTGTGGAGTGGATTATTCCCAACCGTTTCAGGGACGGTTACGGTCTTTCGGCAAATATTATTCCCCGCATAGACGGAACAGATCTTGCTATTACGGTAGATAACGGTATCTCAGCTGTTCATGCGGCGAAGCTTTGCAAAGAGAGAGGTATAGACCTGATCATTACAGATCACCACCTGCTTCCGCCTGAGCTTCCCGAAGCCTATGCCATCATTGACCAGAAGCAGCCAGAGTGCACCTTCCCCTATGATGAAGTGTGTGGAGCGCAAATAGCGTGGTATCTGATAGCCTCTTTGAAAAATGCACTGGGTGTGTCTATCGATATGAAGTTCTACATGGAGTTGGCTGCTATAGCCATCATAGCCGATATGATGCCTCTTCGTCACATCAATCGTGCAATGGTCATAGGGGGATTGCAGTCGCTCTCCAAGAGTGAACGACCAGCCATCAGAGCCTACAGGGAACATGTGCAGAAAGAGGTGTTGAGTGCAGAGGATATCGGTTTTTTTCTCGGGCCTCTGCTCAACAGTGCGGGGCGGATGGAAGATGCTTCCCATGCGGTCTCGTTTCTTGCCGCTTCAAATATTTACGATGCTAGAGTGAGGCTGCAGCGTCTGATCGATTTCAACGAAGTGCGTAAATCGACAGAGTCCGAGATTACCAAAGCGGCACTCAAGGCAGCAGACAAAGAGGCTTCGGTTATTGTCGTTACAGGTGACACGTGGCATGAAGGGGTTGTGGGCATTGTAGCAGCGAGGGTGGCAAGAGAGTTGAAAAAGCCCTGTATCGTACTGAGCAGAAGTGAAGAGGGGTTGCTCAAAGGCAGCGGCAGGAGTTTCGGCAGTTGCGATCTCTTTGCGCTGGTGGAAAAGACACGTCCGATGCTTGCGAAGTTCGGCGGCCATGCCGCAGCAGTCGGGCTGAGTCTGGAAGAGAAGAATCTTCAGCCATTTATCGAAGCGCTTCAGGAACACTACGAAAAATCGGATGGACAAAATCTTGAAGATCCCGATATAGTAGGTATACTCCATTTTAGAGACATTACTTTCAATCTTACGACACTGTTGAAAAAGTTCGAACCCTATGGTCAGGGAAACCCGACACCGAAATTTATAACACATAATGTTCAGATTTTACAGGCGAATAAGATGGGAAAAGAGGGCAATCATTTGCGTTTTCTATTTGAACAGGAGGGTATTACCCATCAGGGGGTGCAGTTCAAGACCGAAGCGGTCTATCTTCCCGGCACAAAAGCCGATATCGTCTATACGGTCAGCGAAAACCATTTTCGGGGTAACACCACGCTGCAGTTGATGGTTGAAGACATACGGCAGCGGAGCTGAGAGAACCATAAACAATTTGGCTTTTAATCTATTAAATAGTATTATAAATCAACAGCTATCCAAAAAGGAGTAATTTATGAATAAATTTACAAAGAGCAGCACGGTTGCTTTTGAAGCGCTGGAGCGTGAAAGCGGAATGAGCAGAAGGGATGCGCTTAAAGTGATGGGTCTCACCGGCGGTGCTGCCATGATGATGGGTGCTCCTACACCTGCTCAGGCAGGACCAAGCAGTGAGAAAAAGGTAAAATTACTCATTGTGGGCGGCGGCGCGGGAGGTATTATGGCACTGGCACGCTTGAAGCGTGCACTTCCCAATGCAGACATTACTATCATCGCACCAAACGAGATACACATCTACCAGCCCGGACAGGTTTTTATGGCAGCAGGTCTCTATACACATGAGGATGTTATCCGTCCCAACAAAGAGTTCATCTCTGATGATGTAACCTGGATCAAAGATGAGGTGGCCACGTTCGATCCGGACAACAACAAGGTAATTACACGTGCGGGCAAAGAGGTGGGCTACGACTATATGGTTGTTGCAACGGGTATTGTCTACCACTACGACTGGATCGAAGGACTTACAAAAGCGGACATCGGTACCAACGGTATCTCCAGTGTCTATCTGAGCGATCTTGAAAAAGGAACGACCAGAGGGGGAGAGGTTACCTGGAAATGGTTCAATGAACTCAAGGCCGCGGCAGCTTCCGGTAAGAAGCCTACGGTTATCTATACGCAGCCTGCAACACCCATCAAGTGTGGCGGTGCACCGCAGAAGATACTCTACCTCAGTGCGGACCATCTCAAAAAAGAGGGTCTGGGAGCAAACTATATTTTTGCCACCAACGGAGGGAAGCTCTTTGGTATCCCTTCCATCGCCAAATCGCTTGAAGAGACACAGAAGAAGTACGACACCATTACCAACAAGTTCAAACACAACCTCATCGCGATGGATGTGAAGAACAAGGTGGCGACATTTGAGGAGACCTACCAGATCAAAGGCGAATAT
>JALWLU010000150.1 GCA_026996325.1 Sulfurovum sp.
TGCTGCGCAGTAAAACGACACTGACCCTGCTGCGTCCCTTTGAAAAGGCCATCATAGACCACCGTATGAAAAAACTCTCCCAGAAGCGTATCTGCCACAGCTTCGAAGGCTTTGAAAAGCGTGTTGAGGCAATACTGGCACACTATACGGATGCAGATCTTGTCATAGAGGGGCACTTCCATCAGGCGCGAAGCGTAGGGAAGTATGTCTCCCTGCCTTCGCTTGCCTGCCAGAAGCAGATAGCGGTTGTAAAAGACGGTGAGATTCTCTTCCAGCCCTTCGAATGACTTACCTTTCTCTCTTTCTTGTCTCTTTTCTCTCGGCGACACTGCTGCCCCTTGGCAGCGAAGCGCTGCTGCTCTATGACCTCTCGCAGGGGTACTCTCACTGGCTGCTCTGGTCCGTCGCTACGCTGGGCAATACGCTTGGTGCGGCGGTAAACTACTGGCTGGGTATGAAAGGGGAAGCGTGGCTTGAGAAAAAAGGACATCTCTCTTCAGAGAAGATGCAAAAGGCGCACCGGCGTTTTGAGAAGTGGGGCGGCTGGATACTGTTGCTAAGCTGGGCACCTGTCATTGGCGATCCGCTGACATTCATCGCAGGGGTGCTGCGCTACGGCTTTGCGAAGTTTCTGCTGATCGTGGCGTTTGCGAAGGGAGTTCGATATGCAGTATTGCTGGGAGGGTATATTGCCGGGAGTGTTTAGTCGTAATTTTGATTCTTTAAATAGTGTGCAAGGCACATTTTCAGTACGTTGAATCTATGATATAATTATTGAAGAAAAGTGAAGGATATGCGATGTTGTCACAGCAGAAGATACTGAACTATCTCAAAACCTATAAAGAGAAAAAGAAAGATACCTACAGCATTAAAAGGCTGGGGCTTTTTGGCTCCTATGCCCGCGGTGATGAAAAAGAGAAGAGTGATATCGATATTGTGGTAGACTTCAATGAATCCGATCTTTTTAACCAAATCGGTATTATGCAGGATCTCGAAGAGGCATTTGGGAAAGATGTCGATGTGATTGCCCTCTGGAAGCAGATGAACCCAAAACTGCGTTCACGCATCGAAAAAGATGTGATTTATGTCTGATCCTACACTGTTGGCTGATATTCTTGAAGATATGATTGCTACTGCTGGCAAGATTGAAGAGAGATGCGGCAGAGTGAAAACTTCCGATGAGTTTCTCGAAGATGAAGAAGGGCAGATTTTGCTTGACAGTATCTGTATGCTCCTGATTGCAGTAGGAGAGGGCGTAAAGCAGATCGACAAGCTTACGAATGGAGATCTGTTGTGCCGTTACCCTGCAGTGGAATGGAAAAGGGTGGCAGGAATACGGGATATCCTCTCACATCACTACTTTGACCTGAATGCAGAAACTATTTTTGGGGTATGTTCAAAGCGTATAGCTGTGTTGAAGCAGACACTCGAAAAGATATATCAGGATACTGTATCGGTAGAAAGAGGATAGCTAAAACTATCCGATCAGTTCACTGCAGAGATCGAACCGGTTGTGCGTCATAAGGTGCACTTTGCCGTGCAGTTTCATCATATCGTCAAAGATCGCTTTGGAGAGGGCAAAGCCGACCTCCTGCTCCTTTGCTTCACCATCCATCGCCGCAAGGTTCATCTCATCGATGATCTCTTTGGGAACGGAGATGCCGGGTACCTTGTCGTCGATGAAGTTGGCGGTGCGGGCACGGACGATGGGGAACTGACCAAGCACCAGCTGCGCCTCTTTTGCGGTCTCTCGGATGCTCATCTCCTTTGCCTCTTCAAAGAGCGCCAGCAGTTCTTTGGCGCTTTCTACATCGTATACAGGCTGTGTGATAATGGCGCGCGCGCCGTAGTTGAGCTTTTTAAGCATGCGCTTTTGCAGCTTTTTCATATCTTTGGCGTAGGCGTTGCTCACTGCAAACGGGTAGATGGGCTTGGGAGCCGGGTCGAGCGGCTTGTTGGAGTAGTCCACGCCGTTGTTGAGATGGTAGATGATGCTCAAAAGCAACGTGGAGTCGCGCTCAAGTACTCCTTTGACCTCCGGCTGGTCGGAGTATTTCGCCGGGTCTCCAGTGAGTGCCAGAATGCAGCGCAGGTCGAAGTCGTTGGCGCCAAGGAGGGTAGATTGCAGCGAGAGTTTGTTCTTGTCGCGCATACTCATTGTGGCAATGACAGGCTTGCCGAAAGTCTGCTGCAGTTTGATGGCGGAGAGTACGCCGCTCATCTTCAGCTTTGCAAGCGGGTTGTCGGTACAGGAGAAGCCGCTGACCTTTTCGTGCAGCCCGTGCTTTTTGATGTCGGCAAGAATACCGTCAAGTGAAGCGCCGTGCGGCGGATTGACCTCTACGGTAATGAACTGTTTGGTCTGGTTGCATAGAAAATCACAGAATGTTTCAAACATGGTATCGTACTCTTTGTCTTAAATTGCTATAATTCTACCAAAATTAACTATACAAAGAGGTATCCCGATGGCAAAGCTGGCCGTATTTGATTTCGATTCGACACTGATGGACGGGGAGACCATCGATTTTCTGGCAAAGCCGTTGGGGCTTGAGGCGCAGGTGGCTGCCATTACGGAGCGTGCGATGGCAGGAGAGCTTGACTTTTTCAAGTCGCTTGTCGCGCGTGTCGCACTGCTTGAGGGGCTTGAGAAGTCCAAGGTCGATGAAATCTGTGCCGA
>JALWLU010000151.1 GCA_026996325.1 Sulfurovum sp.
ATCACTACCCTGCTTTCCAACCCAAAAGCGCTCAATACACTGATGACACACCTGGAAAACAGATATAGAAGCTATGAGCTTGATTATGTCGCCGGTATCGATGCGAGAGGATTTATCTTTGGCAGTATTCTTGCGGACAGACTGGGCATTGGGTTTGTCCCGGTACGCAAAAAAGGCAAACTTCCCTACACTACCGTAGCAGAAAAATACTCACTCGAATATGGCTTTGATGAGGTGGAGATACACATTGACGCATTTGGAAAAGAGGGTCAATGCAATGAAAAACCTGCCAAAGTACTGCTGATCGATGATCTCATGGCGACAGGCGGTACGGCAAAAGCAGCTGCCAATCTCATCAACAAGGTCGGTGCAGAGTGTGTGGAGGCATGTTTTGTTATGGAACTGATGTTTCTCAAGGGCAGAGAACAGTTCGAGATGCCTGTCTATTCGGTATTGCAAATAGACTAAAATCACATATGATGGCACTCTGTCCGCTTAAGATCATGCTGCTGGAGAAAAACGGAAAAACCACAGCGCTCTTTGTACGCCCCACAGCATTGTCGGGGGAAAGCCCTGCGAAAAAGACTCTCAGTATAGTAGAGCGTAAAGTCAAAATGGCACTCAAAGCAGCAGGCTTCAGATAATGCGGCACTCATTTCTATTTGCAATAGCATTGCTCTTATATGGATGTGGTAGTACAGGCACAGAGATTGTTGTTCCGGAAGACTCTGGGGCAGGACACTACCAAGGAGAAGCAACTGTACTGGTTGGTGTCGAGGGCCATGGCAAACGTGCACTCAGACATCTTGAAATCAGCACTGCAGAAGCACCAGAAGGGTATGCGATCTATTTTCATGACAAAAAGCCTTCATATGGGCTTATTGCCGTAAAAGTCAAGGCACCAAGCACCCATGTAAGACTTTCCGAATACTCTCTGACAGGGTTTTACGGCTGCAGCCGGGGTAAACTGGGTTATGGGTACGGCGCAGACGAGATCACCCGTGTCAAACCCGGACATACCTACTTTTTAACCACTGTCAATACCGCCATGAATACAACCTATGCGGAACTCTCTCCTAATCTTGCCAAAGAGGCAAAGATGCAGTACGGATACATCAGTACAAAAAGACAGAAGCACACCAAAGATCTTTTTCAAAGCCATATCGAACTTGCTTCCGAGGGTTCATGAACTGCTGTTTCTAACCTCCCCTTTGCTATAATCTCCTCCATATCAACACAAGAGTATGCCATGGATTTGCACAAAGAGATTTACATTCCAAAACCGAGCCCTTTCGATCCCGATGATCTCGGACATTTTGGGAAATTTGGCGGCCGTTTTGTTCCCGAAACACTGATGCCTGCACTTGAACAACTGCGTCAGGACTACGAAGCGGTACGTTTCGATGCGGATTTCTGGGCAGAGGTAGACTACTACTACAAGCACTATGTGGGTCGCCCCTCGGCACTCTACTATGCTGCCAACATCTCCAAGGAAATCGGTGCCAAGGTCTATCTCAAACGTGAAGATCTTAACCACACGGGCGCACACAAGATCAACCACTGCGTCGCTCAGGCAGTACTGGCAAAACGTCTTGGGAAAAAGAAGATTATTGCCGAAACAGGAGCGGGACAGCACGGGGTTGCTACTGCAACGGTGGCAGCACTGTTTGGGCTGGAGTGTGAGGTCTTCATGGGTGCGAAGGATGTGGCACGTCAGGAGCTCAATGTCTTCCGTATGAAGCTGCTCGGTGCAAAAGTACACGCTGTCCAGAGTGGCTCCAAGACCCTCAAAGATGCCATGAATGACGCTATCCGCCACTGGGTAACCCATGCGCGCGACACCTACTACCTCATAGGTACCGTCGCAGGCCCCCACCCCTATCCTATGATGGTGCGCGACATCCAGAGTATCATCGGCTGGGAAGCCAAAGCACAGTTGCTGGAGGTGGAAGGGAGATTGCCTGATAAAGTCATCGCCTGTATCGGCGGCGGCTCGAATGCACTGGGGGTTTTCAACCACTTCCTTGAAGAAAAGAGTGTCGAGTGCATCGGCATCGAAGCGGGCGGTGAAGGGCTTGATGGCAAACACGGCTGCTCACTGGAGAAAGGCAGCCCAGGCGTACTTCACGGACAACTCAGCTACCTACTCCAAGATGAAGACGGACAGATACAGGAAGCCCACTCCATCTCCGCAGGTCTGGACTACCCTGGCATCGGTCCTGAGCACGCCTACCTCAAAGATGAAGGCATCGCTTCTTACAACCACATCACTGATGATGAAGCACTCGATGCCTTTGTCTGGCTGAGCCAAAAAGAGGGTATCATCCCGGCATTTGAGAGCTCACATGCTGTGGCATACCTCAAAAAGATGAAGCCAGAAGAGATCAAAGACCAACTGATCCTCGTCAACCTTTCCGGACGCGGTGATAAGGATATGATGCAGGCAAAAGATATCCTTGCGGAGCAGTTTGCGTAGCTATTTCTATTCAATCTCGTTACCACGCTCTGCGTGGTAATGCATACCTGACTATTAGCAATAAAACAAGTTCAGAATTATTGATTAACAACTTCCGCCCATTCAAATCATAAGTGCAATTCACCTCTAAATTAAGCAGCTACTTCTTTAGCGAATTCTTCGAAAAACACCTCATAAGGTGTTCTAAATCCAAGTA
>JALWLU010000152.1 GCA_026996325.1 Sulfurovum sp.
CAAAGCCACCTTTCGTAAGCTGGCGGTGAAGTACCCGAAAATCGCGCTTTTTACACCCCTTAGCATGTCTATCTATACAGAAAATGGCGATACGACCATCAATGTCTCCTCCCTCTCTCCGGAGGGTATTGCCGCAATGACCGGAGTGCCTGCAGACGAACCGGCACTGGCAGAACTGGGGCAGAAGATCGAAAAGGCATTGAAGCTTGCGATGCCGAAGGGAGCGTTCAAAAAGATGCCCTATACGATGGCAAAGCCTGAAGGGCCGCTGGTGCATGAGGTAAGTTTCAAAATCAAAGGTGACGACTGGGAAGAGGCCAAGGATGATCTGGAGATGGCATTCGAGGGTGAGCTGGCGCCAAACGGTTTTGTCAGTCCCGTATTCGTTGATCTCAACTACGATCTGGGCGAGCACGATATCGAAGCGTACGACTTCTTCGATGCCTACTCCATTTGTAAAATCCCGGTCATCTACACCGTTTCACAAAAACACCCTGAAGCCGGTGCCTTTGGTCCCTGTACGCTCTTCCTCTACACCAAAAAGGGAGAGAAAGTCATACACATGGGCTTCCCGACAGTCTACAAGTGGTTCAGTGCACTCAATATTCAGGACAAAGCGTCACGTGACGTGCTGCTTGATGCACAGAAGAAGTTCGAGAAGATTCTAGAAAAGCTGGGAGCGAAGTAGGGTGTTGCACCCCTTCTCCCAATAACCAATAGACAAATATACCAATAACGGCACCCTCTGCTTTTACGCTTTCAGAAAAATTTCATCTCCCACATTCACCTCTCCCGCTTCGACCACTTTCGCAAAAATGCCCCTGTCATCCTTGAGAAGCTTTGGAATGCGCCTGTCGAGCTTTGAGAGATGGTTGCACAGTGTACAGTTCTGGGTAATTTCAAAAACGGCACTGCCGATCTTTAGGCGGCTTCCCGCAGAAAGGTGGTATGGGTTGTAGTCGATGAGAAGATTCTCTCCAAGATAGCCGTAGGGCATCTCTACATCCAGCTGCTCTTGTGCCATTGCGTAACTCTCAAGTGAACTGATGAGCACGGTACGTTCCGCAGGAGTCCCATAGTGCTTGTCCTCTATGATTCCCTTTTCATCGACATCGACAGAGGACTTTTCAATGGGATCACTCTTGCCCTTTTGGGAAACAAAGAGCTGGATTACTTTTCCGACAGACTGCACGGTGGCACTCCTTTATTTTTTTCTATTTTACCATAAGTAGGCTAATCGGTCAGGCATGGAGTTGTTCGGTTTTTCTGATAATATTCAAAAATTGAATTGATTTTGTATTGTGTTGGCTAATAATATGTATATATTTTGCGAATATTGAATCAGTTGTGGGGATATTCTCTTTTTCGCTTGACATTTTAATTTAATTTCGATTACAATCAAGGACAATAGTGTCTCTTCGCTCGCGAGGGTAGGAGTGCTACGTAATAAAATAAGGAGGTAATATGACTAAGATAAGTAAAGCTTCTGAAACTGAGACAATTCAGTCTGGCAGAAGAGACTTTTTTAGAAAGTCGGCAGCATTTTCGGTTAGTGCTATGGCAGCCGCAAGCGTAATGGCACCGGTCAAGATCGATGCCGAAGAGCACAAAGGGCTCAAGGGTGATCCTGCGATCCTCGAAGAGAAACCATGGGGTACGACATTCGGTTACCCTGTTACACACAACCGCTACGGACAGCCGTCTCCGTACGAGCACAATGTAACAAGAAGAAATACGAAGCTTCTCTCATCAGGTAACTGGTATGCATCGATCGCGATGTGTCCGATCCAGGACCTGGAGGGAATCATCACGCCAAACGGACTCTTCTTCAGCCGCTGTCACGGTGGTACGGCAGAGATCGACCCTAACGAGCACAGACTGATGATCCACGGACTGGTAGAGAAGAGCCTTGTGTTGACAATGGATGAGCTCAAGCGCTACCCGAGTGTCAGCCGCATCCACTTCATCGAGTGTCCAGCAAACGGCGGACCGGAGTGGAGAGGGCCTCAGTTCCCTTCATTGCAATTTGCGAAGGGTATGATGAGCTGTGCCGAGTGGACCGGTGTGTATATTAAAGATATCCTCAAAGATCTTGGCCTCAAGCCAAATGCACGCTGGATGCTTGCTGAGGGTGTGGACAACTCTCATATGGGTAGAACCGTGCCTATCGACAAGGTACTTGACGATGCGATGATCGTATGGGCGCAGAATGGTGAAGCACTCAGACCTGAGCAGGGATATCCTATCAGACTGCTCGTTCCGGGCTGGGAAGGTAACCTCTGTGTCAAGTGGCTTGGAAGACTCGAGTTTGCATCTGAGCCTTACTATGCAAAAGAGGAGACAGCGAAGTACACTGCCCTGAAGAAGACAGGCAAAGCGATCCAGCACTTCTATGCGAACGAAGTCAACTCCGTCATTACCTCGCCATGTCCTGAGAAGCCGTGGACAGACCTTAAAAAGGGTGATATTGTAGAGATCGAGGGTCTTGCATGGTCCGGAATGGGTACCATCGAGGGTGTCGACATCTCCTTTGACGGCGGTAAGAACTGGGTTGAAGCGAGCCTGAAAGGATTGGTTCTGCCTAAAGCATGGACACGATTCAGCTATACATACAAGTATGAGGGCAAACCGCTGCTGCTCTCAAGCCG
>JALWLU010000153.1 GCA_026996325.1 Sulfurovum sp.
AACTGAACTACGCCTACCATAAGAAGACTTCCGTTTAAGCGTACTGTTTAAACTGTGTCTTAATGGATATTTTGATGTTACTTTAATGGTCGGAGTGAAAGGACTCGAACCTTCGACCCCCTGGTCCCAAACCAGGTGCGCTACCAGACTGCGCTACACTCCGTTTAAAAAGGACTGCAATTATAGTCAAAACTATTTTAAATGTCAATAGAAATCATTAAAAAAATCAAAAAACCGTCTTATGGGCTCTTTTAGGGCTTAATGTGTATAATAAATGATCTTTAAAAACAAAAGGAAATTGTATGGTATCGTCTATCCTGGGGGCTGTCAATGAATTCTTGGGAAACATTCTTTTCTTCGATATTCTCTTTGGGCAGGTTGATGGCGTTTCCATCCCTTTTCTCGTAGCCTGGCTTGCCGTAGCTTCCATATACTTCACTGTAAAAATGGGCTTTCCCAATCTCCGATTTTTCAAACATGCATTTGAAGTGATGCTTGGCAAATGGCAGACAAAAGAGGACAAAGGGGTCATTACCCCCTTTCAATCTCTGACCACTGCACTTTCCGCTACTGTCGGCCTTGGAAATATAGCCGGGGTTGCCGTGGCAATCATGATCGGTGGTGCCGGTGCCACCTTCTGGATGATCGTTGCAGGCTTTTTCAATATGACGCTAAAATTTACCGAGGTAACCTTGTCTCTGCAGTATCGTACTTTTTTGCCTGACGGTACGGTGCTTGGAGGAGGGATGCGCTACCTTTCCGAAGGACTCAAAGAAAAAGGTATGCCGCGTTTGGGACGTACGCTTGCACTTATCTTTGCGGTTTTTATGCTGGGTGGCGCACTGGGTGGGGGCAACGCTTTTCAGGTTTCCCAGTCTCTGGGTGCGGTCAAAAGCCAGATACCCCTTTTTGCCGAGCAGCCCTGGATATTCGGTGTAACACTGGCCGTGGTTACAGGCCTTGTTATCATCGGCGGCGTCAAATCGATCGCCAATGTCACGGAGAGGATCGTCCCGCTGATGGTGATCATCTATGTAAGTGCCTCGCTCTATATTCTTGTTGTCAACTACGCTGTGATACCTGATGCATTTGCACTTATTGTCAAAGAGGCTTTCTCTCCTACTGCCGTGGCTGGAGGGATAGCCGGTGTCATCATACAGGGTTTCAAACGCGCCTCGTTCTCTTCGGAAGCAGGAATAGGCTCGGCGCCGATCGCGCATGCACCCGCCAAAGTGAAATATCCCGTACGCCAGGGGATGGTTGCACTCTATGAACCCTTTATCGATACGGTGGTCATCTGTACAATGACCGCGCTTGTAGTTGTCATCACCGGTGTCTATACGGGTGGAACGGAAAGTCTCGACGCCATTATAGAGGCAAAACAGGGAGCGGCCCTCACCTCGGCTGCCTACGGAACGATCATCAGTTGGTTTCCGGTCATTCTGACGATCTCAGTAACCCTGTTCGCCTTCTCGACTATGATATCCTGGTCCTATTATGGAGACAGAGCCTGGGTCTATCTCTTTGGTGCGAGATCAAGCATTCTCTTCAAGGTGATCTTTCTGTCAGTGATCATTCTTGCTTCTCTTGTGGAAAAACTCGGACCTCTGGTGGATCTTACCGACCTGCTATTCCTCTCTATGGCACTGCCAAACCTCATTGGACTTTACATTCTGCAAGGAGATGTCAAAAGCGCACTCAAAGAGTATACGCAAAAGCTCAAAAGCGGAGAGCTGGGAAAAGAGAGACTGAAAAAGTAAATCCCGCTCATCCTTACCACTCTAAATGGATATAGCTATCCGATAGAGGCAGCGCTTTGTCAGTTGATAACCTTCGAACGCTCCAGTGCCGCCTCTATCTCTTCAACGCTCACACCGCCCTCGAGGTTAAGCTCGACATTGCCGTCGCTGCCTTCGACCTTCATATTTTTAACCTTCGCCTTGGTCTCGTCACTCATACATTCACACTGCCCTGTGGCACAGTTTTCCACCATCTTGACGATGTTCTGTTTCTGCACGCCTCCGGTAAAGTGTATCTTGACGCCGCTTTGGGTTTTGCTGACACTTTTTTGCATACTCTTTCTCCTTTATTGACATAGTTCCTGTTTGATGACAGGAAGCAGCTCTTCTTCTATGAGCGCGTAGGTCTTTTCGTACTCCGCTTCGGCCTTCCCGCTTGGGTCTTCGAAGCCGACATGGATCGTCTTGACCGCTTTGGGGAACATGGGGCAGGTCTCCTTGGCGTGGTCGCATACGGTGACGACAAGGTCGAACGGCGTGTCTATGACCCTTTCGATAACCTTGGAGTGGTACTCCGGCCGCCAGATGCCTTTGCGCTCCAGCAGTGCCTGTGCGGTCGGGTTGACCTGCCCGCTGGCTCTGACACCAGAACTCTGCGCCTTGACACAGTCGCCAAGCCTGGCGTTGATAAGCGCTTCTGCCATAATGGAGCGGCAGCTGTTGCCGGTACAGAGTATCAGCACCTCTTTTTTACTCATAGGGAACACTCTCCTCTTTGTGATGGTTTTTGCAGTTTGGGCAGCATTATGTCAAGATGGCGTATCTCCTCTATCGCTTCGGACCTGAACCTGTCAAGCGGTGTGCGTATGCTGTAGTAGGCCCACGTCCCTTTTCGCTCCACACGCAGGAAACCCGCCTCTTTGAGAATCTTCAGATGTCTGGAAAGACGCGACTGTATCATCCCCAGCGATGCCTGCAGGTCGCAAACACAGAGTGCGCCGTGTTCGTCGAAAAAACGCAACAGCAGCACCCGTGTCTCATCATTGAGGGCGGCAACGGTTTTTAAAAAATCGTCCATCTTCATCCTTTCGATTTGGCGAAGTGTAGCATAAAAGATTTAATATATCAATATATCTTGATTTATACTGCACTTTCTGATATACTCCGACAAAAATTGCAAGGATTGCCATGTTTCTCGCTACAGGCCTCTTTTTGGTTACCCTTCTTTTCATCATCTGGCAGCCAAAGGGGCTACAGATAGGCACCACCGCCGTCATCGGTGCCATTGCCGCAGTGGCACTGGGTGTGGTCAGCCTTGATGATGTCATCACCGTTACGAAGATCGTATGGGATGCCACACTGGCGTTCATCGGTATCATTTTGCTTTCAATGGTACTCGATGAGATTGGCTTCTTCGAGTGGGCGGCGATAAAGATGGCTAAGCTCAGCGGCGGAAGCGGGAACAAGATGTTTGTTTACATCCTGCTGCTGGGAGCCCTGGTGGCCGCATTCTTTGCCAACGACGGTGCGGCACTCATTCTCACCCCTATTTTGCTGGCGAAGATGAAGTACCTCAAGATGAAACCCCTGCCCATCTTCGCCTTCTTGATGGCGGGCGGATTCATCGGTGATGCTGCCTCCAACCCGCTGGTGATCTCCAACCTCACCAACATCGTTACCGCAGGCTACTTCGATATCGGCTTTACGGAGTATGCCAGGCATATGTTCCTGCCCAACTTGCTGAGCATCATCGCCTCCATCACTGTTTTGTGGATTTACTTCAGAAAGGACATTCCGCTCAAGGTCGATGTGGAACTGCTGCCCGATGCATCTTCTGTCATCAAGAACCTGACCATGTTCAAACTCAGC
Organism: Sulfurovum sp.; assembly: GCA_026996325.1. Taxonomy (GTDB): domain Bacteria; phylum Campylobacterota; class Campylobacteria; order Campylobacterales; family Sulfurovaceae; genus Sulfurovum. Next base: position 3,609 of record JALWLU010000153.1, read on the forward strand.
TGGTTTTTTCTCGCGCTTCTGATGCTGGGCTATTTCATCGGTGAGCAGTTCCGTCTTCCTGTCTCCCTCTTTGCGCTTGGCGGTGCCTTGATATTTTTGGCAATTGCTGCCTACTTCAAGGCAACCAACCCCATCAGGACCATCAAAGCTGCTCCCTGGCAGGTGGTATGGTTCAGTATCGGGCTCTACATCGTTGTTTACGGACTGAAGAATGCAGGCCTTACCGATGAGGTGGCCTCGTGGATAGCAATGCTAAAAGAGCAAGGTGAAACAGTCGCCGTCATCGGTACGGGCTTCCTCTCAGCGGTCATCTCCGCTGTGATGAACAACATGCCGACCATTATGATTATGGATATCGCCATTGACAAGGTGGGGTATGTGGGTAACGAAGCGCTGGTCTACGCCAATATCCTCGGCTCCAACCTCGGGCCAAAAATGACCCCCATCGGGTCGCTTGCAACGCTGCTCTGGCTGCATGTATTGGCACAAAAGGGTGTGAAGATAGGCTGGGGTGAGTATATGAAAGTGGGGTTGGTCGTCACACCGCCGGTGCTGCTTGTCGCCCTGCTTGGCTTGCTATAAGCAACACTACTATCGCAGCAGTTTCTGGGCGATAATACCCTGCAGCCATGCGCCAACCACCACCCAGAAGGTATAGACCAGCGTGAAGCTCCATCCAAAATAGGTGATCATCAGCGGTATCCACGGGATCTTGATGGAACGCGCATAGATGAATGCAACGATCAAGCCGTCTTTGGCACCCTGCTCTCTTAAGTTTTGCAGCAGCGGATACCACACATACCCCGGTCCGTGGCTGAGTATGCCCCCGACAAGCGCCAATAACCATCCTTTAAGACCGCTCTCCTCCCCCATATGCCTGCTGATAGCCTTCTCGTCGATGTAGGCGTTCAGTAGTGCCATCAGAAAGAAGACCAGCAGCAAAATTGGGAGGATCATCTTAAGCACACCAAGACTCTCACCAAGTGCCGCTGCCGTTTTCTCCGGGTGAAGCAGACCAAGCACCAGGTAGAGGAGTGCCACGATACCCAGCATCACCAGACCACTGCGGCTCTTTTTCATGTGAATATCCTGACACAAAAGGCGATGAGTAAGGCGAGAACAAAGGCGAACAGAAGGGAGAGGAGATTGCGCACCAGTGCGAAACGGAAGCCAAAGATGGAGAACTCCATCGGCAGCTGCACCACACCAAGGGTGACGAAGGCAAGGATGAACGCCGTCACCCCATAAAAGGAGGCACCCTCTTTTAGCAGCTCACCGCCAATGATATAGCTGAGAAAGGGCTGCCCGACAGAGATACCGCCAAAGCCCACGCCCACCAGCATATCGTGCAGTGCGGAACCGTTGAAGAGGGTACGGAGCATTTCAGGGGTAATATAGGTTTTAAAGAGGCCAATGAGGCCGATGATCGCCAGCAGCATCGGGGCGACCCTCTTCAGGCTTTTTAGCGTCCCTGCTGCGGCCGTTTTGAATTTGGACTGCATGCCACCACCTTTTTTTGTGCATTATGAAGGCAAATGGCTGACAGCGAGTTGAAACCCTACTCCCAGAAGGGCAGCAGATAGGCGACCTGCTCATCTGTCAGTACAGATGTCGTATCGGCAATGCACTTCAGGTGCACCTTGGTCGCTTCTATCTTGAGCTTGGCGATCTTCTCAAGCAGCGGTGCGACACTGCCTGGGTCTTCTCTGTCGATCATCGCTTCGGCCACCTCATCCTCAAGCGGCTTTAGCTGCATTTTGATCTTCTTTACCGCGCCCAGCGTCTCCTTGCGGATTGCAAGCAGTTTTTTCTTCTGCTCAGGCGTGAGTCCCAGCGCACCCTTGTCCCAGTGTTTGACAAGCAGTTTGGTCAGATGCGGCAGACGGTCGCTGTTGATCAGAAACGGCGAATCGGTAAGCGCGCGGATCTTGTCGTTTGCCTGCACCTCTTTGATCATCGCAGCAAAATCCTTGTGCGGATAGGTCTTTAGCAAATAGTCGGCGATCGTCTCAAGCTCGGCCTTTGTGACACTCCCTTTCTGAGAAGGCATCACGCCGAACTTGGCTACCTTGTTGGATTCGCATACCGATTTGGAGACATCAGGGTTTAGCACATAGTCGACAATGAAGGCTTTCTGCTCTTGGGGCTTCTCCTTAGCCAGTTTCACATGAAACACCACCGCATCCATCGCAGGGGCTTTGAGTTTCTGCAGCTGAAAGAAGTTGGGGCTCTCGAGCATATGGCAGGAGGCACATTTGGCTTTGGTAAGGGCTGCGGCATCGTTGGCAAGCAGTGCTGTGCCAAGCATGGAGAGGAGTACAATCGTCCGTTTCATCATTTGGTTTCCTTTAAAATAAAGTTTTAGATCTATAATGATAGCACAGCAATCTCAACCCAATGTGAATTTGGCTTCGCCCATTGTATAGTTGACATTGGTTATCTATTATGATAACATATCTTATGCCTTGGAACATTGAGTTTTATGACGAAAGTGTAGAGAATGCAACATTGGCTTTGCCTCCAAAGATACTGGCAAAAATGCTGCATATCTTTGAACTGATAGAGATGGCTGGAGCCAAACTCGGTGAACCCTATACAAAACCGCTAAAAGAGGGTTTGTTTGAAGTACGGGCAAAAGCACAAGAGGGTATTGGAAGAAGTATCTATTGCTACCAAAAAGGACAAAAGATCATTATATTGCACTCTTTCGTCAAAAAAGACCAAAAAACACCCAAAAAAGCTTTAGAACTTGCACTGAAGCGTAAAAAGGAGATAGACAATGCCACATAGACCGACATTTAAAAACTTTAAAGAGAAAGCACTGCAAAACAGTGAGGTAAAAGAGGAGTATGATGCATTAGCACCCCTTTATGCCCTTAAAAAAGAGCTTGTAGCTGCCAGACTTGCCAAAGGGGTGACACAGGAGCAGATTGCCCAGAAAATCGGTACATCCAAACCAAACATCTCAAGACTCGAAAGCCTCAACAATACTTATGTGCCAAACCTGAAGACCGTTATGAAGTATGCAGAAGCGCTTGGGCTTAGTGTGGAGATAGGGTTGAAATAAAAAGAGCCTCTACTTACGAAGAACAACTCACATGTGAAACACCCGCAATATCGAAGAGATCGGCAGGTTTCTTTCGGTAGTATCTGCTCTCAACCGCTTCAGACTGCTCGGCATAGGGGTTGGTCATTACTTCCATAAGCTCTTCTATAAGGCTGTAGTCTCCACGTTGGGCGGCTTTATAGGCAGGCACGAGTATCCACTCGCGCAGGGTGTATTTGGGGTTTGTCTGCTTCATCTGTTTAGAGCGTGCTGCACGCAACTTTGGACTCTCCGCACCGATAGCACTTCGCCACTTGGTAAACCACTCCCTCCAGCGCTGCAGAAGCGTCTCGTTGTTTTCATTGGCATAAAAGCTTTTGACAAGCGGTGCGATGTCATCGGGAATATCGGAGAGTTCACGGAAAAATATCGTATAATCCACCGTTGTCTCTATCATCAGACGCATCAGTTCGTTGAAGAGCCCGGCATCGAACGTTTGCAAGCCAAGCTTTGCAGCCCACATCTGCAGCATCCGGCTGTGCATTACGGCAGGGAACGTCCTTTCTGTCTCTTCCAACTTTGCCAGTGCCCCCAAATTATGCTGCAACAACGGTCGCAGTGCCGAAACGAACATCTTGAAGTTCTGCTCTGCGGCTTTTGGCTGGTTGAGAAAGGAGAAGTGTCTTCCCCCACCCGTCCAGGGCTGATAGTAGGGGTCAAAGGCATCGATAAACCCAAACGGGCCATAGTCAAGCGTAAAGCCGCCAACGGCACAGTTGTCACTGTTGAAGTTGCCCTGACAGTAACCTACCCGTATCCAGTCGGCTACCAGTGAACTCAGACGCTTCCCAAAGGCACGGGCAAGCTGCACCGCCTGCTCCTCAAGCGGCAATGCGGTATCAACCTCTTCGCTATACTCACGTACAATGATGTACCGCGCCATCGCTTCAAGCTCCTCCCTCGCCTTGGGGTGCTCCCCTTTGCGGGCACGGCGGCCGAAGAGTTCGAGCTGTCCCACACGCAGGAACGAGGAGGCGACACGCGTGGTAATGGCAACGGGTTCGTCGATCATCACTTCAGGATCCCTGGAGTGCGATCCCTCCCGAAACCAGGGGCGTCTAACCGTCTCGGTAGTAGAGGTATAAAGCGTCAAAGAGCGTGTGGTGGGTACACCAAGTGCGTGCATATGCTCCTGCGCCAGAAACTCCCGCACGCTTGAACGCAGCACCGCACGCCCGTCCGCACCACGACAGTAAGGTGTGCGCCCGCCCCCTTTTAGCTGCATCTCCCACCGTTTGCCACCCAGCACTCCCTCGAAGATGGAGACAGCACGCCCATCGCCATACCCATTTCCCGTACCGAACGGACACTGCTCATACAGCTCCGTACCGTAAATGGAGAGGGCATACCCCGTCGCCCAGCCGTAGGGGTGCAGTGGCTTTGGCAGGCTGGAGGCATCGCCGCTGAACATTTGCATAAAGGGCTCTGATGTCGCCAGCGCATCTGCCAAACCAAGCTCCTTGAAAAATGCTCTGCTGTGCGAAACATAAACCGGATTTTCTATGGGTGTCGGTTTGACCGGCACATAGTGTCCGCTGAAGACCTGACGCGGGTCGTGGTCGCTGCCGTCATCGGTAGACTGCGGGTCAGGCTGCAGGCTCTCAAGCAGTGAGTAGTCCGCATGTTTGGCAAAGGCTTCAAGGTTTTCAATGGGTGTGGTGTTCGTATCGTGTTTCATCGTTTTTCCAATTAGGAGTATATTTATCTTATTTACACTATAGCAGAGAAACTTGAAAGTAGTGACAGTTGATATTTGGTTGATACTCTCTTGCTACAATAACACAAAAGGAGTCGTATGCACCAGAAGATCCTGCTGCTTGAAGATGATCTGCAGCTGAACGATACCGTCAAACAGTTTCTCGAACACCACGGCTACACGGTACTTAGCGCCTACGATGCGCACCGTGCAAAGGAGATCGCCTACGAGACCGATGTGGACCTGATGCTTCTTGACATCAAGGTGCCCGCCCAGAACGGGTTTGACCTGCTTGCGGAGCTTCGCAAGGAGGGGAACGATACGCCGGCAATCTTCATCACCTCGCTGCATAGCGTCGATGATGTCAGCCACGGATTCGATGTAGGATGTGACGACTACATCCGCAAGCCCTTTGCCCTCAAGGAGCTGCTGGTACGCATCGAAGCGCAGCTGCGCAAACGCTACGGCAGCAGGGATGCTTACATCGATCTGGGAGAAGGGATACACTTCTACCCCAAGGAGTTCCGGCTGACAAAGGAGGGCAAAACGCTTCCGCTCAAGAACAAGGAGGCGAAACTGCTCGCCCTTCTGCTCGAACACAGCGACCAGCTTGTCGATTACGACAAGATCAACGCCGCACTTTGGGACTACGACGAGGAGCCAAGCTCCGGATCACTGCGCACCTACATTAAAACCCTGCGCTCGCTGATCGGCAAAGCGCATATCGAAACTGTCAAAAATGTAGGATACCGCTTTGTTCCATAGCGAAAAGAAGAGCCTTATACGCTTTCTCTCCATCTACCTGCTCTCGACCTTCATCCTCTTTGCCATCGGAGCATCCATCTTCTACACCCTCGAAAAACACCACCTCATCGACAGACAGCGACAGATGATGACACAGGAGGCGGAGCACCTGCAGCACCAGCTCATTGCACTGCACAAAAGCTTTGCCGACAAGCTGCCTCTTTACATCGACCCGGCCTACACGCTTACCCTGCTTGACATCAACAGAGAGCCCATCGCAGGAGGCTCCACACTTTTAAAACAGATAGACTTTGCAAAGGAGTACCAGCCCATAGAAAATACACTCGTCTATCTCAAACCGGTGGAACCCTACTATCTCGGCGCAGCCTATATCATGCTGCAGACACCGATAGACCAGGTTGGTCTGGCGCAGCTAAAACGGACCATTCTGCTCTTTATGCTCGCAGCAGGCATCTTCTTTCTGCTGCTTGGTCTCTTTCTTGGACGACTCTTCATCGCTCCGATGCGCGAAGCGATAGAGACGATGAACCGCTTCATTCAGGACACAACACACGAACTCAATACGCCTGTGAGCACCATTTTGACCAACCTCGAGCTGATACAGACAATGCGAAAGTGCGACGCCAAGGAGGAGATGCAGCGCATCGAGATCGCCTCCAAAACACTGAGCCGCATCTACGACGACCTGACCTACCTCAAACTCAACCACGCCTACCACCGCGACATCCGTCCGCTGGATCTTTCACGTCTTCTAAAAGAGCGCATCGCCTACTTTGCCACCGCCATCGAAGCCAAAAAGCTGCAGCTTGAAAAGAAAGTCGCAAAGGATGTCGTACTGGAGATGGACCATGACGATGCCCTCAGACTTATCGACAACCTACTCTCCAATGCGATCAAGTACAACCGCACCGGTGGAAAGCTGCGTATCGAACTTGATCCAGAACGGCTTGTCGTCGCAGACAGCGGGGTGGGGATGGACGCACAGACACTACAGTATGTGCACGAACGCTTCAGGCGTGCCAACAGCAGCGAAGGTGGCTTTGGCATCGGCCTGGACATTGTCCACCAGGTCATAAAAGCATACGGCTTTACAATCGCATTCAACTCAGAGCCGGATGAAGGTACGGAGGTAACGGTACGATGGGAAAAATAAACAACTCTACAAACAGATACGGCGGTATCTTCCTATGTATGCTGCTGATGGCACCGGGAGCGCTTGAAAGTGCCCAGAAAGCGGAACACTCTTTGGAGCGGAACTGTCTTGCCTGCCACGAAGCACAGCAGATCCCCTCGGAGATGATCTACCGGCGCTACCTGATGCGCTACTCCTCCAAAAAGACCATCAAAGAAAAGATGTTTGCCTACCTCAAACATCCCTCGGTCGAGGCCTCCATTATGCCGGCACCTTTTTTCAGGAAGTTCCCGCTCAAAGAGGCTTCACAACTGAAGAAGAAGGAGCTTGAAGCGCTTATTGAGGATTACATCAACCATTACGACGTCGATAACAGAATTGTCATCATGCCAAAAGAGAAAGATTAATCCTCATCCTCCTCTTCGTGGGCATCCTCTTCTCCGAATGTACGCTTGAGCCCCTCTATGAGTGCACGCTTCTCCTCTTTGGAGAGTCTGGCTTCAGGATGTGCAAGCAGATATGAGGCAAGCGGCATTTCGCCCTCTTTTACCTCCTCGGCAGCCTCATCGCCCTCATTTTTCTTCTGCACTCCCCACATAGAAACATTGAAATGCTCCCTTCCCTCCTCGACGTGGCGGTAGACCATCCATGAAACCGGTGCGATCTTGCTGTACCACGGCCATTTGGTTTCGTTTGAGTGGCAATCCCCGCAGGCACGCATAAAGAGTGAGCGGGTCTGAGGGCTGTCCCACTTCGGTTCGGAGACCACCTTGGGGTTGCTGTGGTCTCTTCCGTAGGGCACAAACTGAATAAGCACCAAAAGAATTACAACTGCGATAACTGTTTTTTTCATCACAACGCTCCTTATACAATAATACACAGTATACA
>JALWLU010000154.1 GCA_026996325.1 Sulfurovum sp.
CTCGTCGGCAGTTCCCTCTTTCTTTGTGAGTCAAATAGCCCGGAGTCATGTCACAGTGGCCATGAACGGAGACGGAGGTGACGAGTTGCTGGGAGGATATCCCCGGTACTGGCTATCCCCGCTAAAAATGCGTACATCTTCGATTGTGCCAGACTTCATTTCAGCGGATAGACTCACGACGTTGGCTATTCACCTCAGTACTGTCACTAGTGTTCGTGAAAGGGTGGTGCGTAAGCTTGTTACCGAGTATGGCTGGCCGGAGTTGCGTTCTGTAGGAATGTATAGCAACTATTGGAATGATAAGGAGAGGGCCCGTTTGTTAGGCTCCTGTTCGAAGGAAACATTGCTTCCAAGATGGCGCAGTGATTGGTTCTACGGCGCTTGCGAACATGCTGATGACTCTGTTGACCGAATGCTTTGGTATGACAATCACACCTATCTGGCTGGAGATCTACTGGTTAAAATGGATATAGCCTCCATGCATTGTGGTCTGGAAACCCGATCGCCACTGCTCGACCATGAAGTCATAGAGTATTGTGCGGCGTTACCGGTGGAATATAAAGTCAACAAAGGCGTTGGTAAATATCTTTTAAAGAAACTAGCTGAGCGCCATTTTCCAGCACCGTTTGTGCACCGGCGCAAGATGGGATTTGGTATACCTTTGGCTGAATGGTTGAGAGGGACATTACGCCAGACACTGGAAGATACGGTGCGCTGTCATGACACCATGGCGCCTCTCGATCCGTTGGTTATAAACAATACATTGGATGAATTCCTTAATCATGGAGTTGATCACAGCTCTCGTTTGTGGGCGCTATTAATGTACGGTGTTTGGCGCAGGCAAGCCGGCATGGGAGGCGGGGGGTAGTGATACAATCAGTGCTGATGTTTTGTCCTCAATTTCGCCCAATCGTTGGTGGAGCTGAGCGACAAGCAGAAAAACTCTCAAAAGCGTTGGCGCAGCGTGGGTTGCGGGTGATTGTCCTTACCCCCCGATTCTCCACTGATTCGCCGATATATGAGGAAGATAGTGGCTTTGTGATACATCGTTTTCCTCTGTTTAATCTGTGTAAACGGTTTCCTGGACTACGAGGGCTTGGGCCGTTGAACCTACTCTTCATACGGATGCAAACAATGAGGGCTGTATTAAAGCATCTACAGGACGTCGATATTGTTCATATGCACATTGCTTCATCCATGACCGCTTTTGCGATGAGGGCGGCCAAAAAAAAAGGGATTCCTGTTCTCTGCAAGGTGGCCATGGCTGGTGAGAGAAATGATCTAGGTGAACTGGCTGCAATAGGCGTGGGTGGTAACTTCTTGAGTAGAAGCATGATTCAGGACCTGGATCATTGGGTGGCCACGACCCTAGCAGTAGCAGACTCCCTGCAAAATGGGCATGTGCCACAAGAACGGATCACCCTCATCCCGAATGGTGTCGATATCCCAGTAACGGACAATCAATCTAGAAAATCGGATGCGGCAAGACATTTTCTTTACCTAGGACGATTGTCTACAAATATCCAACGTGATGTGCCAACCCTAATCCGCGCCTTTGACCGCCTGGCTGATCAAACACCCGAAGTTGAACTGGCTTTAGTGGGCGATGGTGACCTGTATCAGGAGACGGCTGACCTCGTCTCCCAATGTCGTAACCGTGAGCGCATTCAGATGCCGGGTTTGCAAGATCCTGAACCATGGCTGCGCTGGGCAGACTGTTTTGTTTTACCTTCAAGAAGGGAAGGCCTCTCCAATGCCTTACTAGAGGCAATGGCCCATGGATTGCCCTGTATTGCCAACGATATCCCCCCCAATCGTGAGGTACTTGATGGCGGTAATGCTGGTATATTAGTGCCTATTGGTGATGAGCAAAGATTATTCGAAGAGATGCGTGACATGGCGATGGATATTGGCCATGCTACCAAAATGAGTGAGGCGGCTTTATTTCGAGTTCAGTCACATTATTCTATTGACATAGTTGCTGATCGGTATATTAAACTTTACGAGCAACTATTGAGAGAAAGGGGGGGATGATGTCCATTGTCGCTCACTTTATTTTATTACTGGGCTGTATGTCCAACCACCTTGATTTTCGCCTCTTATCAAAAAAATCAACACTCATTTTTGCCTCAATATTCAGTATGCTGGTGCTCAATTTATGTCAGGCAAATGTGATTAATGGCAAGCCCAATCAGCAAAGCAGTTTGCTATCTGTAGAGCACAATGTATTGGACCTGGATGCAATATTGTACGCCGGCTATTCACAGATATCCAGTGCAAGGCGGCTTTCCATCAAGGGAATATTTTCAAAGGCAGCAGAAATAAGACAGGTCAACAACCTTGATGACTTGGTCAAAATTAACACAGTGTATCTAAAAGATAATGAAGTTCTCTATTTGAAGGGCCTTTCAAGCGATGGTGATGGTGGTCAGGGTTATATATTGGTTGAAAGGGCGAAAACTTCTGACATACTTGATATCGTCGACAATGTATTGGTCTATCAATCTAATAATAAAAAATTCTATTTCAGAAGGCTGCATAACGGAACAATCAATATCAAGCTTGCAGGGGCCAAGGGTGACGGGGTAACGGATGATACGAGAGCGATACAAAAGGTGTTAG
>JALWLU010000155.1 GCA_026996325.1 Sulfurovum sp.
CTGGGGTGTCACTATCTCCATCCAGGAGCCCTTGACAAGCTCCTTGATCCCTCTTGATTCTATATAGTCCTTGAGCGAACTTCGGCTGACGTTCAGCTCTCTTGCAATCGCACTGACACTCTTGCCTTCTTTGAGCAAAGCGATGATCTGCGCCTGATAGACGTCGAACTTCGAGGAGGAGCGGCTGCCCTTTGGCCGGCCGATCTGACCGGTTTTGGCCTGTTGCGCTTCTCTGAGGTCGTTCAGAAGCGGAAAGACCTCTACCAACGGCGTCATTTTGGTGATTTTTACACCCGTCTTTGCCAGGTAGAGCACGATTCCGCGGCTGAGCATACAGTTGATCACCTTGACAATCTCCTCGACCACGTCGCTGAGGATCGAGAGATGTTCGACAATGATGACATCTTCATTCTCGTTCAGAGATTTCAAAAACTTGTCGAACTCTTCGCGCTCCTCGATCGGACGGCTCTTGGTACTGTACTCGATGACCTCCTTGTCTATCTGCAGCCCCTGTGTCAATGCGAAAGAGAGAATGGTCCGCTGCTGGTCGGACAGGTTGCTGTGGTTTGGCATCTGTCTGAGATATGCGTATGTCATGGTACTCCTTTCGCATTTGTGCCATTCTACACCTTTTGATGTTAAAAGTCAACATTATTTTTATTATTTTCGTCATTTTTTATCTTTTTTCGTCATTTTAGATTTATTTTCGTCAACTTTTATGATAGAATGCAGAAAAAATTTTGAGGAACCCCCGTGAATCTGACACACCTTGACGAACAGAACAAACCCAAAATGGTCGATGTCTCCGACAAAGAGAACACCACCCGTATCGCAACTGCCAGCGGCATCATAGAGGTGGGGCAGGAGGCTTTCGATGCCGTCATCGCCAACACAGCAAAGAAAGGGCCGGTACTGCAAACGGCCGTCATCGCCGCTATTCAGGGCACCAAGCAGACCAGTACACTGATTCCCATGTGCCACCCGCTGATGCTCACCTCGGTCAAGACCGACATCGAAGAGCTGCCCGAACTTCCGGGCTTCAAACTGACCGTCACCGCCAAACTGACAGGAAAGACCGGTGTGGAGATGGAAGCACTTACCGGAGTAAGTGTAGGGCTGCTCACCATCTACGATATGCTCAAGGCCATCGACAAGGGGATGGTTATCAGAAACGTGCAGCTTGAGCACAAAAGCGGCGGAAAGTCGGGCGACTTCAACCGTGAAGGCAACTAAAGTCGCATGCAAATCCGCATTTTTGCTATATAATAGATTAAAAAAGGAGAGCGCATGATCCTCGACAACAATACTACAGAAAAACCGCAGATCGAATACCCCACCAACTGGGGCTTCAAAATCATCGGTCGCGACAAAGACAAACTCAAAGCCTGCATCAAAGAGGTAATGGGAGACAAGGAGTACCTCTGCTCTTTAGGCAATACCTCACGTACCGGTAAGTTCACCACCTACAATGCATCCTGTGTCGTAGAAAATGAAGAGGAGAGAGACAGACTCTTCAAGTGCTTCCAGGACCATGACGATGTGGAGATGGTGATTTAAAAAAAAGAGATAGTTGACAAGAGAGGCAAAGTACCTCTGTTATGCAATGCAGACGACAAGTGCCGCCCGCTATGCCTGTTATGGGTTGGCAGCAGGGAAGTCTGCGGGCTCATTGAGCATCCACAGCTCCGTTGTAATACCATCCCAGGTGTAGATCGTTACATCCCAGTCTCCTGTGCCAGGATCACTGTTGAGTCCGATCTTGACATCTCCCTCTGCCTGAAGGAGAATACGTCCTCTATCCAACTCATAAGGGAACACCTCCGTAAGAGAACTCACGACATTTCCATTGCTGTCTACAGTATAGTCCTCTTTCGTGATCTGGTGCACATTGATATCTGCAGTTAAACGACTATAATAGGTGAGCGTCATGTCATCACTCTGCTTAACAGTATAGAAAACCTTTCCATCCAGCATCGCATCGGTGATCTCCGGATTGGTCGGAGTGGTCGGGTCTATATCAAGTGGCGCATTCTCAACAAAGTAAGCTTCCAGCTTCTCTTTCAAACTCTGGCTGAATGCGAACTCTCCACCAATTTCACCTGCACGGTCAAGATACCCCTGAATAATGGATGTTCCATCAAGCCGGAATATCTTCTTCTGGTATCCGCACAGTATTGGACTTACTACAACAACCTCAAATGTGTTGCCCGAATCATCTGTAATGTTTTCTATATTCCAGGTACCGGCATTGTCGGTCAGTATGGCATTGGTCTCTCTGTCGATTTCAACAAGGGTGCCGCTCGTATTCCCCGCAGAGTTCTCTGCAAAGAGAATCACCTTCTGCCAGCTTGGACCATTTACAATTTGATTACCATCATATCTCAATGCCGTGCTATCCCGTGAGTAGGCAGCGATAAACGCATCCAGACTGTTGTAGGTGTTGCTATCAAGCGCTCCCCACCAGTCAAGGTGGTTCATAAGCTCTTTGGTGAGGTTCAGCTGTGCCGTATCGCTATCAGTAAGTGTCAGGCTGATACCGGCATTCTCCAGAATATTGTTGATTTCGCTCGTAGAGATTGTACGTACCACTTTCACGGAGAATACATCCATACCGCCT
>JALWLU010000156.1 GCA_026996325.1 Sulfurovum sp.
GCTTATTATGGTTTGGAAGACTATATCAATTATGATCTGATTCTAAGATTTAAGCTAAGAGGTACCTATATTCAAAAAGATGATGATGCCAAGCTGCCTGTTGCAGAAAGACTCTTTATGGGTGGTATCGGAAGTGTACGTGGTTATCAGGCATACTCAATTGCGCCAGCAATCAATTATTCAGACGGTACACAAGATAGAATTGGAGGTACTTATAGAGGCTCTGCAACGGTAGAAGCGAGCGTACCGCTTTCTGAAGCTGCCAAAATGCGTCTTGCATTTTTTTACGACGTCGGTACCATTGGTTCGAGTGATGAACGTTATCTTGATACAAATGGGGTTTTACAGACAAAATCTTTTGACAATATTACGCGTTCATCAATTGGAGCAGTACTCGAGTGGCGGTCTGGTTTCGGTCCTATCAACCTTGTATTCGGATATGCGCTTGACGACAAAGAAGGGGATGAAACGGCACCGTTTGAGTTCTCTATGGGAACGAAATTTTAAGGTTTGACAGCATGCTTTGCGTGTGTCAGAATTAGAAATTAGAAATTAGGAAGCTATTTTTCTATTTTCAATCCTCCATCACTTCTGATGCGGTATCTTTGCATTTAGAGGTGAAGATTCCTGTTTTCGCAGGAGTGACGAAGACTAAGTTTCTCTTTAACCAAACTATACAAAGTTGCTACCTGCTAATCAATTCCCAGCTCTTTACACTCCGGAAGCTTCTCTTCATCTTCGATGATGATCGCAAACGGTATCGGCTTCTCGAGTGTCTTTATCTTCTCTTTTGCCAGGTAGAGTGTCTGGTTGGAGTGGATGTAGAGGGTTTTGTTGCTGTAACTGAAGGTGATCTTCGCATCATTTGATGCTTCATGCAGGAAGATACTCAGTGTGTAGATGAAACTCAGCCACAGCAGGTTTTCTTTTGGAGGAAGCATATCTGTAAAGGTGCCAAAGAGCGGTTTGTGCAGCAGCTCCTTGCCGTGCATGCGAAGCAGAAGGGAGACCAGCAGTATCTGCTCGTGAGTAAAACCGTAGTTGAGCTCCTGCATCGCGATGTAGAAGGCATGCTGGTGTGATTTGTAGATAGTCAATGTCTTGCCGATATTGGAGAGCATCAATGCCCACTGAAGCTCTTTTTCGTAACGCTTTGCATCGTTGATCTCACGCTGCATAATCTCATAGAGTGCCGTGGCGATGCGCCGCTTGTGCTTTTTTTTCGATTCAATGTTGACGTAGGTCTTGAAGCGGTCAAGCAGCGATCGGATACTGGGGTTTACCTCCTTGGGAAAGGTGAGGTTGTCATTTTTGAGAAGCCTCTCCAAAAAGACCCCCTCGCGCACACCGACTGCACTGGTCATTACCTTTTTTGCACCGATATGTTCGAGGATGGCAAGCCATATGAGCGTTCCCTCTCTGATGGTGTCGTAACGGCTCTTTTTGAGGTTGAAGCGCTTGAGTCCCTTGGCACTGGAGCGGGTAATCGCTTCCAGGTAATCACGGTGAGCTTCAATGTCATAGGTAAACGCGTGAAGTTTGTCGAGCGGGTACTCCATCTGCTTCATCACGCCTTTGCTCAGTGTTCGTGCTGTACCGCCAATGCCGATGGCAAGGGAGGAGTTGAAGTGTTCTGGAAGCTTAGATAGCTCTTTTTGAATGTAGGCTTTGGCATTATTCCTGGCCTCTTTGCGTGAGCATTGCTTGTCGAAGAAGAGCTCCTTGAGGCGGACGGTACCGAGATTGAGCGAACAGGTATCGACGATCCTGCCGTTGGAGATCAGTGCCATATCGGCTGATCCTCCGCCGATATCGATAGTGATCGCCTCTTTGGCAGGCAGGAGATTCTTTACCGCAATGGCACCGTAGGTCGCTTCTGCATTGCCGTCGATAATGCGAATGGAGAGCCCAAGCTCTCTGTGGACCCAGCGGACGAAAGCATCCCCGTTTGGTGCGTCTCTGAGCGCTGAAGTGGCGACACAGCGTACGGTGCGTGCCTGGTACTTCTCTATCGTATGTAGAAAGGATTGAAGGGTCAAAAAGGCGCGCCGTATGCCTACGGGCTGGAGGTATCCGCCCTTTTCATAAGCTCCCTCACCAATGCGAACCTTGGATTTCTGTTCGCAGATGAGGTGGAAGCCGTAGCGGCTTGTCTTCTCGTAAATGACGAGTCTGGCAGAGTTCGAACCGATATCGATGATGGCGGTCCGTTTTGCCATAGGGGAGGCTACTCCTCTTCCTGGAGTTTTTCGAATTTGAATTTCAGTTCATCGATGTTCTCGACATTGTCAGGATCGGAGATGATACAGTCGACGGGACAGACAGCGATACACT
This sequence comes from Sulfurovum sp., assembly GCA_026996325.1. GTDB lineage: Bacteria > Campylobacterota > Campylobacteria > Campylobacterales > Sulfurovaceae > Sulfurovum. The sequence continues at coordinate 2,335 of JALWLU010000156.1, forward strand.
GGGGTTCGTCGAAGTGGCCGACACACTCGGTACAGCGGTCCGGATCGATAATATAGATAGGATCGTTCTCTTCAATGGCTTCGTTGGGACACTCTTCTCTGCAAGCATCACACGCGATACATTCATCAGTAATCAATAATGCCAATTTCTTATCCTTTTGGTCGTCATATTTGGTTTATAGGGAGTTATAACCAAGCAAAGCTTATGCTTTATTTAATAAAGAGAAAAAATGGAATTTTTAACCTATGGAGTGGGCAAAGATGCCCACTTTGTATT
>JALWLU010000157.1 GCA_026996325.1 Sulfurovum sp.
CTACGCGAGACTTCTTGCGACAGACGAGAGGCGCAAAGAGCTTTTCAGTCAGCTTGAGCCGATGCTGGAGAAGTACAAATACAAAAAAGTGGTCGACAAAGTCGATGACGATACATTAAGACAATACAAACTTTTTGTGCAGGTGGCAGATGAGTCAATTTAGTTTTGAATACCCGTTAGCGTTTCTGGTCATACTTCTGTTCATGACCTGTGCGAAGTGGTGTAAAGAGAGAAGCCGTGCGATCTTCTTTCCTCACGTTGCGACACTGATCGCATCGGAGGGGCGAAAGAGCACACTGCTGAATATCCTCAAGTGGGTCGGTATTGTCGCGGCGGTGACGGCACTGGCGTCGCCGGTGATCACCAAAAGCTACTCCAACTCCAAAAAGGAGGGGCGTGATATCGTTCTGGTTATCGACAGTTCCGATTCGATGCGTCAGCAGGGGTTCGACCCCAACGACATTTTCAAGAACAAGTTCGATGTCGTCAAAGAGGTCGTTGAAGACTTCATCAAAAAGAGAAAGGATGACCGCATTGGGCTGGTGACTTTTGCAGATGTGGCGTTCATCGCTTCGCCGCTGACGTTCGAGAAGGATTTTCTGACCAATATTACAAGAATGCAGAAGCTTGGCATTGCAGGAAAGCGTACGGCGATCAACGATGCACTGGTGCAGGCGTACAACCTGCTGGACAAGAGCAAGGCAAAAAGCAAGATCGTCATTCTGCTTACGGATGGTATCGACAATATGAGCAAGGTGCCCTTCCAGGATGTCAAGAGCATGATCGAAAAGCGCAAAGTCAAGCTCTATGCCATCGGTATCGGCGGGCCGCGCGATTACGATGCAGCCTACCTGACGGCACTGGCCAAAGCCGGGCACGGCGAAGCGTTCGGGGCGCGTGATGCGACAACGCTCGAGCGTGTCTATGACGAGATCGACAAGATGGAGGCAAGCAAACTGAATAACAAAAAGGTGGTCGAACACACCTACCTCTTTGTCTATCCGCTCTTTTTGGCGGTACTGAGCCTGCTTCTGTTCATCTACTTTAGAAACCAGAGAGGAATATAGAATGAGGAATGAGGAATTAGGAATGAGGAATTGTGGTAGGCTTTTTTGCAAAAAGCCTTTATTGAATAGAGGCGTTGCGAAGCAACGCAAACCAAAACTATTCACTATTCACTATTCACTCCTCACTACCGACCAAAGGGAGGTGCACTGATGGAGTTTGCCTACCCCTACCTCTTCTGGGTGATGATCGTACCCTTTGTGCTCTTTGCCGTGCTGGTCTCGACCAACAAAGAGCGGCTTTCGCGTATTTTCGATGCGAAGGTGCTCGAGCGTCTCAGTGCCGGGGATGAGAGTATGCCTCAGCGGCTGCGCAACATCATTCTCTTTACGGCGATCTTCTTTATGATCGTTGCAATGGCGCGTCCGGTGGTCGATGAGGGTGAGAAGAGTGTCGATGTGCAGGGGCTGACAGTGCTCACCGCGCTGGATATTTCCGGTTCGATGCGCAGCAAGGATGTCTACCCCAACCGTCTGGAGTTTGCCAAGAAGAAGATGATGGAGTTTTTCGACGATATGCCAAGCGATGAGGTGGGTGTGGCCGCCTTTGCCTACTCGTCGTTCATCCTGGCACCCTTTACCAGTGACAAGGAAACGCTGAAAATGCTGGTAGAAGGGGTCGATGACTCCTACATCAGTATGGGTTCGACCGACTTCAGTGCGCTTGGAGAGCTTGCGGCAAACGTGCTCAAAGAGAAAAAACCGAAGATTCTTGTGCTCTTCACCGATGGCGGTGATGAAGAGGCGATTGCAGGCTTCTCGGATATTCTCAAAGCCAACAACATCGACCTTTATGTGGTGCTGGTGGGAACCCAAAAGGGTGCACCGGTACTGGATGAGAACGGCAAACCGCTGCTGCTCAAAGACGGCAGTATCGCCATTACACAGCGTAACGATGCCCTTGGGCTGCTCGCGAAGGAGAATGGGGGTGCCTACGTCATTGCAGGAAACGGAAAGGATGATATGAAAAAACTGGCAGACCTGATACATGCAAAGTACAAGATGCAGTCTCAAGGGAAAGTGCAGATCAGACAGCGTACGGAGTACTTCTACTATCCGCTGGCGTTCGGACTGCTGTTGCTGCTGATTGGGATGAGCTCCTTTCCGCGTTTTGGCAATACAAACAGCAAGCGTGTAGCGTCAAAAGGAGGTGTGCAATGATGTGGACCAAAAAGATGATACTGCTCTTTCTTCTTACCGGGACGGCGGCGTTTGCAGCTTTGACCGATTTCAAGACTATTAAAGAGGCCAAAGAGGCGTACCATGCAAAAGAGTACACCAAGAGTGCCGCACTCTTCAACTCGCTTGAGAAGGAGGCGCCGCAGAAGGCGTACGATCTTGGCAATGCCTACTACAAATCCAAAAACTACGATGCCGCACTCAAGGAGTACGAGAAGGCAAAGGGTGAAGGGGTCGATGAGGCGCAGCGTCTGCACAATGTCGGAAACGTCCACTTTATGAAAAACGAACTGGACAAGGCGATCGAAGCGTATGAAAAGGCGCTGAAGATACGTGAGGACAAAGATACGCGTTTCAA
>JALWLU010000158.1 GCA_026996325.1 Sulfurovum sp.
TCACCCCTATTTCATGCGCTCCACCACTGTTGAGCCCATATCCCGCGAGCTCTTGTGCCGGTATGGCATAGATCGATGCAGGATCATCCTCCAGCTCGATGGCGTCAAGGATCAAAATCGGATCACCTTCAAGAAAGTAGTTGAAGAGATTGATCCCCTGCACCCCGCCGTTCACTATTTTTACATCAGGTTCAAAGGTAAAGTTCTGTGACAGATAGCTTGCCGCATAGACACCAAGCCCATCATCTTTTTGCAGTATGTTGCCGATACCTATGATTGTCATTGTTTCGAACCTTGTAGCATTTTTTAGTCACCTGTCAATCTCTCTTTATACTATATAACAGTTGTAATATCAAAGGGGAATTATGTCTATGCAAGATACTTAAAGAAGTGGTGGCCACGATTGGACTTGAACCAACGACCACTACCATGTCAAGGTAGTGCTCTACCAACTGAGCTACGCGACCACAATTTTTGTAGGTGGGAATTATATAGGAAAAAAGCTTAAATTAGCTTAGTCTTCCTGTCAAAAGGGCCAAGAGAAGCGACCTACTTCTTCTCACAGACCCAGCTGCTCTCCTTGCAAAGCTTCTCAAGGTAGCTTCCCGCCTGCCGTTTTCCGGCACTCAGCGCCTTTTTGAAGTGCTCGTACGCCTTCATCTTGTCATTGGGGACACCCTCTCCCCAGGCGTAAAGAATACCGAGATTCAAGTCTGCATTGGTATCACCCAGTTCGGCAGCTTTGCCAAAGTATGTCAGTGCTTTTTCAATATCTCTCTTCACTCCCTTGCCTTCAAGATAGAGTGAGGCGAGGTTATTGTATGCCTGAGCGACATCCTGTGCGGCAGCCTTTTCATACCAGTACTTCGCCTTCTCGTAGCCGTGCTCCTCCACACCGCCGAGGTTATGGTAGATCTCGCCCAGGTTGAACTGCGCCTGCGCCATACCCTGCTTGGCAGCCTTTTCATACCACTCCATCGCCTTTTTGGTATCGGGCTTTGTCCCTTTACCAAGCGCGTACATCAACCCCACATTGTACTGCGCCTGCGCATCGCCGTTCTTTGCCAGCACATAGAAGCCGTTGAGTGCCTGAATGTAGTTGCCTGCTTTGTAAGCTTGCATCGCATCGTCGAACTCTCCGGCGAACAGACTGCCTATGAGTGCAGCGATATATAACAGTTTTTTCATATTTTTCCTCTCTAGATCAGTGTTTCGGCAATGAACGTCTTGGTAACCTGTCCACCAAAGCGGTAGACACCCTCTTCGTAGCTGACGTAGAGTTCATCACCACTTTTGGGGTGGACCTTCACCTGGTCGGCCACCCGCCCCTCTTTGTGGTTGCGGATGAAGCAGGCGACCATCCCCGTCCCGCACGCCAGCGTCTCATCCTCCACACCTCTCTCGTAGGTGCGCACATACATCGTATCCTCCCCCTCCAGACGGCAGATGTTGACGTTTGCATCGTACTTTTCGCGCAGTCTGCGCGCCTGCTCCAAATCGAACTGGTCAATATTGTCGCGTACCGCTACCAGATGGGGCACACCCGAGTCGATCAGCCACCAGCTCTCGCCATCCTCTTCGATATCGGTGCGCAGGATTTTTGGCTCGACCATGTCGCTGACCACATAGAGGCCGTTGATCGTCGCACGGATGACCCCGGCACCGGTGAGAAACTCTGCTTTCCCGTCTTTGGAAATGCCCTTTTCGTGCGCAAAGTGTGCCGCGGCACGGCTGGCGTTGCCGCACATCGCCGCATACGAGCCGTCGGCATTGTAGAACTCCCACTCGAAATCGTACTGAGGGTGAGGCAGCAGCACGACCATACCGTCCGCCCCCACACCGTTCTGGCGGTGGCAGAGCTTTCTGGCCAGTTCGCTTCTGTCTGCTTTCTCTTTGGCGATAAAGAAGATAAAATCGTTCCCGTTGGCAGAATATTTCGTCACTGTCATGCAAACTCCTTTACTATGGCGTCTCTCGCCCGTTCATACTCGTTTCGCAAATGTACTTCATCTTTGGTATTGTCTATGACAAAGTCTGCCAGAAAACGCTTCTCGGCAATATCGATCTGCGAGGCGATACGCTCAAGCACTGCCTCTTCATCCAGCCCGTCACGCGCCATGGCACGCTCCAGCTGCTGCACCGGCGTGGCATAGACCACCAAAGATCGCTTTATGGGGTAACGTCCCCCTTCGAAGAAAAGCGGTATATCAACAATGTAGGGCTTGCGCTTTACATCCTCTGCCTTCGCTCTGGCTTCGATAACATCGTAGATGAGCGGATGGAGCAGCTGCTCGAGTGCTTTTCGCTTAAGCGGGTCGGCAAAGACCACCTTACCAAGCGCCTTTCTGTCCACCTTTCCCTCCTGCACGACTTCACTGCCGAACATTTTGGTTATCGCCTCCTGCTGCGATTCGAGCACTTCGTGGGCGATAGTGTCCGCATCGATGATAACAAAACCGTCCTCTTCGAACATCCGTGCCACTGAGCTCTTGCCTGTCGCGATACTTCCTGTCAGTACGACTGCATACTCAAACGCCATTTTACCACCTTTTGTACGACTGCAGCTGCATCTCGTCGTAGTGATAGACATCGTCCCTGAACTGCAGATGGCCGTCGTAGTCCACCCATGCAGTCAGGTAGATGATGTCAACCGGTACCTTCTCTTTGAGCTTCATGTAGACATTCTTCTTCCCCTTGAGGATCTTTTCGGATTTTTCCATATCGATCGGTTCGAAGCTTGCGAAGGTCTCCAGCAGTTTCTTTGGCTCCTGAAGGCGCACACAGCCGTGGCTGAAGGCACGCTTGTTTTTGAGGAAGAGGTGCTTTGTAGGGGTGTCGTGCATGTAGACCGAGAACTTGTTGGGGAAGAGGAACTTGATCTTCCCCAGGGCGTTTTTGTAGCCAGGAAGCTGCGCGAAGCGGTAGGGGACGTGCTTGCTGTAGCGGTACTTCGCCCAGTTGACCGAAGCGGGGTTGATTACCTTTGCATCCTTTCCCCATCCCGAGTAGATCTGAATGCCTTCACGCTTGAGAGCATACGGGTTGCGCAGTAACTTGGGGATCATCTCTTTTTGGATAATGCTCTTTGGCACGTTCCAGTAGGGGTTAAGCACGATCATCTCCACCTCATCGGAGAAGATGGGGGTAGGGTGGTTGGGTTTGCCGGTAATGACCCTAATGGAGGTGACCAGCTTGCCATCCTCTTCGAAGTAGAGCGTGAAGAAGGGGATGTTGATGATGATATGGCGGTGGGGCTGTCTGGGGTTGAGCCACTTGATACGGTCGAGATTCAGACGTATCGTAGTGATACGCTGTGAGACCGGTATGTTAAGCTTGCGCAGTGTTGCAGGACCCACGACACCATCCGCCTTCAGACCGTTGCGTGTCTGAAAACGCTTGAGGGCTTCGACAAGACAGCTGTCGTAGCGGTCATCCTCATCACTCTCGGAACATCCGCGGTACTCTCCGGTGACACTCAGACGCTCTCGCAGTGAATAGACACCGGGATCGCGTTTGCCGGGGTCGAGCTTTCGGGTATTCAGCTTCACGGGCGCCCATCCCCCCTCCGATTCGATGGCCATATAGTGTTTGAGTGCGCGCTGCAGGGCACGGTAGTGATAGGCGGTAGGTACGGCATCTTGAAGCTCTTTTTTAAGGTCAGCTCCCAGCAGGGCCTTCTCCACCATACCGATAGGGTCGACATCGGGGCGGTGCAGGACCCACTCGGTACTCACCCCGTTGACCTTGAGGTTAACAATACGCGCCTGAAAAGCGCCCCAGTTGATACTTCCGAAGTAGGCGTAGTCGGTGTAGGCCTTGTAGAGCATCGTGATCTTGAACTCCATCTCCATCTTCTGCAAAAAGGTACTGCCGTTCTCATAGAGCGCCTGCGCCTGGCGTTCAAACTCCCTTGCGTCATTGTAGAGCCTGCTTCGCGGATCGAGCGTGAAATCCTCTCTCATCGCTGCAAAGAGCCCTTTTGCCACAGAAGAGGGACCCTTTTCGTGCATCCAGGCCGGCAGGAAGAGCAGCTGTTTGTAGAAACGCTTGAGAAAACTTTTATCCGCTTCGGGCTTGAGGGAGTTGTATATTACCTCCGTAGCGTGCTCGTCAAACGGCTTTTGGGCAGCAGGTGCGGCAGTGACGGAGAGAAAGAGTACAGTACAGACGGCTATAAGCCACTGGATGATCGTTTTTGAAAACATGTTTGCCCTCGACGTAGATTTGAAATTATTATATCGTAACCTTATCCCGAAAATGCTAAAATAGAGTATGCATTTTACGTTCGGTAGCCCCTGGGCCTCTCTTCTGCTGTTGCTGCTTCCATGCCTCTTCCTCTGCCGGGTGCACAGCCGCCGCTACTACTTTCCAAGGCTCAAATGGGTGGGCAGGGAGCACCCTCTCTTTTCGTGGGAGATGTGGCTTAAAGTTCTCATTTTCGTGCTGATGGTCACAGCCCTTGCCGAACCCTTTGTCTACGACAGCAGCGCAAGCCGTCACAAAAAGGGGCGCGACCTCGTCCTTGCCATCGATGCCTCGGGCTCCATGGCCCAGAGCGGTTTCGATGAGAAGGAGCGTTTCAAAAGCAAATACGAAACCACCCTCGACCTGGCGCAGGCCTTTACCAAAAACCGGCTCGATGACAACATGGGTGTGGTGGTCTTTGGCACCTTCGCCTATACCGCTTCGCCGCTGACCTACGACCTTGCCGCACTGGGAAAACTGCTGAAGATGACCACAGTCGGGATTGCGGGAGAGAGTACCGCCATCGGGGATGCGCTGATGCAGGCGATGCGCACCCTCTCTTTTGGCGAAGCGAAATCGAAAGTGATCGTACTGCTGACCGACGGCTTTCACAATGCGGGCAGACACTCCCCCAAAGAGGCTGTCGCACTGGCAAAGAAGCAGGGCATACGCATCTACACCATCGGCATCGGCACCAAGCGCGACTACGACGCGGCGCTTCTTGAGACCATCGCCAAGGAAACCGGCGGCAAGAGCTACGGTGCCTCCTCCGCTGCGTCACTCAAAAAGGTATTCAAAGAGATCGCCGCACTCGAGCCAAGCGAGATACGCGGAGAGAACTACCTCAACAAACGGCTGCTCATCACTCCACCGCTGCTTGGGGCACTGGTGCTGCTGCTGTTGTGGCTCTACCTCTCCTATGCAAGGGAGCGCCAATGATCTTTCACGCTCCCCACTACCTCTGGCTGCTCATTCCGCTCGGCCTGGCCTTCTACCTGCTAAAGCCGCGTTCGCTGCGCATTGTCGTGCATCTTCTCATCATCGCACTGCTGCTTGCAGCCCTTGCCAGACCGCAGCTTGAGAGAGGCATTACCCAGGAGCGTGTCGATGCACGCGATGTCATCATCGCACTGGATGTCTCCTACTCTATGCGTGCCCAAGATGTCGCCCCAGACCGCTACCACTTCGCCAAAGCGACCATAGAAGCACTGCTGAAAAAGGATGCCAAAGACAATGTGATGCTCATCGCCTTTACGACCAACCCGCTGCTCCTCTCCCCGCCAACGACCGACCACGCACTCGTCAAGACGGCACTCGAAGCCCTTGAGCCCAAGAATATCCTTACCAAGGGAACCTCGCTGAAAAAGCTCTTCACACAGATCGCTGCAGACAAAAACGGCCACAAGGAGGTGCTGCTCATCACAGATGGAGGGGAGGAGAGAGACCTCGATGCGCTGACCAAAGCCCTCAAGGGGGCCGATATCCACCTGACTGTCCTCGCGCTTGGCACGACGGAGGGGAGTACCATCCCCACAGAGGAGGGCAAACCGCTAAGAGACAAGGAGGGGCATCTGGTCATCTCGCGTATCAATCCGCTGCTTGAGAGCCTTGCCGATACGCTTGGAGGCACCTATCTTACCCCCAAAAGCAGCCCCGAAGCGACAGCCGATGCCATTCTCAAAAGCTTTGAAGCGGGCAGCGGTGATGCAAACAGTATAGAGAAGCTGCGCCACAGCTACACCGAGCTCTACCAGCTGCCGCTGCTGCTGGCCCTGCTGCTCTTTCTTGCGGTACACACACGCGCTGCACGAAGGCTCCTGCCGCTCTTTGCCCTCTTTGGCATCCAGTTGCACGCCTCCTTTTTCGATATACTCTACCTCAAGCAGGCCTACAGCCACTATGCGCAGCAGGAGTACAACACCACCAAGGCTACCCTGCTGAAGGTCAAAACCCCCTCCCTGCAGCGCCAGATCGCACTGGCCAATGCCTACTACAAACTGGGAGACTACCCCAGGGCTGCCGCACTCTACCGCTCCATTCGCACCACCTCTCCCAAGATCAAGCAGATGCTCTTCTACAACCTGGGCAACGCCTACGCGATGCAGGGGGCGTACGCTAAAGCGAGGATGTATTATACTAAGGCACTCCAACTGGGGGAAGATGCCGACACACTGCACAATCTGCAGACCGTCGCCCTGCTTGAAGAGAAGCGCAAGGAGACGCTCGGTATGGCGCGTCCCAAATCGCAGGGAGCGCAGAGTAAAGCCAAACAGGGCAGTGATGAAAGCGACGATACAAAAAAGCCCAAAGCGCAGGAGCAGTCGGGAGCGGGTTCGGGCTCAGGCGGCGAACAGCAGCACAAAAATCGTGCAAAAAAGGGAAAAAAGCGGCTGCTGACGGATGAGGATGAAACCCCACAGAAGCTGCCGCTAAGCTCCAAGGTGTATGAACTGATCAACAAAGGATATCTCCGTGAAACAAAACCGTGGTAGGCTGGCTGTACTGCTTTTTGCACTCTTGAGTGCAGTGCTGTGCGCAGAAGATTTTGATTTCACCATCCATCCAAGCACCATGGCACCCTACGAAAAAGAACCCGTGCTACTGAGTATCGACATCAACCAGACCAATCCCGAACCGATTCTGCTCTTTCTGTTCGATGTCAACAAGAGCAAAAGCTATCGGGTCGAACAGATCAATGCCATTCACGACAACACCCTCCATCACGCCAAAGAGCACTACCTCTACCTGCTCTTTCCACTCGAAACCGGCACGATGGATGTCAATTTCAGCCTTACCAAACGTGTCACCAACGACGACAAGGTACGCTACTTCTTCTCCGGAGACCGTGATGACTTCAAGAAGCTCGAGACCACCGACTCCGACATCCCCGTTGCACCCCTGAAGCTGCAGGTCAAGCCACTGCCAAAAGGGACTCAGCTGATCGGCAACTTCAAACTGGGCTACCTCTTCAAACCCAAAAAGGTCGAAGCGTACGAGCCCGTGTCGCTGCGCATCACCATCGAGGGCGACGGCTACCCACCGCTGCTTGAGAACATTTACCCCAAACAAAAAGGCGTCAGCATCTTCGCAAGCAAACCGGTACTTACCAGACACGTGGACGAACACACCGTACACTACAAGGCTGTCTACGACCTGGCCCTGACGTCGGGCAAGAGTTTCGATACTGCACCCGTTACCCTGCAGGCATTCGACCCAAAGAGACAAAAGTGCTACGTACTCACCATCCCAAGCGAACATATCGAAGTCACCAAAGCTGACACTGCTACGCTGGTCGACAAAACAGACACCCCGCCGCCGCTGCAGAGCAGCTGGAGAGAGCTTGGCGGCTTTTTGGGGTACCTGCTTGCCTTCGGGACAGGGTTTCTGAGTGCCTGGCTGCTGAAATGGCACAGAAAAACGAAGACAAAGACTGATCCGCTTGCTGAGCGCATCGATGAGAGCAAAGAGAAAAAACAGCTGCTGCAGCTGCTGATGGCCGAAGATGCACAGCGCTTTGCACCCGTCATCGACAGACTCGAAGCCGATCTCTACGGCAGCGAAAGCCACACACTCAAACAACTCAAACAGGAAGCAAAGGAGCTACTGACATGACAGAAAAGATCACACAACTCAAAGCGGAGCTCTCCAAGGCGGTCGTCGGGCAGGAGAGGATGATAGAGGGACTGCTCATCGGACTGCTCTGCGAGGGGCACATCCTCATAGAAGGGGTACCGGGCCTTGCCAAGACCACCACCATAAATGCCCTCGCCAGAGCGTTGGGGCTTGACTTCAAGCGGATACAGTTCACTCCCGATCTGCTTCCTTCCGACATCATCGGCGCGCAGATCTACAACCCCAAAGACCACAGCTTCAGCGTCAAGAAGGGTCCGCTCTTTACCAACCTGCTGCTTGCGGATGAGATCAACCGTGCGCCGGCGAAGGTGCAATCAGCCCTGCTGGAGGTAATGCAGGAGCAGCAGGTGACCATCGGGGATGAGACTTTTGGGCTCGAGCGCCCCTTTCTTGTCATGGCAACCCAGAACCCCATAGAGCAGGAGGGGGTCTACGCACTTCCCGAAGCACAGCTTGACCGCTTCATGATGAAGCTTGTCGTCATCCACAACAGTGAGGAAGAAGAGCTGGAGATCATGCGCAAGGGGGCGACCAAAAGCTTTGGCGAAGTAGAGCAGGTACTTGAGAGAGAGGAACTCTTCACGCTTCAAAAGGCACTTGAGACAATCCACATCGACCCTGAACTCGAACAGTACATCGTCAGCCTCGTTGCCGCGACACGCAAGCCTGAGAAGTTCGGCCTTGAGAGCATCGCCGGCGACATCATGTACGGTGTCAGCCCCCGCGCCTCCATCGACCTCTACAAAGCCGCCCGCGCCAAAGCCTTTCTGCGCGGCAACGACTACGTCACCCCCGCCGACATTGGCTACGTCATCGCCGACGTCCTGCGCCACCGCATCGTGTTAAGCTATGAGGCAAGAGCCAAGGGCGTGCAGCCTGACGGGGTTATTGCGAAGATCGTCGAAACAGTACCGGTTCCGTGAGAAAATTAAAAATTAAAAGTTAAAAAGGAGCAGTGAGCAGTGAGCAGTGAGCAACCGAAACAAAATAGAAGCATTGCACAGCAATGCATACCACAACTTTTCACTCTTCACTCTTCAGAAGGTGAATTGCGAAGCAAGAGAAGCTCCCCTGGGGGACTCTTCACTAAATCGGGGGTCAAAGAATGACCCCCGATTTCAAGGCTCTCCTGCTAAAAGCCCGCCACCAGGTCCATACGCTCCTAAGCGGCCACAACCTCAGCCGATTACACGGAGAGGGGTACGATTTCGCTGAGCTTCGTGAGTACCAGATGGGGGATGATATCCGCAAGATCAACTGGACCATCACCGCAAAGCTTGGCAAACCCTACATCAAGGAGCTGCATGCCAACCGCGAACTCTCCGTTGTCGTCGCAGCGATGATGGACGGTAGTGTCTATGTCGGCAGCGATAACGCCAAACAGCGACACATGGCACAAACTGCCGCACTGCTTGGGTATGCCGCCCAGCACGGCAATGACCTCTTCACGGGTATCGCCTACACACCGCAAGAAACCATCTCTACGCCACCGACCAAACAGCTCTTTGAGATAGAACATTTTTCCCAGCAGCTCTACACCACACCGCTGCTGCATACAGATCTCAACCTTCAGGAGTCGGTGAACGATCTCTTCAGACGCCTACACAAACCCTCGCTGGTGCTGCTGCTGCACGATTTTCTGGAGCCAATAGACCTTTCGCTGCTGGCACAGCGCCACGAAGTGATCGCCCTTGTCATCAGAGACAGAGAAGAGGAGACGCCAAAGCAAACGGGGGAGGTACTGCTTGAAGAGCCGCGTTCAGCACAGCGGCAGGACACCTTCTTTGGCAAACGAAGCCGCACCCGCTACACGGCGGCAAGAGAAGAAAACGATGCGGCACTGCTGGCACACTTCTCGCACTATGACATTCGCTATGTAAAACTCTTTACCGACGAAGAACCTGTAGCAAAACTCATACAGCTTTTTCGTTAAAGCCCCAACCCCTTAAGCAGTGCGCCCGCCTCTTTGCCCCACTTCTTCTCCACCTTTTTGCGGATCTCTTCACTCACTTTCTGTTCGATGAGCTTGGAGGTGTCAAGTGTGAACTTCGGCTTCTGCGTCGTGCCGGCGATTGTGCCGTAGATCGTATATTTTTCATAGACGAACTTCAGTTTCGCATGCTGCTTCCCGCTTCGGGTATCGACACGCCCCTCGGTAATATCAAGCACACTTCGGGAGCTGCGTGCATGCAGCGTGTAGTTGACACGGTTGGGGGAGAAGGTGGCATCGAGTGTCGTCGTTTTGTAGATGATTCGGGTAGGGTCTTTTGGGAGTATCTTCGCCAATGTCTGCGTCAGCTGGCTTGGCTTGATGCGGAAGTTGGCAATGCGCATCTTGGCACTGCCGCGCCTGCGCTTCAGGCTGTAGCGGCTTTTCCCTGAAAGCGTTCCCATAAAATAGTCAGGATAATCCATCATCGCAACGAGTCTGTGCAGCGGCACGGAAGCGAATGTCGTACGAAGCAGGTCGTCATCGAGACGGTAGGCGATCTTTCCGCCAAGTGACGTTGTCGTGCCGTCAAGGTGCAGCCCGTTATACTGTCGCAGGGTTCCGGCAAGCAGCATCTTTCCGTGCAGCGCTCTTCCCGTAAGCGGGTAGAGCCTTGAGAGTTCGGGAAGTTCAAGGCGGTATTTGGCAAAAAAAGCGGCACGCTTGCTGTTGAAATCAAGCGCCGTTATCTTCAGTGTGCCCTGCCGCATCACAACCGTTGCGCCGCCATAGAGATGCCCGTTATGCATCTTCCCTTTTGCATCAAGCGAAAGGGGCCACCCAAGTGCTTTGCCTGTCATCTGCTGCATCACTTTGGGGTTCAGGCGCAGTTTTTTACCCCTGATCGCATAGCTTCCTTCAAGACGCTTCAGGTCCTCTATCTTTACCGAAATGTCCGCTTTGCCTTTCAGATAGACCGGCAGACCTGCCAGTGCCGCCAACCTCTCCAGTTCCGCAGCAGGGGCGTCAACATGCAACCTTGTACCGTCGTAACGGTATGTCGCCTTCTTTCCAAGCCCTGTCACACTACCTTTGAGCGAAAGCACTTTTTCATAGCCTGCTTCCCCTTCGCTCTTCACCACACCTGCCGGTGTATGCAGCATAGCGCGATAATCGCTTTTCAGTGTACCGCTTTTT
>JALWLU010000159.1 GCA_026996325.1 Sulfurovum sp.
TCATTGTACCGATCACGAAGCTGATCATTTTGATCTACCTGCTTATTTCAGTGCAGAAAAAGAGCCCACTGCATAAAAAGAAGCGCAAAAAGCTCTATGTGCTCACAGAGCTCATTGGAAAGTGGTCGATGGTCGATGTCTATGTCGTTGCCATAATGATCGCACTGGTACATTTTGGCGGTATGACGGAGATCAAGGCGGGGGATGGGGCGACCTACTTCCTGCTTGTGGTTGTCGTGACGATGATCGCCGCGATGCAGTTTGATCCAAAGTTGATTTGGGATACTGAAATTCAAGAAAAGAGGGAAACAGATGCATGAAACACATGGAGAAAGTAAAATAGAAGAAGCGGTTTGGCAGGAGAAGAAAAAGGGTATTTCCGCTGTCTGGATCGTTCCCATCGTTGCACTGGTGATCGGCTTATGGCTCTTTTATCAGTCGTGGAGTGAAAAGGGGCCTGAGATCGTCATCAACTTCAAATCCGCAGCAGGTATTCAGGCAGGGAAAACTCCCATCAAGTACAAGGATGTCGTTGTGGGTAAGGTAACCGATGTGACCTTCGGTGAAGCACTGAAGACCGTCAAAGTCACCGCAGAGCTGAAGAAGAACATGAAACCTTTTTTGAGTGAAAACACCCGCTTCTGGGTAGTGCAGGCACGCCTTGGTGTCGGAGAGGTGCAGGGGCTTGACACACTGCTTTCGGGTGTCTACATTGTCATCGATCCGCATGAGGGAAAAGAGAAGATACGCCAATTCGAGGGACTTGAGCATATCCCGGTTGTGACCGCCGGTGAGAAGGGACGGACATTCAAACTCAAGGCCGATACGATCGGGTCGCTCAGTATAGGTTCTCCCATCTACTACAAGCGTCTGAGAGCAGGGAGCATAGCTTCATACAAGCTTGACCCTGACGGAAAATATGTAACCATTGAGGTGTTCGTAAAAGCACCGTTTGACAAACTTGTCGACAGCAAAACACGCTTTTACAACGCCAGTGGTATCAATGTCAACATGAGTGCGAACGGTTTTGAGATGCAGACGGAGTCTCTGATCTCCCTGATGATGGGCGGACTTGCATTCGACAACTTTCCTGAGTTTGGAAAGGGAGAGCCGGTTCCCCAGAAGTATGTATTCAGGCTCTATGAGAACAGACAGGAGGCAAAAAAGAGAGACTACAAGCGTGCCGTCTACTTCTGGGTCTATTTTGACGAATCGATTCGTGGACTCTCTGTGGGGGCACCTGTGGAGTTCCACGGGCTGGAGATCGGGGAAGTGGTCAACTACTCGCTGGTGGGCAATGCCGATACGGCAGAGTTCAAGATCCCGATTTTGATAAAGATTGAACCTGAGCGCTTTACAATTTTAGGTAAAAAGAGCAATGAAGATCAGGTTGACCTTTCGGTTTTCAAAAAATTGCTTGACAAAGGCTTCAGTGCGCAGCTTCAGACAGGGAACCTCATTACCGGTGAGCTCTTTATCGATCTTGGCTTCCACCCGGATGTAGCGAAAAGCGGGATAAAAAAAGAGTATAACTATTATGTGATTCCAAGTGTGCCCGCGACGATGGCATCACTCAAGTCAGACCTGCAAACCATTCTCAAGCGTATTGCCGCCATTCCGTTCGAAGAGATCGGCAAAGAGCTGAATGCTTCGCTTAAAGATGCACGTGGAGAGACGCTGCCAAAGCTCAACCGGTCGCTTGATGCACTCTCAAAACTGATCAAAAGATACCAGTGTGCTGATGACGGAAGCACGAAAAAATTACATCGATGCCAATGCGCAGATGAACAAAAAGATACAAAAACTGCTTGATGAAGCGACAAGGGCAACACGTTCTATCAAAAATCTGACCGACTATCTTGAGCGCCATCCCGAATCACTCTTGAAAGGAAAATAGATGAAACTACATGGATTACTTGCCACTGCACTGCTTGGGATACTGCTTGGCGGCTGTAGCAGCAAATCGAACTTCTATCAGCTCCATACGGCGAGCGTCGATGATCTGCAGCGTACAAAACATATCAAGAAAACGGTTATCGGCATTGCCGAAGTCGATTTGCCGGAGTATCTTGACAAGCCGCAAATCGTCACGCGTCTCTCTGCAAGTCAGCTGAAAGTGAATGAGACCGAGCGCTGGGTGGGGGCTTTCGACAAAAATATTCAGAACGTATTGGCAGAGAACCTCTCCAGACTGCTGCCACAGTACAGTTTCCTGACGCGTCCATGGGAAGAGCCGGTGGAGGACCGTTACCGTATTTACCTCAGTGTCGAACGTTTCGACGGTGATGCTAAGAGTGGTGTGGTCACTTTCAATGGCCGATGGAGTCTGGTTGATGTGGAGAACAACAGGTTGATTGCGGGTGAAGATATCGACTACAACGAGCGCGGCGGCGTAAGTGTCGATGAACTTGTCCAGACACAGAGCAGACTGCTGGAGCGTCTGAGCCGGCATATTGCAAAACGTGTGAAGCGGTATCTGTAAGTGTCAAGACCCCGGATCAAGTCCGGGATGACAAACGTCCGTACTGCCATTCCTGCAAAAGCAGGAATTTTGATGTCATGTCCCTATAGTTGGTTTAACACCTTCTCACA
>JALWLU010000160.1 GCA_026996325.1 Sulfurovum sp.
ACTCGTATCTATCACAACATTCATAAATAATGATAGCATATATGATGTTAAAAAGCAAGTGATTGTATAAGTCCATAACATCTGGCACTCAGGATGTGAACTGGCTACACTTATTATTCTACAGCATTGTAACATTTCTGTGTCCTATTAAGTGTAGCCAGATCAGTTACGAACCGGATGAGAGAGTGACCAGAAAACCGGAGACTATCTTTGAAGTTACCTTAAAATCGACAGCAAAGAGAGATGAAATACTCAAATACGAACTCTATCAGCAAGAGGGTGTGCAGTACTACGTCATCGACTATCCGGAGCAGAAAAAAGCCAAAGTCTACCGCCTGATCGACTATGTCTATCGCAAAATGGGCGATTTCAGCGACGAAACATATACATTTGAGCTGGAAAAGTGCAGCATTGATTTTAACTTTGGGTTTATCTGGAGGAAGAAGTTAAAAATAAAGGCCTGCCCCCCAACAATCGATTAAACATCTTTTAATAGAAACTTAGCTAATATAATTAATAATACAAAAGCACATAGTTAAAGTTCAGGATAGTGACAGAATGATAAGCCCATCCATCTTCCGCGAATACGATATCCGCGGTATCTACGAAAAAGATCTGCATGCACAAAGCGTCAAGCTGATCGGCTACTTCCTCGGTCACAGGATCGGAGGCCGGAAGTGCGTGGCGATCGGTTACGATGCCAGGACCCACTCGCCACAGCTTCGCGACTATTTCACCAGCGGACTCAATGCGGCCGGATGCAGTGTCTTTGATATGGGGATGGTACCCACACCCGTCAACTACTTCGCCAACTATCAGGAAGCGTTCGATCTGGATGGATCGGTCATGATCACCGGCTCGCACAATCCTCCCGAATACAACGGCTGCAAGATCACACTGGACAAAACTCCCTTCTTCGGAGAGGATATCTACGCACTCGGAAAAGAGGTGATAGAGTATGCCGACATGTCCATCCCCGACAATCCCCGGAGCGAAACAATCGATGTCAAAACCCCCTATATCGATTTTATGCTCCGGGAGTTCGCCCATCTCAAAGGGATGCCTCAGAAGATCGTCGCGGATTGTGGCAACGGCGCGGCGGGGATTGTCCTCGAAGATATCTTCAAAGGACTGGAACTGCACTACAAAGGCCTCTATTGCGAACCAGACGGCACCTTTCCCAACCACCACCCCGATCCCGCTGAGGAAGCAAACCTCGCCGATCTCAAAGAGGCACTCAGCGAAACCAGCCCGTCGGAGCAGATGATACACATCAAACAAGAGGCGATGCTGATGATCCCTTCAGACTCCATCCATTATGCTGTGATGGAGAAGAGCGACAGCGTCAAAGTCGTCCCAAGCGACATCAACTGGAGCGATCTGGGAAGCTTCAACGCACTCTACGAAGAATTGCCCAAAGATAAAAACGGCAATACAAAAAACGCGCACCACATCAGCATCGATTCCAAAAACAATCTCATCATGACCTATGGGAAAAAGATTGCGACGATCGATATCGAAGATCTCATCATCATCGACACCGCAGACGCTCTGCTCATCAGCAAAAAAGGCTCCAGCCAGAAAGTCAAACAGGTCGTCGAAAAGCTCAAAGAAAAAAACAGCGAACTGACCAACATCCACACCCTCGCCCATCGGCCGTGGGGAACGTATGAAGTCCTGCTCAGCGATAAACTCTATAAGATAAAAAGAATCGTGGTAAAACCGGGTAAAAAACTGAGCCTCCAAAAGCACTTTCACCGCAAAGAACACTGGATCGTCGTCAGCGGCACCGCCACCGTCACGGTAGGCGATGAAGTCAAACTCATACGTCCCAATGAATCGACCTACATCAAGATGGGAGAGATCCACAGACTCGAAAACCAGGGGAAAATTCCCGTCGTGCTGATCGAAGCACAGGTAGGTGAGTATACCGGGGAGGATGATATTATTCGGATAGAGGATGATTTCAAGAGGAATGAATCATGCTAGATGCGCAGACGTTCAAAACGGTTGTCGCTTCCACACCTCTCGTCTCGGCAGATCTCATTGTCCAAAATGAGGGAAAAGTTCTCCTTGGAAAACGTAAAAACAGACCTGCACAGGGCTACTACTTCACCCCTGGTGGGAGGATATACAAAAACGAAAAGATATCCGATGCACTCGTGCGTATCGCCAGAGAGGAGCTCAATCTCACTCTGGAGCAGACACCCACATGCATCGGTGTATTCGAGCATCTTTACGATGACAGCATCTTCCCGGATGTCAGCACCCACTATGTCAATATTGGTTTTGCACTGGAGATAGAGAGGCTTCCGGAACTTCCCCATAAACAGCACAGTAGTTACAGATGGTTTGAGACAGAGGAGCTGCTTGCAAGTGAAGCGGTACATCCAAACGTCAAGCTGTTTTTCACAGGGAACGGATTTTGCATAGCAGAAAACAACAAAATAAAAAGAGAGGAAAAAATTTGAATCAAAAAGTCGCACTCATCACAGGTATCACAGGACAGGACGGAAGCTATCTGGCAGAGTTTTTACTCAAAAAAGGGTATATCGTACACGGTATCAAAAGAAGAACATCTCTTTT
>JALWLU010000161.1 GCA_026996325.1 Sulfurovum sp.
CGCTCAAGCTGATTCGCCTTTAACCCCCCTCTAACCCGCAATTGGGTATAATCGCGAAATTCTATAGGAGCGTGTCAGGTGACAAAAAGAGTATTGGTGAAATTCTCCGGTGAGGCGCTTGCCGGCAAAGAGGGCTACGGGATCGACACGAAGATCCTCAACTACATTGCAGGCGAAATCAAAGAGCTGGTCGATAACGGTGTCGAAGTGGCGGTGGTCGTCGGCGGCGGGAACATCATTCGCGGTGTCACGGCTGCAGCGGACGGGATCATCAAAAGAACTTCTGGTGACTATATGGGGATGCTCGCAACGGTCATCAACGGTGTAGCCATTCAGGAAGCGCTTGAACACGCCGGTCTTGAAGCGCGTCTTCAGTCTGCCATCGATATGCACGAGATCGGGGAAGCGTTCATTGTCAGACGTGCCAGAAGACATCTTGAAAAGGGGCGTGTCGTTGTTTTCGCAGGTGGAACGGGCAACCCCTACTTCACGACAGATACCGCTGCGACACTGAGAGCTTCGGAGATCGAAGCGGACCTGCTCATCAAAGCAACCAAGGTCGACGGTGTCTACGACAAGGACCCGAAGAAGTTCGACGATGCAGTCAAGCTGCCGACACTCACCTACGACCAGGCACTCAACGACCACATCAAGGTGATGGACGATACTTCGATCGCACTGGCAAAAGAGAACGGTCTGCCGATTGTGGTCTGCAATATGTTCGAGAAGGGCAACCTGCTTGCCATTGTCAAGGGCGATATGGACCTCTGCTCCATTGTCAAGTAAACAGAGAAACAAATTTTTGTACAAAAGAAGGATAGAAAGATGATTAGAACGGAACAACTGACTGCCAAAGCGCTTGAGAGAGTCGATTACGACAAGTATCTGCTGGCAAAAGCGGTAGGCAAGCGTGCCGAAGAGATCGCCAACGGTGCTGCACCGCTGGTCGATGCTGACCCAAAGAGCGTCAAGCACACAGACATTGCCCTGCTTGAGATCGCAGAGGGCAAACTGCACGTTTCACTCGAGGGGTAACCCTCTTGGATGCCTTTCTCGACAGAGTCAAAGCGATTCATACGATCGAGGAGGCGACATCCCTCCTTTGGGAAACACTTCCCGAACACTCCGAAAAGACCACCAGAGCACTTGACCTGGCACTGACCGCACACGACGGACAGTTTCGCAAAAGTGGAGAGCCTTACATTGTCCACCCCATTCTGGTAGCCGCTATTACCGCTTCCATTTCGGGTGACGAGACGATGGTTCAGGCAGCACTGCTGCACGATGTGGTGGAGGATACCACGTTCGATCTCGAGGATATCCGAGAAGGGTTCGGTGACGATGTGGCACATATGGTCGAAGGGTTGACCAAAATCGTCGAGATCCGTGACGAGGAGCTTGTTCCCTCAGGTTCTGACGACCGTCTCATCTCCTCGGCACTGACATTCAGAAAGATGCTGATCGCCTCCATCAAAGACATCCGGGTACTGGTCATCAAGCTCTGTGACCGTCTGCACAATATGCTCACCCTCGATGCCCTGCCGCCCCACAAGCAGAAGCGTATCGCCGAAGAGACGCTGGTGGTCTATGCGCCGATCGCGCACCGTCTTGGTATTTCGCGTCTGAAGAACCACCTTGAGGACCTCAGTTTCTACTACATCTACCCCGAAGACTATGCCAAAATCGATGCATATATCAAGGCCAATGCCCAGAATCTGCAGTTTAAGCTCAACGCCTTCATTCAGAAGGTACGCAAGATCATGGAGCAGAACGGTTTTGAGAGTGGTGCCTTCGAGATTATCGGGCGTGTGAAGCACTACTACTCGATCTACCTGAAGATGCACCGAAAAGGGGTGAGTATCGATGAGGTGCTCGACCTGCTGGCCATACGCATCATTGTCAACCAGCCGCTGGAGTGTTACAACGTACTGGGGCTGATGCACCTGAACTTCACACCGCTCATCTCCCGCTTCAAAGACTACATCGCCGTGCCAAAAGAGAACGGTTACAAGACGATCCATACGACACTCTTTAACGAAGAGGGGATCGTCGAAGCGCAGATACGTACACGTGAGATGCATCGCCTTGCCGAGTACGGGGTTGCGGCGCACTGGAAGTACAAAGAGGGCAGTAACAGTGTCAACCTGCAGTGGCTTGAGAGCCTCTCGTACCAGAACGAATCGGTCGAGGAGTTCTACGAACTTGCCAAGAGCGATCTCTTCAGTGAGGATATTACCGTATTCTCTCCCAAGGGAGACTACTATACGCTGCCAAAGGGCTCGGTGGCACTCGACTTTGCCTACGCAATCCACTCGGAGGTAGGCTCTCACGCCGTGGGGGCACTGGTGAACAAGCAGAAGGCTTCTCTGCTTACGGTACTCAAAAACGGTGATATCGTGCGTATTCTCAAAGATGAGAAGCCGCACCTGCACTGCTCCTGGCAGGATGCGGTCAAGACCTCCAAGGCCAAGGAGGGGATCCGCAGCCAGTGCCGTGCACGACTGAAAGAGACCGACACCTTCTCCGCCTACAACATCCTTGCGACACTCTTCAATCAGAGCAAAGAGGGGATTATGCAGCGTATCGAAGCGCTGGGGATGGCTGAGACGATCTACAAGCTGCCAACCCAGCTTGACTTCTTCAAGGAGGTTATCCACAAACTGGCCACCTATATGGGTGCCAAAGAGGTGCGTTTCTGGGAGCTGCTCAAAAAGGGTTACAAGAAGCCGCAGGCAAAGGAGATTGAGCATTTCCGCTTCTTTACCAACAAGCCGCTGGACGGGGTGGAGTTCGATTACTGCTGTCACCCCAAAGTCGGAGACCAGATTGTAGCGTTTTATAAGGACAGTAAGGCTATTATACACCATAAATTGTGCAAGAAAGCCTATGCGAAAATCGTGCGCGGCGAACCGATGCTCTTTGTGCAGTGGCGAAGTACCAAACTGTCGCGCTACAGGCTCATTATCAGCCTTCAGAACCAAAAGGGCGTGCTCGCACAGCTGCTGGCACAGCTTTCTGCGCTCGATATGAACGTTATCAGTATCGAGCTTGGTATTCACAGCTCGGAGAGTGCGGAGTATTGCCAGATAGAGGTGGAAAGTCCAGAAAGCCGTAAGCAGGTGCTCGAAGAGAAGATTGCACAGAAGTTCAAGCTGATCGAGATGATCAGTCTGGATGATGCATACAACAAGTAAGAAGGAAACGAAAGAAAATGTCACTCAATCAAGCCTTGGAAGAGATCCGCAGGGGAACTGCCGAAATTATCGATATGGAGCGTATCGAGACACTGGTGAAGCGCTATTACGAAACCGGTGAAACCTACACAGTCAAAGCGGGCTTCGACCCCACCGGCGCGGACCTGCACCTTGGACATACGGTACTGCTGCAGAAACTGCGTGCATTCCAGAACCACGGCGGCAGGGTACAGCTTCTCATCGGTGACTTTACCGCAACGATCGGCGATCCTACAGGCAAGAGCGAGACGCGAAAGGTGCTTGACAGAGAGACCATTATGGCCAACGCGCAGACCTATCAGGACCAGGTCTTCAATATCCTCGATGAGGCCAAGACCGATGTCGTCTTCAACTCCACCTGGCTTGAGGCACTCGGTGCGGCAGGCATGGTGGCACTGACAACCACATTCAATGTCGCGCGGATGCTCGAACGTGACGACTTCGAGAAGCGTTACAAGGCCGGACAGAGTATCTCCATCTCCGAATTCATCTACCCGCTGCTGCAGGGGTACGACTCGGTCGAGCTTAAGTCAGACATCGAAATCGGCGGAACCGACCAGAAGTTCAACCTGCTGATGGGACGCCAGCTTCAGCGTACCTACAATGTCGGCAAGGAGCAGGCGGTACTGATGATGCCGATCCTCGAGGGGCTTGACGGCGTACAGAAGATGAGCAAATCGCTGAACAACTACATCGGTATTACCGAAGCGCCAAAAGATATCTATGCGAAGATGCTCTCTATCTCCGATGAGCTGATGTGGCGCTACTACGAGCTGTTGAGCGAAAAACCGCTTGAGGCAATCGCGCAGATGAAGGCCGATGTGGAGGCAGGTGCTCTGCACCCCAAAGCGGCAAAAGAGAATCTGGCGATGGAGCTTGTGGCACGCTTTTACGATGAGGAGGCAGCCAGGGCAGCCAAGGCGGAGTTTGATAATGTATTCAAGGCCAACAAGCTGCCTGACGATATGCCTGAAGTCAGTGTCGAAGAGGGTATCTGGATCTGCAAGGCGCTGGTAGATGCCGGTATCGAGCCCTCTACGTCACAGGCGCGCCGTGATATCAAGCAGGGCGCTGTGCGTATTAACCAGGAGAAGGTGACAGACGAAAAGACAAACCTTGAAAAAGGGGAGTACATTCTGCAGGTAGGAAAGCGTAAATTTGCGAAAGTGAAGGTGGGAGCATGACATTCAAACCGTTGAAAATTGGAAAATATACGATCGAAAAGCCGATCATTCAGGGAGGTATGGGGGTAGGTATCTCCTGGGACCAGCTGGCAGGAACCGTCTCCAAAGAGGGGGGACTGGGTGTCATCTCCGCAGTGGGTACGGGTGTCTACAAGAACCGAAGCTACCTTGATGACAAGGAGATGGTGGGCAAGGAGCACAGACCGCTTGAAGCGATCAACTTCTACTCCTTCAAGGCGCTCAAGAAGATCTTTGAAAATGCACGCAAGATTTGCGGTGACAAGCCCCTGGCGGCAAATATCCTCTATGCGCAGAGCGAATATGACCGTGTCGTCAAGGATGCCTGCGAAGCGGGTGCGGACATCATCATCACCGGTGCGGGACTGCCGCTTACAATGCCCGAAGCTGCCAAGGATTACCCGGATGTGGCGCTTGTACCCATTGTCTCTACGGCAAAAGCACTGAGAATTCTGTGCAGACGTTGGAAAAAACAGCACAACAGACTGCCCGATGCCGTGATTGTCGAAGGGCCGCTCAGCGGCGGACACCAGGGTTTCAAGTATGAAGAGTGCTTCCTGCCTGAAAACCAGCTCGAACAGATTTTGCCGCCGGTGGTTGAAGAGGCGAAGAACTGGGGAGATATGCCGGTGATCGCCGCAGGCGGTGTCTGGGACCACGACGATATCGTACGTATGATGGAGCTTGGTGCAAGCGGTGTACAGCTTGGTACGCGCTTTATCGGCACGGTCGAGTGTGACGCGAGTGATGTGATGAAACAGAAGATCATCGATGCCAAGGAGGAGGATATCAAACTCTTCAAGTCTCCGGTCGGCTATCCTGCACGTGGTGTCAAGAGTGAACTGCACAAGCGCATCGAAGAGGGTACCGCACCCAAAGTTGCCTGTATCTCCAACTGTGTGGCTCCCTGTAACCGCGGTGAAGAGGCGAAGGTTGTCGGGTACTGCATTGCCGACAGACTCTCGGACGCCTATGACGGCATAGCGGAGACCGGACTCTTCTTTACCGGTGCCAACGGTTACCGCCTCAATGAGATCATCACCGTCAAAGAGCTGATGGACAGACTGATGTATGGAGAAGAGAAGTAAGTTGAAACGCCTTCTCCTGCTGTTGCTGTGGCTATGCAGTACGACGATGCTTTTTGCATCGGTTGCCATTTTGCAAAAAGCCGAGATCAAGAACAACGAACTCCGCCTGAAGTTCGACAGAGGCTACAACAAGGGTGATATCCGACACTTCACTCTCAACCGCCCCTACCGTGAAATTTTCGACATCCCCAACGCAAGGCTCAAGAGCAGCCGTGTAAGCAGGGGACTGAAGAGCTCTCACTGCCGCTCTATCCGTATTTCGCAGTACAAACCCAAAACGGTGCGTGTGGTGCTTGAAACGGAGCGCGGCTACGGCTGTCAGCCTTATCGTCCGCTCTTTGCCTACAACTCCTACCATATTCCGCTGCCCCCTTTCAAGGTAAGTAAAAGCACAATGCACAAGCCAAAGCGAAAAAAGACGAAAGTGGTGGTCGCCAAGAGCAAACATCCCAAAAAGAGAAAGAAATCCGCTTCAAAAAGCAACGCCTATGTCATCGATACCCCCAAGAATGTCTATCGCCGCGGCAAGGGAGAGCTCATTGTCATCGATGCCGGGCATGGCGGACATGACAGCGGTGCGATAGGCGGCGGGAAGATGGAGAAGACCCTTGTGCTGCAGATTGCCAAGCGGGTCGAGAAGCACCTCAAGCGCAAAGGGTACCGCGTTTACCTAACAAGACGCAGCGACAAGTTTTTGAAACTGCCGCAGCGGACGCGTATTGCAGACAGAAAAGATGCGCGTATCTTCGTCTCCATTCACGCCAACTCCGTACCGAAACGAAAACGTAACAAGGCGCAGGGTATCGAAACTTTTTACCTGCAAAAGACCCGTGATGCGAAGTCACAGCGTATCGCAGCACGGGAGAACCGGGCGGTACTCAAGGGAGCGGGAACGTCGCTTAGCAAAAAGGTGATCATCGATTCTGTGCTCAACGGTCCCAAGATCATCGAGTCGAACAAGCTGGCCATCGATGTGCAGCGGCACATACTTGCCAACGTACGCTCACGCTATCGCGGTGTAGTCGACGGCGGTGTGCGTCACGCGCCGTTCTGGGTACTGGTGGGTGCGAGCCGACCCTCCATTCTGGTGGAAGTGGGATACATCTCACACCCGACAGAACGCAAACGCCTCTTCAACCCGAAATATCAGGATCTCATTGCCAAGGGGATTGCCGACGGGATACAGAGCTATCTGAACAACAGAGAGCGAGAGATCGAACTCTGACAAAGGAAATGTATGAAACGAAATATTGCACTATGGACACTCTTTGCTGTGCTGCTCTTCCTCCTTGGCGGATGTATGGGGCCGGACCGCTCCAACAGGTTGGTGGTGATCGATGCGGGGCACGGCGGACACGACTGTGGTGCACAGTGCGGCGGCAGACAGGAGAAGGACCTGGTGCTGCAGATCGTCAAAAAGCTGCAAAAAGAGTTTCGTAGTGAAGGCTACCGTGTCTATATGACACGCGGCAGCGACCGTTTCCTGAAGCTGGGGGAGCGTACACGTATCGCAGACAAGAAAGATGCCGATGTCTTCATCTCGATCCACGCCAACGCCATTGCCGATAAGAGCCGTTTCGAGCAGATCGAGGGAGTGGAGACCTACTTTCTACAAAAGACACGCGATGCCCGCTCCCAGCGTATCGCCCAGCGTGAAAACGCTGCTGTACTCAGTGGTACGGATGACCTGAGCCGAAATGTCATTGTCGATTCTGTACTGGCAGGGCCCAAAGTGGTTGAGTCGCACAAGCTTGCCATCGATGTGCAGAACAACATTATGAAACGCCTGCGCAGCAGGTACCCCGATGCCAAGAACGGCGGTGCGAAACCTGCACCGTTCTACGTACTGGTTGGTGCGAGCCGTCCATCGATACTGGTGGAAGTGGGATACATCACCAACAGCAAAGAGCGTAAGCGGCTGTTCGATCCAGACTATCAGGAGCGTATTGCAGAGGGGATCGTCGAGGGGGTCAACCACTATCTTGACAACAGACAGAAAGAGTTGGAGATTTAATTAGAGCCTTAAAAGACTATCGCTTTCACTCGATAGCTCTGGCAGGTGCAAACGGCAAAACCGCCCTGCGGGTTGAGTGCACCTTTGTTGCCATCGAGCGAAAGCTTGGTACTAAATGTACAACATGAAGAAGAAAGGGATAGCAGGCTGCTACCTACTCCCTGTAATCTTATTTGTAGTTCTTGATCGCCTGATCGAGGATCTCTGTCGCAGCGGCTTTGTCTTTGAATCCGCTTACCTTTACCCATTTGCCGGGCTCAAGCATCTTGTATGTCTCAAAGAAGTTCTTGATACGGTTGAGTGTCGCTTCGGGAATGTCCGAGAGGTCCTGAATGTTCGCGTATGTCGGGTCGATCTTCTCGGTCGGTACCGCAAGCAGCTTCTCGTCACCACCCTTTTCATCTTCCGTCAGCAGTACACCGACAAGGCGGCACTTGATGAAAGAGCCGGCCTGAAGCTGGTAGTCGCAAAGAACAAGAACGTCTGCCGGGTCACCGTCGTCTGAGAGTGTATTGGCGACAAAGCCGTAGTTTGCAGGGTAGTGTACCGCTGAGAAAAGCACTCTGTCCACTTCGACCGCACCGGACTCTTTGTCGATTTCGTATTTGATGTTCGAGTTGAGGGGTACCTCAATGATGACTTTGACATTGTCCGGGCATTCGCCGTGTCCGATTTTTGTAATATCCATTCGATATCTCCATAGGTTAAATTTGCGCTAATGGTAGCATAAAATCGATAATAATGTTATGATTTTATATCCTATAGGCAAGGAGGTGAAAGATGAGAGGTATCGTGATTGCTCTATTGCTGCTTCTGGAGTATGCAACGGCCATAGAGGTAGGTATGGTATCGCCAAAAGTGGTACTTGGTGGCAAAGAGGGAGCGAAGGTGGATGGCACTGCCTGGCGCTCCGATACGCTCAGGGGGAAGGTGCACATTCTTTTTTATGTCGACCCTGATGAGCGCAAAGTGAACGAGGCCTTGACACAGGCACTCAAGAAACGCCATTTTGATCGAAACAGATTCGCTTCGGTTGCTGTGATCAACCTTGCGGCGACATGGATGCCCAATATGGTGCTTGAGTCACTGCTGGCAAAGAAGCAGAAAGAGTTTCCCGATACAGTCTATGTCAAGGACAAACAGAAAGTACTTGTAAAGCAGTGGCAGCTTGCCGATGATGCTTCCAATGTACTGCTTTTTGACAAAAACGGAAAGCTGCTCTACAAGAAGTTTGGCAGACTCTCAGATGAGGAGATAGAGGCACTTATCGCCCTGATAGAGAAGCAGCTATAGGTAGCTTCTTCGGATCCAGAGGTAGTACGCCGCTGTAAGCAGAAAACCGATGCCAAGTGTTACGGTAATGCCCTGCAGAGAGAGCCCCCACTCATAGGCGTAGCCGATGAAGAGTGCGGTGGTGATGTTGGAGAGCATGAAGAACATATCGTTGTAGGAGATGATGCGCCCCATATAGGTTTTGTCGGTCTCCTGCTGGAGCATAAGGTAGGTCTGCGACCAGAGCGTGGAGGTGAAGAAGCCTACGCCAAAGAGGGCTATGAGTGAGAGGTAGAAGTTGTGCTGCACCATACTCCAGGTGATGATGGCGATCCCTTCGAGGATGAAGAAGTAGTGCAGGTTGCGGTTGTGGATCCATTTTCCTATGAAAAAAGGGCCTATCATCAGCGCCATGGCACGCACAGCGTTGATCCAGCCGATGGCAAGGGGGACGGCGATGAGGGTTTTGTATTCGTAGTCAGCCAGCAGTGTGACAAGCGCATCGAAGCTTGTCAGCCCCAGGGCGGCGTGCAGCAGGATGAGGTGTATCAGTTTTCTGCGTGACTTGAGGTAGACAAAGCCGTCGATGAACATCTGCCAGTGGGAGTGGGTCTGCTCGGGGAGGCTCAGTGCCAGCCTCAATCCCATCAGAATGAAAAGTGCCAGGGTATAGAGAAGCGCATCGGTGATGAATGCGGCATGGTAGCCGAAATGGTACGTGATGACACCCCCTACCGCCATACCTGCGGCGTAGGTGAACGACCAGATGATAGAGTGGATCTCGTTGGTGTTTTTGAGCATCTCTCCTTCGATGATCTTCGGAAAGAGGGTCATCTCCGCACTGAAGAGCATACTGGCTGCCGCGGAGCGGATGAAGATCAGAAGCATCAGCAGCCAGACAAGCGAGAGCGAATCGATCAGAAGGAAGCCAAGGGTTGCGGCGATCTCCGTTGCCAGCAGTGTGGCCATAAGCTTTTTGAAGGGGATGCGGTCTACGGCGATGCCGATAACGGGTGCAAGGATGACCGCGGGCAGCATTGCCATTGCGGCGGTCATCGAAATGACAAGCGCTCCGGCATTGAGTTCGACAAGCAGGGAGAAGATGGCAACCTGTGAGAACCAGGTGCCGAAATAGCTGATAAGCTGTATCAGCGAAAGGCGCGCGACGATGGGGTGGCTGAGTGTTCTAATGTAGCGTGACATCAGTGTTCGTCATTCAGCGTGTAGGGGATCTGTTTATGCTCAAGCAGGGACACGAACTTTCCAAATGTCGCTTTCGCCAGCGCTTCATCTTTGGAAGCGACAGAGAGTGTCACGCGCCAGCCGTTGTCGTAGAGTTTGGGCAGTGAAGAGATCTCCACCCCTTCGGGGGCGTTCTCCATAAGTTCGATAAAGAGGTTCTCCTTGCATTGGGCTGTCAGCGTGAAGCGGTGGGTGGGCGCGCCTTGCGGGATGATATTCTCCAGTATATACTCCACCATAGGATGGCTCATCTCAGGAAAACCCGGCATAAAGAAGTAGCGCTCATCGAGGTAGAATGCGGGCATTTGGTTTACCGGGTTTTCCAGCAGCTGCGCTCCCTTGGGAAGCTGTGCCATTTTGATGGGGTGCGGGTAGGCATCTTTGCCAAGTCTCTCCTCTATGATCTTCTTGGCTTCCGGGTGTTCGTAGAGGTTGCCGTCACGCAGCGCGATGGCAGCGCACTTTCGGGTATGGTCATCGGGTGTGGAGCCGATACCGCCAAAGCTGAAGAGTACCGGGTTTGGCTGAGATGCGATGAATTTTAGTGTCTGCACGATGAGTGCGGGGTCATCTTCGATGACGAACGAGCCGGAGAGGGTGTGCCCCTTTTTTGCAAGGGCTTTGGCAACAAAGTCAAAGTGCGCGTCCCTGCGTCTTTGATTGAGTATTTCGGTACCGATGATGAGTGTAAAGAAGGCGGGTGTTTTCATAACGGGTATTATAGCAGTTACAATGTTATCGAAAGGTAGAAGTCCATATCGAAACGGCCCTCATCGCTGAGATGGTGGTTGGTACGGTAGACGGCGTAGGGCGGTTTGGTCGTCGTCTCATAGCCGCTTTGGGGCAGCCAAGTGTGATAGACCCATCGGATGAAGCGCAGCAGGTCTTCACGCTCCCCTTGGA
>JALWLU010000162.1 GCA_026996325.1 Sulfurovum sp.
AAATGTCGTATCCAAAAAAGGGGACTGGATGGCAATTTCACAGGGACCGATGCAGCGGATGTCGCCGCTTAGTGCGATACGTCCCCGGGTGATGTTGTGCTCAAGCAGAAGATTGACTGCCCTGTCAACGGCGAACCCCTTCCCCATACCGCCAAGGTCGACGATGATGCCTTCATCACTTCGGACGGTTTCTCCCTCTATGTGGATGCCCTTGATGTTGCGTTTGGCGTGCGCAAGTGCCTCTTTAGTCGGGGAGGCGGGGTGTGCTTCGCCAAAGCGGTAGAGCGATTTTGTGATGGAGCCGATGGTGACATCGAAGTAGCCATTGGTGTCACGGTAGTAGGCTTTTGCCTCTCTCAGTGCCCTGGCAAGCGAGGCATCTTTGATGGGCGTATGGGTATGGTTGAGTTTGTAGAGTGACGCTTTGGTATCGAAGGTGGAGAGAGAGCGTTCCAGCGCGGCGATGTATTCGAAGGTTTTTGATGCAAGTGTATTGGCGCTTTGGGGGAGGGTGATGGTCGCATAGGTGCCCATAAGCACGCGGGTCCGTGTCAACATCGGCTCTGCTGCAAGCAGTGTTGCAGCAAAGAGCAGCCAAAGCGGCAGTCGCATCACTTCTGTTGGCGCTTTTGGAGCACTTCGCGTACGCCTGCAAAGTCCTTTTCGTGTCCGAAGCAGGCGGAAGTATTACAGATCATGAAGCCATCGTTGGTATCGGTGCGCAGCAGGCTGAAGGGGTAGGGGAGTGTGTCGAGATCTGCGATATGGGGTTGAAGCATCTGCTCTTTGGCTTTGATGATGACATCGTCCAGCAGGTAGCGGATGACCATTTTGCTGAGCTTTGGCGTGGAGATGGGCTGGCGCATCACATCGTACGAGTGTATTTCAAGCGACTTGAAGACGAACTTCTTGTAGACAGGGTCGATGAGCGAGGAGACCGAGTGCAGCACACCTACCATTGTGGCAAGTGAAGAGGGGTAGGAGCTGTCGTGAATCTCTGCATCGGTCTCAAATTCGCCGCGTGAGAATTTCCAGATGCCGTTCTTGTAGAATTTTTCGATCGCGGCGTTGGTAAGCTTCTGTGCGACAATGAGGTATGTCTCGTCAAGCGTACTCTCATACGCTTCGACGAGCGCTTCGCCAAGATAGGCGTAGTCTTCCAAAAAGGCGTGGATCTTCGGTTTTTTGCCGATAAGCGTGGAGTGGAAGAGCTGTGAGTTGGGGTACATCGTTTCAAGCAGGCGCTGCAGCGCCACTTTGGCCGGTTCGAGATACTTCGTATCGACCCTGGAGGCTTTGAAGAGTGCGGTGATCATCATCGCGTTCCAGGATGTGATGACCTTTTTGTCGATGAAGGGGTAGACGCGCTTCTCCTCCCTGCGCTTCTTGAGTGCGGCGATGGCTTCGTCGTAGTAGGGGATCGTTTCGGTACGCTCGGGCGAATCGACGCGTACGATGTTCTTGCCCTCGAAGTTGCCCTCGGGTGTGATGTGCAGTGCTTTGGCAAGTGCTCCGTGCTCTTTTTTGGGGATGCCCGCTTTGGCAAAGGATTTGAGCGCCTTTTCGTAGGTGTAGACGAAGTACTTTCCCTCTTCACCTTCGGTGTCGGCATCGCTGGCAGAGTAGAAGAGGTTCTCTTCACGCATCTTCTCAAGCATGAAATCGAGTGTCTCGAAGGCGACTTTTTTGAAGAAGCCGTCGCCCGTGACGTGATAGGCTTTGAGGTAGACGCTGCTTAGATGGGCATTGTCGTAGGTCATCTTCTCGAAGTGGGGTATCAGCCAGCTGTCATCGGTGGAGTAGCGGCAGAAGCCGCCGTCGACAAGGTCGCGCAGCCCCCCTTTTGCCATTGAAAGCAGGGAGAAGCGAGCCATATCGAGTGCTTCCTCGCTGCCGGTGAGTTTGTGCAGGTCCAGCAGCAGATCGAGTGTAGAGGCCTGCGGGAACTTGGGGGCTTTGTTGAAGCCGCCCTCTCTGCGGTCGAAGAGCTGTCCGGCCTGTTCGATATAGCGGCCGATGATGCTGTTGTCAAGCTTTGTCGCCTGTATCTTCTCCTTGTTGGGGTTGAGGTGTTTGAGCACCTTCTCCGCCTCTTCGACAAGCGGCCCCTTTTCATTTTTGTACTTGTCGGCGATCACCTCCAGCAGTGTGGGGAAGCTCATCATTCCGTAGCGGGGTTCGGGCGGGATATAGGTTGCCGAGTAGAAAGGTTTGAGCTCTTCGGTCAGAAAGATGGAGGCAGGCCAGCCTCCCGGACGTCCGTTCATCAGCTGGTAGACCTCCTGGAAGTGCTTGTCGATATCGGGACGCTCTTCGCGGTCGACCTTGACAGCGACAAAGTGTCTGTTGAGAATTTCGGCTGTCTTTGCATCCCGGAACGACTCTTTTTCCATTACATGGCACCAGTGGCAGGAGCTGTAACCGATGCTCAAAAAGATGGGTTTGTGCTCTTTTCGCGCCTTTTTGAAAGCCTCCTCTCCCCAGGGGTACCAGTCGACGGGGTTGTCGGCATGCTGCTGAAGATAGGGGGAGTGTTCGTTTTTGAGATGGTTGGACATGGTTATTGGCCTCATGTA
>JALWLU010000163.1 GCA_026996325.1 Sulfurovum sp.
CTTTTAATCTTAATTGCCTATAATCACAGCTCAATTTACATAAAAGGACCACTTATGAAGCTTATCAAAGGTTTGTTCACATTTATCGGTGCGATCGTCGTTATCGGCTTTCTCTTCGCATTTGTGAAGTTCGATCTGGGTACACGTATGGGACAGGTGGCATCACTTGATTCAAACGCAATGCCTGAATACATGAAGATGTTCGACAAGGTACTCGAAACCGGTGACCCGGCAAAAGGTATGGTACGTAGAGTCAAGATGGAGATTCCTGAGGGAATGACCAAGCAGGAAGCGTTCGAGAATGCACTCGAGATCGCGGACGAAGTTGCCAGCGAGCACGGACTTGCAATGGTTGACAGCAAAACAATGCCAAGAGGTGGAAAACTCTTCAAAGACGGTGGTAAACTGACAC
Source organism: Sulfurovum sp. (assembly GCA_026996325.1). Taxonomy (GTDB): domain Bacteria; phylum Campylobacterota; class Campylobacteria; order Campylobacterales; family Sulfurovaceae; genus Sulfurovum. The sequence goes on from JALWLU010000163.1 coordinate 413, forward strand.
ACATCCGTTCTTACTGTTCTCCGACAATCGCGGACAAGTTCCTCAACTACTCTCCATACTTCATCGGTTTCATGCCGTGTAGAATCGGATTTGTTGAAGATGACAACGGTGACATCTACATCTATACAATGAGCATGGAGCTTATGATCAACGGTGGTAGACCACTGCCTAAAGATCTGCTCGAACTGGCAAACGAAGTCAGAGACGGTATGTATCAGATGATCGAAAAGGCAGCAAAAGGTGAAGATGAGTAATTCATCTCTCCTTTGCGAGAGGCTCCTGTGAGCCTTTCCCTCCTTCAACCTTTCACACCACTCCCCCTTTTACCTCTATGAAACATTCACTCTCCTATCTTGCCATACTCATCGTACTGCTCTACGCGCTTGCGAACAGCTATATGAAAGAGCGCTCTAACACACCGCACCATACGGTATCGGAAAGTTACGCGAAGCACACTGCCATGCATACAGTGCCTCACATCGATGAAGAGCTCTCCCGCATAGAGACGCCAGAATATACCAGAGCGTACATCACCGATATCATCAACCACGGCTCGGAAAACCTGCATTTCAAAAAAGAGGAGATCATGGAAAAGGGGTTCGTCTCCAAAAAGGATGCCCCCAAAGTCGCCTGCTATGTAATGACTCTTGCGGGTAATAGGTGCGACTATCCCAAAGAGGCGTCACTGCTTTACACAAGCAACTGTGCAGGGTGCCACGGCAACGACGGCAAGGGGCTTGGCGGCACCTACCCCGACCTCACGCGCCGCCCCCTGCTTGGCATAGAGATGCGAAAGGGTGTTCTTGAAAATCTGCGCAGCAGGCAGTGAAATATGCTATAATAATCCATCATACCATCAGGAGCAGACCATGGAAGAGAATCTCAAAGCACTACTGGAAAAATCCAAAGAGACCCTTGAAAATATTGAAACAAAAATTTTAGACTACACAGATGAGCTGGGTGATGATGCCCAAGGCTATTGGGATGACCTCAAAAACTATCTTGCAAAAGTCGGAGAGAGACTGGAGTCTTCCTATGAAGCCTATGAGCAGAAAGCGGAGCTTAAGTCGAAACTAATGCTGATGGAAGCACGTGACAGGATGGAAGCGATCCGCAGCGATGTCGAAAAGGTACTGCACAAAGTTGAGAGGAAAGGTGAACAGGAGCTTGACCTGCTGGCACTCAAAGCGCACCTTGCCAAACTCGAAGCGCAAGAGGTATGGGACGAGAAAGAGAAGGAGTTCGAACACCTCTACGCCAAGTCGAAACTCGAAGCAGAGAAGCTTTCGCAAAAGGCGCTTCACGAACTCAACGAAATCTACCTGAAGCTCAGTGAGATAGTATAGTGAAACGCTCTTTACTCGCTGCAATGGGGACTGCCCTGTTACTGCTTGGCGGCTGTGCCCCCTACGCACAGATGCAGCTTGAGAAGCGTGCCGTTTCCCTCCAGCTTGAAACGGCCCAGAGCCGTCTTGAAGCTGTACCCCTCGAACAGAAGCGTACCGGCTTCATCTCCCTCTACCTGACACAGACCATTCTCAAAACCAAAGCGGGCAATCTGCTGGTGTATGAAGAGGCGGAGCTTGACAGCAACTACGAGTTCAGACAGACTGCCTCGAGAACACTGGATATTGTATTCGAGAGCTTTCAGAAAAGAGCTGTCGCTTCCGTTGGCGGTATAGATGCCTACCAGATTGTTCTTCCCAAACGGGGTATGCTCAATGTTCTTGTCCAGAAGAGAGGCATCTTCAACCTTACCCTGCTCTACGGCATGAGCAACGCGCAGCTAAAGCAGATGCTGCTGCCGCTGCATGCGAAGATCGCACCGCTGATAGAGAAAGATGTCATTACGCTGCATAACCCCGATGATGCCATACTCAGCAAGTGGGATGTGATAAAGGTGCGCTTCTACCCGCTTGTCGGACACATTCCAAGACCATTCAACGGACTCTGATGAGACACCTTGCTTTCTGGCTGCTGCCGCTGCTGCTCTTTGCGGTGGAGATAAAACCCATTGCGACCATCGAAGTCTCCGGCCTTGTCAGTGATATGGCCGAAGAGAACGGCTACCTCTATGTCGCTACTGACAATGGAAGTGTCGACATTGTCGATCTTGCAACACAGAAGATCGTCCGTCAGATACACTTTGCACCGATTCTGAGAAGTGACGGCGGCTACACCCCTGCGCGGATTCACGCCATCGACCGTTACAAGGGAAAGACACTGATGGTCACCAGTGCGCCAAACGCCTACCGCAATGTATGGGTAGAGCGGAACGGCACACTCAGCAAAGTCATCGACGCTTCCCGTAACCTGATGCCAAAACACGCTTTCTTTGACAAAGCGGGGAAGATTCTCCTTGGCGGCTTCGGGTCGGAGGTCACACGCTACGATACATCGGACAGCTTCGTACACTACAGCAGACAGGTCAGCGAAAGCACCCTTGGCGGCATGGCGCTCGATGCCAAAAGAGAGGTAGCGGTCATGGCCGACGAGAGCGGCAGTGTCGCCGTCATGGAGATCAACTCCTCCAAAGTGCTGCAGCGTTTGGACAGAGAACATGTCGACAACATCTACCGCGTCGCCTATGCAAACGGCACACTGGTTACGGCCGGGCAGGACAGGCGTGTGGGCGTCTATCTTCCTGACGGTAGTTCCTACCACATCAAAAGCGACTTCCTGGTCTACGCTGTCGCCATCAGCCCCTCGGGGAAAACGGCACTCTACTCCAGCGGCACAGAGCACACCCTACAGCTCTTCGATACGAGAACCGGCAAAAAGGGTCACCAACTTACAGGACACCACGCCACACCGGGGAAGATCCTCTTTGTTACTGAAAAGGCCGTTATCTCCAGCGGAGATGAAAAAGTCGTCTATTTCTGGAAACTGCCCTGATATTCAGCGACTTTCCCTCTTTTTGGGTAAATTTGCCCTCTTTTTTACAAAATACGCCAAAACTAAGCGGGAGTATCTAAAAAACAGCTACAATAGTTCCGATGAAAGATGAGGATCGAGTTCATCTTTTGAGTGTTATGTACGTGTAAAACCCTGCAAGACCCCCGAAAGACTCTCTGTTTAAATGTTTTCACAAATTTAAATTATAAAAAGGCTACACAATGGCAGAATTGGTAAATGGAACAGTAAAATGGTTCAACGATGAAAAAGGTTACGGATTTATTCAGCAGGAAAACGGAGGAAGCGATGTATTTGTACACTTCCGCCAGGTTAACAACCCTGAAGGTGGACGCGTAACACTCGCAGAGGGTCAAGCGGTCACTTTCGAAATCGGCGAAGGACAAAAAGGTCCTCAGGCTGAAAACGTTACAGCACTCTAAAACCTCTCCCGGCATCCGCCGGGAACCCACACTAAACTCTATCACTTCCCACTATCACTAAAACCCCTATCACTAAAACTTAGTAAGTAACTTTCAGATCCTTGTCATAGGAGAGTTCGAACAGCACCTCTATCTCTCTACGCTCATGCGGCTTCAGTGTCACAGGCATCACCACCTTGCCCTCTTTTTTCAGAGAATACTCTGCACCCTTGACTGAAAGCAGTTTCACTTTGATCTTGTCGGTGGTCGATACCGGTATGCGCTCGACAATGCGAAGCTTTTTTGCCTTGTCTGACTTGTTGAGCACCTCCAGCCGGAAACCATCTTTTTTCTTCACAGTCGAACCGAAAATGCCGCTTTCTCTCTCTTTCTCGACAATGGGTTTTCGTACCACCCTGATATCCTGGTCAAGCTTCGTATAGAGCGCGTAGAAGTTGCCGTCATACTCACCCACAGCACTCTCGTTAACAAGCTTTCCCTTCTCAAAAAACTTCCAACGGCGCTGCTCTATCTGAAGCTTGGGTGTAAAACGGCACACTTCAAAAACCCCCGCTCTGCGGTAAGGGTAGCTCTCGAGCGCACAGTTTACAGGCACTTTCCAGCTCATTACCGGCACCTCTTTCGCTTCGCCGGTAGAGGGAAGATTGAGGTTGATGACCGAATACTCCCTGCTTTGCAGGTAGGTTGCCTTTGATGCAGGTGCAGTGGCAAATGTCACTTTCTCTTCCATAACCGCATCGTTTGCCGCAAGTGCCTTTTTCCTTGGCATATAGGCTCTGGCTTCGGAGACCACCCAGGGGTTGAAGTGAACGGGATAGAGGTGGACATTGGCTGTCGTGTTGTAAAAGTGCGCCTTGTCCGCTTCGATATCCACGCCGCTTCGGTTGAGCAGACTGAGCTTCTGTGTCACCTCTATCTGCCCGTTGCCCTGTAGATTGGCCTCATAGAGCGGTTTGAAGGTAACGTAGCCGTAGGGGAGCGTAAGTGTCAGCTCTTTTTTGCACGGCTTTTCCAGTATCAGCGGAAGCGTGCTGCGTGTCTCTCTGGCAAAACGCTGTTTGAGTGCCTTGTTTTTGTAGGCAAGTTTCTCACGCTCCGTCATCAGCGCAGCTTTCTCTTTGGCGACACTTCTTGCCGCTTCGATCCACGATGTGGCATCGATGGCGTTAGGCTGCGGCAGTGTAACGAGCTTATCGAGTATCTTGCTATTTTCGGCATTGGTGCGGATAAGCCCCTCAAGGCTCCGGGACTCACTGAAGAGTGCACAGAGACGTTCACCCGGAGGACAGTCGATACCGCTTTGCACTGCGACACTCTGGCGCTCGCACTCGGCCTTGACATTTTTGGTAAGGCCGATAAAGCTGTTTTCGGGAGTATAAGTGTAGAGGGTTTTGTCCTGATAGACGGCAAGCTGTGAAGCCATCAGAAGCGAAGATCCAAACGCCAAAAGCGGCAGCAGCATAACTCTTTTCATCGTGCGATCCTTATAACGCTTTTGGATGAGTATAGCGCACTATTGTGAACGGTTGGTATCGCTACTTTTTTTGTGTGCACGGATGTAGTCGGCATTTTTCTGCTGAAGAAAGTCGTAAATGGCCTTGACCTCTTCATCGGTCAGGTAGTAGCGTGGCATTACGGGATGATAGCTGTTGACACTCCTGATCATCCGCTCCAGGCTCTCCAAACGGATGTCTGGCCCTCTGAGCGCCTGTTTGCCGTGAATGTCACGAAACTCGACAATGGTACACCCCTCTCCGCTCTCTCCGTGGCACTGTGCACAGCTGACCCCGCGGGGGTTGTTGTAGAGCATCTGGCCGTACTCGTAGTGGGAGATGAAGTCCTCATCGGCCCCAAGCAGCAGCGGCAGAGTCAATAGCAGTCGTTTCCACATCCGATAATTCCCTAAACTAATTTGGCTATAATACTACCCTAAAAATCATTACAAGGTCCCACCATGCAACTGATCGACGGAAAAGCCCTGGCAAACAAGGTTCAGACCGAAGTGGCCGAAGAGGTCGAAAGACTCAAGCAGGAGAAGAATGTCGTTCCGGGTCTGGCCGTCATTCTCGTGGGTGACGACCCCGCCAGCCATGCCTACGTCAAGATGAAAGCCAAGGCGTGCGAAAAGGTCGGCTTCTACTCCATCACCCACAATATGCCCGATACCATTTCACAAGACGAGATCATCCAGATCATCGAGATGATGAACGCCAATCCCCATATCGACGGCATCCTGGTACAGCTGCCGCTGCCAAAGCATATCGACACCGACAAGATTCTTGAGGTCATCGACCCCAAGAAAGATGTCGACGGCTTCCACGCCTACAATGTGGGGCGTCTTGTCACCAACCTCGACAGCTTCGTTCCCTGTACGCCCCTTGGTGTGATGAAGATGTTTGAAGCCTACGACATCGATCTCGAAGGCAAGGATGTCTGCGTAGTGGGAGCAAGCAACATCGTAGGCAAGCCCATGGCTGCCCTGCTGCTCAACGCCAACGCAACTGTGACCGTTACTCACATCTACACAAAAGACCTCAAGGCGCACACCAGCAGAGCGGACATCGTCGTTGTGGGTGTCGGTGTTCCGGGCCTCATCAAGGAAGATATGGTCAAGGAGGGTGCGGTGGTCATCGACATCGGCATCAACCGCATCGAGGACGGTTCGCTTGTGGGCGATGTGGACTTCCCCAATGTCAGCAAAAAGTGCTCCTACATCACGCCGGTCCCGGGCGGTGTGGGCCCCATGACCATTGCGATGCTGCTTAGCAACACCCTCAAAGCGGCAAAGGCGAGAGCGTAAATGAAAAAACTTGCAGACAGACTCTACCGTTTCTCCAGCTCCTGGACAGGAACGATCATCATCGTTCTCTTTCTTATCTTCTTTGTCGCGCAGTCTTTCGTCATCCCCAGCGGGTCGATGAAGCGAACCCTGCTCATTGGCGATTTTCTCTTTGCAAAGAAGTTCTCCTACGGCATCCCCACGCCGCACTTGCCGTGGCTGGAGGTTCCGGTACTTCCCGACTTCAACGGAAACGGGCATCTCATCGAAGGACCGCGCCCGCAGCGTGAGGACATCGTCATCTTCCGCTACCCAAGAAACGAGAAGATCCACTACGTCAAACGCTGTGTCGCCGTGGGCGGAGACGAGCTGATCTATGCCGACAAGAAACTGCTTATCCACTTCCATGAGGGTGACACATATATCCAAAAGCACTACCCTGCAAACAAGATAAGAAAGATCCGCAGAAAACTCTGGGTAGAGAATCCCTATATGGACAAATATCCGGGCATTCAGTACGCACCGGAGGGGATGCCCATCTTCGAAGCGCTGCTGAACTACTATATGTACAACAAAAAGATCGATATGATCCCAATGATGATCGATGACCTTGACGCACCGGTCTATGACCTTGGCGGCAAAGCGATCAACGGCCTTTATGCAAAGGTTCCGGAAGACCACTTCTATATGATCGGCGACAATCGTGACAACTCCAACGACAGCCGCTTCTGGGGGCCTGTGCCCTACCGTCTCATCGTCGGAAAACCGTGGCTGATCTACATGAGCATCGAGCACCGCTCCTACGACCAGGTGCTCAACGGTGACCACCTTGGCGGCGGGCGTGACCACGCGGGCCTCAAGCGTGTCTGCGGTGATGTGCCCATCGACTCCAAAGCGTGTGAAAAGCTCTGGAACAAACAGCGCTACACTGTCCGCTGGGGACGCGTGGGCAGACGCATCGATACCCTTGAACTGCAGCAGCCCATCCAATGAGCGAAGTAGAGATCCTCAAAATCACGGCGATGGTCATCGCCCTTGCGGTGGCGATCATCGGGCATGAGATCATGCACGGATGGGTCGCCTACAAATATGGCGATATGACAGCCAAGAGCCTTGGAAGGCTCAAGATCAACCCATTGGTACACATCGATCCTGTGGGTACCATTGTCGTTCCTGCACTGCTCTACTTCTCCGGTGCACCATTCATCTTCGGTTGGGCGAAGCCCGTACCCATCAACATCAACACCGTCATGCGAAACGGCGGAACAAACGCTGCTGTGGCGGTCTCTCTTGCGGGTATCACCTACAACTTCGCACTTGCAGCGCTCAGTGCGGCAATTTTACCTTTCTTTCTGCATCCGGACTCTGCTGTAGGTGCCTTTATGGCACTGCTGCTCTACCAGAGTGTGCTTATCAACGTGCTGCTTGGGGTTTTCAACCTCTGGCCCATTCCGCCGCTTGACGGTGCACAGGCGCTGCGCTACATCGCAGAGAGGCTTCACTGGCGGAACTTTGCCGCATGGTATGACAGAATATACCCATACGGTATGCTCATCCTCGTTGCGGTGCTCTTCACGCCGCTCTCTGCCTACCTCTTCACACCTGTCAGATGGATCGTGAACTGGCTACTCTAATACAACAAAGGAGAATATGATGTCTAAAAAATTCTATATCGCAACCGACCACGCCGGCTATGCCGTCAAAGCCTACGTCAAAGAGATCGTCACCGACCTGGGACACGAAATTATCGATCTTGGTCCCGACTCAGCTGACCGTGTCGACTACCCCGACTATGCGCACAAGTGCGCCCATGCCGTCCTTGCAGATCCGGGAAGTTTTGGCATACTCATCTGCGGCACGGGCATTGGCATCTCCATCGCCGCCAACAAGATACAGGGCATCAGAGCAGCGCTCTGCCACGACCACTACACTGCCAAACTGACACGCCAGCACAACGATGCGAACATTCTCTGCTTTGGAGAACGTGTTGTCGGCAAGGGTGTGATTGAAGACATGATAGAGGCATTTGCCAATACGGAATTTGAAGGCGGAAGACACGCGAACCGTGTTGCAAAAATTGAAGAGGGTATGTGCGGTTTTGGTTCGGATCTGGGATAATAGAATCTTGAAGCGGGGATTCCAACCCGTCATTCCTGCGAAGGCAGGAATCTTTACGTCAATAAACAAAACAATATCAAGATCCCGCATCAAGTGCGGGATGACGAGTGTTACTGCTGCTCAGCCTGCTGCTTTGCAACCTCTTTTCGTACCTCATCCATATCGAGCTTCTTTACCTGCTCGATGAGATCTTTGAGCGCCTCTTCAGGAAGCATACCCGCCTGCTGAAATACACCGATACCCTCTCTCAAGATCATGATCGTAGGAATGGAACGGATCTGGAAGTGGCCTGCAAGTGCCTGCTCCTCTTCCGTGTTTATTTTTCCAAAAAGAATATCCGGATTCTCGCCGGCTACTTTTTCAAAAATAGGTGCAAACTGCTTACAGGGGCCGCACCACGGTGCCCAGAAGTCCAAGATCGCGATGTCGCTTGCCAGTACCCTCTCTTCGAAATTCGCTGCTGTCAGGTTTTCTAATGCCATATGTAATATCCTTATAGAGTTTATTAGCCACCATTATGACATATTGAGATAAAACTAACCATTCTTTTTATGCACACAAGCTATGCTACAATTGATATCTGAAAACAGGTTTCACCCAATGGCTCTGGCAGTCGCAAACGGCAAAGCCGCCCTACGGGTTGAGTGCTCCTTTGTCGCCATTGGGCGAAACCTACTATCAAACAAAAGTTATTAAATCAATAAAACAGCCTAAATTAAAGGAAAAAATATGACACTTACCCCCGAAGCGAAACAGATTATCGAAAAGAGCGTCCGTGACATTCCGGACTTCCCCAAACCCGGCATCATTTTCAAAGACATTACTACTCTGCTCTCCAATCCCAAAGCGTTTGGCACACTGATGGAACATCTTGAGAGCCGATACAGAGACTACGGACTTGACTATATCGCCGGTATCGATGCACGCGGTTTCATCTTCGGTGCGGCACTGGCCGACAGGCTCGGGGTGGGCTTCGTTCCTGTCCGCAAAAAGGGCAAACTCCCCTACACTACCGTTGCGGAGAAGTATTCGCTCGAGTACGGTTTTGACGAAGTGGAGATACACATCGATGCCTTTGGAGAGAACGGACTGTGCAACGGCACACCGGCGAAGGTACTGCTCATCGACGACCTGATGGCAACGGGCGGTACGGCAAAAGCGGCGGCGAACCTCATTGGCAAGGTGGGTGCCAACTGTGTGGAAGCGTGCTTCATTATGGAGCTGACATTCCTCAAGGGGCGCGAAGCATTTGAGATGCCGGTCTATTCCGTTCTGCAGGTAGACTGATATGAAAAGATCTCTTTTTGCTGCAGCACTCTTTGCCACTGCCATGCTTTATGCAGGAGAGCGCTTCATACCTCCCAAGTGGCAGAGTGCCCAAGGCTTCTATACAACCCAGAAGCAGTACTGCCATCCTGTCAAAACAAGAACGCTCTGCAGCAAAACCACCCTCTCCTATCCACTCTTCACACCTGTTCCTGATACACAAACCGTAACAGTCATCGAAAACCTGCTTCAAAAAGCACAAGATATCTATGCCAAAAATGATCCGAAGTATGAAGTGTTCCAACTGCTTTCAGATGGACTTGGCGATAGCTTTCTCTCTGAAGTCTATACAAAGACAGAAATCTCACTTTTTGCGCTGACACCAACCACACTCACACTTCGTAGCGACGATAGCGGTTACAGCGGTGGAGCACACGGCTTTTACGGAGTGGACTACCAAAACTATACCAGAAACGGGCGTGGTCCCCTGACACTCGCAACACTTTTTGACAAAGAGGCACGCTTCAAATTCAAAACGCTTGCCGAAACCTATTACCGAAAAACCTTCGGTCTCAAACCGCATCAGAGCCTTATCGACGACCACTGGTTCAATAACAAGTTCGAATTGGCCGAGAATTTTGCTATCACCCCTCGCGGCCTTCTCTTTCATTATAACAGTTACGAGATCAAACCCTATGCTGCGGGCCATACAGAGTTTTTGCTTCCCGCATTCGCACTCAGGCCGATCATAGATCCGAAAAGTCCTCTGGCTTTCTACCTCACACCGTCCAAAGCGTTCAGTGTATGGTTTCAGGAGAAAGAGATTGGAACTCTAAGAGCCGATGCAGAAGCAAAAGGCAGCGATGCCTACCACGTAACACTGACACTCAAGTCCGATGTCTACCAGCCCAAAACATGGCTTTCAGTCTCCTTTCCTCAGTTAGGCAACGCTCAGGGTATATCGGACATTCAAACTGTAGGCTTTGACCATATCAAACACTACCCTGCAAAAACACCGGTTTACAACATAGAGCGCAAAAAGGCACTCAAGAGCCGCTACCTGCTGCTTGAGGCTGACAGCAAAACATGGAATGAGAACGAAACAAAGCAGCTTGCTTTCACACTGAAACTCCCAAAAGGTACAAAGTATGCCGATCTGCGTATCCGTGCCGTTTTCAAAAGGGGAAAAGAGATGAAAACAATGCCAAACCGCTATGACGGTATCAAAGGCCAGCAGGGATTTGGCAACTATCAGCTCTATCTGCCGAAACCGGAGTAGCCAAAATGCGTACTGCAGCACTTCTCTTCTCACTCTTTCTCTTCACGGCCTGCACCCCTTCGACACTGACACCCAAGAATGCAGAAGCATCCAAACACTATCCCGGAGAAGCAACCGTACTTATTGCTGTTGACGGCAGTGACGACAGAAAAGTGCGTTACCTCTGGCTTGTTACCGAGGAGGAGCCAGACGGCTACGAAATCTACTTTCACGACGAAAAGAAAGGACACGGTTTCATCGAGATGAAGCTGCCCGCTCCCGCACACAATCTCTTTTTGCAGGAGTATTCTCTTACAGGCATGTACGGCTGCAGCCGAGGCAAAGCGGGCTACGGCAGGGGCTCGAAGCACATTGCTTACATCGAACCGGGCAAAACCTACTTTCTTGGCACCATCAATACAAGTATGAATACCGTTTACAACGAGATACCAAAATCGCTGCGAAAAGAGGCAAAAAGCCGCTACGGATACACCCCGCACGGTGAGGATCTTGGCAGAGAGGGGAACTTCCGGTCCCGTTTGCAGCTCTAATGCTGCTTTACCCCTCCCTAACCTCCCCTTTGCTATAATCTGCCTACATCAATACAAGAGACTTCCATGAATTTACACAAAGCAATTTACGTTCCAAAACCAAGCCCCTTCGACCCCGACGAACTTGGGCATTTTGGAAAATTCGGCGGCCGCTTCGTTCCCGAAACCCTCATGCCCGCACTCGAGCAACTGCGAAAAGACTACGAAGCGGTACGCTTTGACGAAGATTTCTGGAAAGAGGTTGACTACTACTACAAGCACTATGTAGGGCGCCCTTCGGCCCTCTACTACGCTGCAAACATCTCCGAAGAGACCGGTGCCAAGGTCTACCTCAAACGTGAAGATCTCAACCACACCGGAGCGCACAAGATCAACCACTGCGTCGCGCAGGCGGTACTGGCAAAGCGCCTTGGCAAGAAGAAGATCATCGCAGAGACCGGTGCGGGACAGCACGGGGTTGCTACAGCTACCGTTGCCGCACTCTTCGGGCTGGAGTGTGAAGTTTTCATGGGAGCGAAGGATGTCGCACGCCAGGAACTCAATGTCTTCCGTATGAAACTGCTGGGCGCCAAGGTCCACGCAGTAGAGAGCGGTTCAAAGACTCTCAAGGATGCGATGAACGACGCCATCCGCCACTGGGTCACCCATGCACGCGATACCTACTACCTCATAGGCACCGTCGCGGGTCCGCACCCCTACCCAATGATGGTACGGGACATCCAGAGCATCATCGGCTGGGAAGCAAAACAGCAGTTGCAGGAAGCCGAAGGGAGACTCCCGGACAAGGTCATCGCCTGTATCGGCGGCGGCTCCAACGCGCTTGGGGTCTTCAACCACTTCCTTGAAGATGAGGAGGTCGAGTGTATTGGCATCGAAGCGGGCGGTGAAGGTCTTGACTGCAAGCACGGCTGTTCACTTGAAAAGGGAAGCCCCGGAGTGCTTCACGGACAGCTGAGCTACCTGCTTCAGGATGAGGACGGGCAGATCCAGGAGGCCCACTCCATCTCTGCGGGACTCGACTACCCGGGCATCGGCCCCGAACACGCCTACCTCAAAGATGAGGGTGTCGTCACCTACGACCACATCACTGACGACGAAGCGATGGATGCCTTTGTATGGCTGAGCCAGAAAGAGGGAATCATCCCCGCATTCGAGAGTTCACACGCAGTGGCATACCTCAAAAAGATGAAGCCCGAAGCGATAAAAGGCAAGCTGATCCTCGTCAATCTCTCCGGACGCGGTGACAAGGATATGATGCAGGCGAAGGATATCTTGGCGGAGCAGTTTCAGTAAGCCTCTCTTCTCCCACACAAAACCTATAAAGTTACCGTTATGGTAACTTTGCTATACTTTCCCTATGCGAATCATTGCAAAACGAACCCTTAAGGCCTTTTATGAGCAGCCTGATTATGCAGACAGCAAGTCTGCACTGGAGGCTTGGCACTATGAAGTATCAAAACAGCAGTGGTCCAACCCGAATGAGATCAAGGCACAATATCGGTCCGCAAGCATCGTTGGCAACAATAAAGTCGTTTTCAATATTTGTGGTAACAAGTACAGGCTTATTGTTTCTATCAACTATCCGGCGGGAATCGTGTTTATAAAGTTCATTGGTACGCACAAAGCGTACGACAAAAAGGAGTTGTAAAATGGACATACACCCCATACATACAGAAGAGGCCTATGAGGGCGCTCTTGAAAGAGTGGCTTCACTTATGGACGCAAAACCGGATACTCCCGAGTTCGATGAGCTGGAAATACTCTCTGTACTCATCGAAAACTATGAGGCCAAACACTACCAGATCGATGCACCCGATCCTATAGAAGCCATAAAGTTCCGCATGGAACAGGAGGGATTGAGACAGAAAGATATGGTTTCTATTTTTGGGAATAAATCACGGGTATCCGAGATACTGAACAGAAAGAGAAAACTGACTCTGGAGATGATACGGAACTTACACGAAAAGCTCAACATTCCCTTTGAGAACCTGATGGGAGACTATCAGATACAGCGTTAATCCAGCTTCGGCATATACCGGTTGGCGACAATGACCGACAGCGGTATCTGTACCAGATAGGCAAACATTATCGGCAGCAGCATCGACACACCGAAAGTACCTGATGAGAAAGTACTGATGACCAGTGCCAGGGTGATGTAGCGCGTCAGGCTGTGCCAGAAGGCTGCGCGCTCCTGAGGCGAGTTGCGGTCATACAGAAGCAGCGATGCGGCAGCTGTCAAGGCATAGAAGACAATTACTGCCACAAGTGAGACGAAGAAGAGTTCGGGGTAGAAGTCATACACCTCCACCAACTGTTGTGAACTCTGAAGCCCGAAGAGGTAAAAGAGGATCAAAAAGATGCTCCCCTGACTGATAAACTTTTTGTACTTCTCTATGAAGGCTACTACGGGCTTGAACCACAAAAGCACCCTGCTTGTCAGAAACGGAATGACGATCAGCAGCATAATGACCGGCTCTGCAAAGCGTCTGATGGTCACCTCCTGGTCATAGGTGACATCGAAGTATCCCGATGTGAACCGGGCAAAGAGGTGCAGCATCAGCAGTGAGAGTGAGACAGCAAGAAGGTTCAAAAAGAGCAGAAGAAAACCAAGCGAGGTATCGCCGCCGGAGCGTTTGATCCAATGCATTACCATTCCTCCTCCGCTAAGGACAGAGATAAGGAAAATCCCTGCCGCCACACCGAAGTCTTTGGTGGCAAGTCCTATGCCTACGGCAAAGAGCGGCAGCAAAATGTAATTGATGATCGCACCTTTGATCATAAGACTGCGGTACTCCCACACCAGCGTGATCTCACGAAGTTTGAACTTGAAGAGCGAGGGCATAATGAGCGTCAGCCCTGCAAAGAGACAGATGTCGGTGCTGAAGATGAACCCGTCGGTATAGCTGCCGTAGAGAAAGCCGAGTAAAGCACCCAGAAAAACGATGACGATCAACTGCATCTGCATACTCCTTTACAAATAAGGGTTATCATACCATATTTTCGGCTTTCCTTTACCATTCTTTGCTATACTTCTTTCACCAACCCTAACAGAAGGATACAAAAGATGAATTTCAATATTACCGCCTCACCGCTGAGTGAGATCAAAGCCGATGTGGAGATTGTCATCGTCATCGACGGCAATCTCAAACACGCATTCGTCAAAGACAGAAAGCTTCTTAAAAGAGCCGGTTTCAGCGGCGCACAGAATGAGGTGTGTCACCTTGTAGAGAAAAAACGTCTCTATGTTGGTGCCGAGAATCTCAAAGGAGCAGCCATCCGTCCCGCCGTTGCCAGTGCCATCCGCTCACTGGTAGGCAAAAAGGCTTTCAAGCGTGTCAAGATCGCCACTTATGTCAGCCATCCGCGCTGCTCGGCTTCCATCCGCGCGATGGTCGAGGGTATCATCCTTGGAAGCTACACCTTCACCGAATACAAGAGCAAAAAGAGCAAGTGCCCGGTAAAAACGGTCGATATCTCTCTGGAGGGCTACGACGCGCACGAGATCAGCATGGAGACCGCTGCGCGTGCGGTACACAACGGTGAGATCGTCGCTTCGGCAACCAACTACACCAGAAACATCGTCAACACCCCACCGGACGACTTCTACCCCGAAACAATGGCAAAAAAAGCTAAAAAACTTGCAAAGGAGCTTGGACTTGGCTGCAAGATCCTCGATGTCAAGGCGCTCGAAAAAGAGAAGATGCATACCCTGCTTGCCGTCGGCCGCGCCTCGCGCCACGAGCCAAAGGTGATCCATCTCAGCTACAAGCCAAAGAATCCCAAAAAGGTCGTTACCCTTGTGGGTAAGGGGCTTACGTATGACTCAGGCGGATTGAGCCTGAAACCAGGCGATTTTATGGTGACGATGAAAGCCGACAAGAGCGGTGCTTCGGCGGTCATCGGTATTATGAAGGCTGTGGCTGAAATGGGACTCGATGTGGAGGTGCACGGATTTTTGGGAATGGTAGAGAATATGATAGGCGGCGATGCCTACAAGCCTGACGATGTGCTTACCGCCAAGAACGGCAAGACCATCGAAGTGCGCAACACCGATGCCGAGGGGCGTCTGGTACTTGCAGATGTACTCTGCTACGCACAGCAGGAGGTCAAGGCTGACTATCTGCTCGACTTTGCTACCCTCACCGGTGCGTGTGTCGTGGGTGTGGGCCATTACACCTCCGGTGTCATGGGGTTCTGTGAAGATCTCAAAAGCAAGGTCAGACAGCAAGCGAAGATCGCCGGCGAGCTGGTGACACCGCTTGACTTCAACGACTATCTCAAAAAGACGCTTAAAAGCGACATCGCCGACATCTGCAACATCTCCAATACCCGTTACGGCGGTGCCATCACTGCCGGGCTCTTCCTTAGTGAGTTCATCGACGAGGATCACAAAGACAAATGGGCGCACGTCGACATTGCCGGTCCGGCGTTTGTCGAACAGGTATGGGGGGAAAACCCAAGCGGTGCGTCAGGTGCCGGTGTACGTATGACAGTACGTTTCCTTGAGAGCCTTTCCAGAGAAGGTACGCACTAAACATACTTTTATGATATTTTTGTTACTTTTATAATGTGTAAACAATACATATTATAATAATACTTCGGAGACTAATCGATGGACAAAAATGTCATACTAGAACAGCTTAGAGCAGCGAAAGCTGCACATATCAACTGGGTACAGCGTGCAAAAATGCTGATATCCGGTTTCAAGGTCGAAGAGGATGCCATTCCGGTCAACTCTACCCAATGTCAGTTTGGAAAATGGTTCTATTCGGATGCACAGAGGCTCAATACGCTGCCCAACAATACACTCGACTGTATGTCAGAGATTGAAAAACTGCATTTTGAACTCCACGATATCTACTTGAATATCTACAAGATCTATTACGATATGGAGCCGCAGGGCTTCTTCAGCAAGCTTTTTGGCAAGAAGAAAAAGGTGAGTGAAGATGCATCCAGGCTTGCCAAAGAGTACTTCTCTTCCATGCAGGAAATTTCGAAAAAGCTTGTCGACCAGATCAACCTTATGGAACGGCGCATCGTCGCACTTCCGGAAAAAGACCTCGATCTGCTTTAGCCTTGCCGATCTTCAGGAAGGTGGCACACCAGCACCTCCTGTGAGAGCATATCGGCGATGGTATCGCGGGCGTTGATGACCGATGTGATACCCATCTCCTTGTATATTTTCTCCTCTTCAGCGTTGTTTACCTTCACCACGCTCTTTACCCTGTCACTGAATGACGCGATGTTTTCACAGATAAGCCGTCTTTGCAGCTCGTTTTCGACAGTCACGACAATAGCGGCGGAACGCTCAACATTGAAATGGGAAAGTACCATCTTCTGTGCCGCGTTGGCCAGATAGATCGCCTCATCCCCCTTTGCGAGCACACTGTCGACAATCTTCACGTCGTGCTCCAGAATCACATAGAGCATGTTGTGGCGCTTGAGCGTCTCCACCACCCTCTCTCCAATGGGTCCATAGCCACAGACAATGACATGGTTCTCATAGCCCGTGTTTTGCAAGGCACGTTCCTGAAGGCTTTCGGGCTCACTGCTCATGCGGTCGGTGAGGTATTTGATGTGTCTGAGGACAAAGGGAGTGATGATCATCGAAAGCACTACGGTGATGATGAGCACCTGGTTCACCTCCGGGGAGATGATGCCATTCGAACGTGCCAACGCGAAGACCGCCAGCGCGAACTCCCCTACCTGAAAGAGTGCCAGGGAGGTTTTGATAGCGGTTCGCTTCTGTGACCAGACACCTATGACAGTAAAAATGATCAGCGCTTTAAGCACCATAATGCCTGCAAGCAGCCCCAGTATGTAAAAGATGTAATCCACAATGGCGTGCCAGTCAATGAGCATCCCGATGGTAACGAAGAAGACACCCAGCAAAATGTCTCGAAAAGGTACCAGGTCCGCTTCGATGCGGTAGCGGTACTTTGTCTCCGAGAGCACCATACCCGCCAAAAAGGCACCCAGCGAATAGGTGAACCCGACCGCCTGCGCGAATACCGAGGCGCTAAGAACCCCAAGCAGTACGGCTACAAGGAATATCTCCTCCGATTCACTCGAGACGATCCAGTCAAAAAAGCGTTCGATGAAGTATTTGCTGAGTACGAAAAGGACCACGAAAATGGCCGCTGCACCAATGACGGTCTCCAGCAGCATTGTCGAGAGCGACTTGTCCGAAGAGGTGAAAAAGGAGACCATCAGCAGGATGGGAATGACCGCCAGATCCTGAAAGAGCAGAATGCCCAGGGTCAGGCGGCCGTACCCGGAGTGGATCTCGTTGTTCTCATTGAGAATCTTCAGCACGATGGCCGTTGAAGAGAGCGCAAGCGCAAAACCGATGACGATGGAAGCGGTACTCTCCAAGCCAAAGAGCCAGTGGGCAAGTGCGGTAAAAAAGAGTCCGGTGACTCCCACCTGTAAACCGCCGTAGAGAAAGACTTCCCGCTTCATGCTTTTGAGGTGCGCTACGGAAAACTCCAGCCCTATCGTGAACATCAGGAAGACAATACCAAACTCCGCCAGGTGCATCAGAAAGTCGGTAGACTCCTTGACGAAATCGAAAATGGAGGTGATAGCAAAACCCGCGAAGACATACCCGATGATCGTCGGGATCTCGAAACGCTTGAGTACGACATTGAGTACGGTGGCAATGGTAATGGTTGTAATGAGAATATAGAGCGCGTGTTCCATAAATGTCTCCAAAGGCTTTTGCGTATTATACACGATTCTAACCCCCTTTTCACGAAGATTTCGCTAAAATCACGCTACTTAATTTTGAAGGATCACCATGGGACTTGGCATCGGACTTGTAGGACTGCCCAACGTAGGAAAATCGACCACATTCAACGCACTGACAAAGGCACAGAACGCCGAGAGCGCGAACTACCCCTTTTGTACCATAGAGCCCAACAAGGCGGTGGTACCCGTACCCGACAAACGACTGGACGAACTTGCAAAGATCGTAAACCCCGAGCGCATCCAGCACTCCACGCTTGACTTCGTCGACATCGCCGGACTGGTAAAGGGTGCGAGCAAAGGCGAGGGGCTTGGGAACAAGTTTCTCAGTAACATCCGTGAGACCGAAGTGATCCTGCAGATTGTCAGATGTTTCGAAGATGAGAACATCACCCACGTAGAGGGCTGCATCGATCCCGTACGCGACATCGAGATCATCGAGACCGAACTGCTGCTTGCCGATATGGAGGCACTTGAGAAGCGCATCACCACGATGCAGAAAAAGGCAAAGGGCAACGACCGTGAAGCCAAACTGCAGTTGCCTGTTGCAGAAGCGCTCCTGAAACACCTTGAAGCAGGACAGCCCGCCTCTACCTTCCCTGACAGGGACAACGAAGGGTTCAGCACCCTGCTTAGAGACCTCAGACTTCTGAGCAACAAGGAGATCATCTACGGCGCCAATGTCGATGAAGAGGGTCTTGCCGAAGACAACGCGTACGTTCAGGCACTCAAAGCCTATGCACAGGAGCGCAACCGTGAAGTGATCAAGCTCTGCGCCAAAGTCGAAGAGGAGATGGTCGACTTCGACGAAGAGGAGAAGATGGAGATGCTCGAGTCGCTCGGTGTCGAAGAGAGCGGGCTCGAGCAGATCATCCGCAAAGGGTTCGAGAAGCTGGGACTGATGAGCTACTTCACTGCCGGTGTCAAAGAGGTGCGCGCCTGGACCATCAGACAGGGCACGACTGCTCCAAAAGCTGCTGCAGTCATCCACAACGACTTCGAGAAGGGCTTCATACGCGCCGAGGTCATCAGCTACGAAGACTTCATCGCCCATGGCGGTGAACAGGGAGCCAAAGAAGCGGGCAAAATGCGCCTTGAGGGTAAGGATTACATCGTACAGGACGGCGATGTGATGCACTTCAGATTCAACGTATAAGGAACAGCCTATGAGAAAATTCCTTCTTGCCGCTGCACTGCTGCTGGTGCTGACAGGCTGCGACAACAAAAGAGGCGCCTTTTTGGAGAGCGTTCCCTCACAAAACGATGTACCCACTGCCGTAGCCAAATTCCTGAAAATCCTTGAGGCAAAGCATCTGACACACTTTGCCACCATCGATCATGCCGCCAATGCAAAAAAGGCCGGCATGGAGCTCAAGCCCGAAACGGTCGTCCTCTTTGGCGATCCCAAAATGGGCACACAACTGATGGAGTGCAACCCCTCCATGGGGCTTGACCTGCCGCTGCGTATGCTCTTTACGACAGATTATGAGGGCAAGACCACCATCTCCTACACTAATCCGGAGTACTGGAGCCTCAAGCACAATATCAAAGATAAGAAATGTTTAGGTATCATTAGCAAGATGCACATCGCGCTGAAAGCCCTAAGTGAGGCTGCCGCGAAGAAATAAATCTCGCCCAAGGAGTCCGTAATGAAAAGAAGTCTGACTGCCGCCCTGCTCTTGGCCGGAACGCTGCTCTATGCAAAAGGCGGCTGTACACTTGTGCAGAACGACACTGTCGATATTGTCTGGCAGGCCTACAAAACTCCCGAAAAGATCGGCGTAAAAGGGAAGCTCCCCTCGCTCTCCTACACCCCCGCACACAAAGAGGGGAAGAACTTCAAAGCGCTCTTTGAAGGTGCCACCGTCGCCATCGACACTACCAAGGTCGATACCGGCAACAGTGTCCGTGACGGGAAGCTGGTCACTTTCTTCTTCAAACAGATGAAAGCACCCAAAATAAGCGGAAAGATTCTTTCTGTGACACCCGATGCACACACCAAAGGAAAACCCTACACAGGGAAACTTGAAGTGGCGCTGACGATGAACGGCAAAACGGTCAATACGACCCTTGACTACCACTATGAAAAAGAGGTTTTCAAGGCACAGGGGAATATTGATCTGATGGATTTTGCGGCCGGTACCGCACTTGCAAGCATCAACCGCGCCTGCTACGACCTTCACAAGGGCAAGACATGGAGCGATGTGAGCATCGGTTTTGTCACGAACGTCACAGCAACCAAGTGTGACGTCAAATAGAATGGCTGCATTTACCAACGAAGTGATGCAGCGTATCGCTGCGGCACTCAAACTCGATGCAGATATCATTGCCGAAGCCTATGAAAAAGAGAACTACCCTGTCACAAAAGCACGAATCGAAGAGATACTGGGTAACGCCGGTGAGCCCTGCAGCTATGAAGAGCTTGGCGTCTTTCTTGACGGGCTCATCACACTCAAACGCGGGCCGTCTCCCAAAAAGCCTGCAGAGGAAGCGGCAGTGGACCTGACCAACAATCTCATTCTCAAAAAACTGCGCATCGCGCTGGAGCTCAAAGAGATGGAGACAGAGATCATCTTTTCCCTTGGCGATGCACCGCTTGGAAAGCAGGAGCTCAAGTCACTCTTTCGCAAGGAGGACCACAAGAACTTCAAGGTCTGTCCCGATGGACTGCTGCTGGCATTTCTGGAGGGACTTGACGAGTTCTACTACAGTGGAGAAGAAGTTTAAAAGGAGAGTACCATGGGCAAATACTACGACTACCCCGCTTTTGTAAACGACGTCAAAACGCTTGTCAAAGCAACAAAAGAGTTTGAACCCGATACCCTGCTTGCTATCGCACGGGGCGGACTCACCCTGGCACAGGCCTATGCCGAAGCGACTGACAACCGCAACCTCTTTACTATCAACTCCATTCTCTACGACGGAGAGGTGAAGCGCTCACACCCCAAGCTCATCAACCTGCCAGAGCTCGGCGGCGCGAAAAAAGTGCTCATTCTGGATGACATCGCAGACTCCGGGCAGACGCTGCGCGCGGTGCTGACCGTACTCCAGGAGCGCTACCCGGACATCATCTTCAAGAGTACCACCCTCTTCTACAAGCCAAGCTCCTGTATCGAACCCGACTACTGGCTGCACGAAGCGGATGAGTGGATCGACTTCTTCTGGGAAAAAGATTTCTTAGAATCCAAGTAAAATGCTCAGACAGTTCAAGCACCTCATCCATCTTCTGGAAGGGCTGCTTGTGCTGCTTCTCTTTGCACTTGCCTACAACTTCCTGCTTCCCATCGGAGAGGGTCAAAAAGTACTCTTCTTCGATGCTAATAGCACGCAGAGTCTACTCAACACCCTCAAAAAGAACGGTTACAGCACGACCCGATTTGATGCATGGCTCATCCCAAAAGAGCAGCTTCCGCTGAAAGGATGGTACCATATCGGCCATACCCGTGAGGGGCGATGGCACTTCTACCATGCACTCAACCAGAGCCCGCTTCCGGAAATGCACATCGTCATCTATCCTGGAGAGACACGCGAAGAGATTCTCTCCCGCCTGGCGAACGACGTGAAACTCGACCTTGAAAAACTTCGGAAAATATACAACTCACACGCACGCTACCCGGAGGGAGAGATTCTTGCAGGTACCTATACACTTGCAAGGAGTGCAGATGAGAATGCCACGCTGAACTATCTCTTTGAACGTTCCAACGCACAGTTTGATGCCTTCAAGAGACGCTACTTCGACAAACCCGTTGATGCCTACACCTTCAAGCTGCTGATGATCATCGCATCCATCATCCAAAAAGAGAGCAACAAACAAGAAGAGATGCCGCTGATCTCCTCTGTCATCTACAACCGCATCGACAAAGGGATGAAACTGCAGATGGACGGCACGCTCAACTACGGTGACTACTCCCACCGCATCGTCACGCCGGAGCGCATCAAAGAGGATTCAACCTATTACAACACCTACAAGTACAAGGGTCTGCCGCCCGCACCGCTGGCCTCCTTTTCCATAGAGGCGCTCAAGGCCGCCCTCTTCCCCGCACGCAGCGACTTTCTCTTCTTTATGCTCACACCCGACGGCAGCCACAGCTTTGCTGCAGACTATGCTACACACCTGAAAAATCTCAGAGCCTTCAGGGAGTATCAGAAAAGGCGAAAGGCGCAGTCGGCACAGGAGAACAATACAACCCTCTTAAAAAAGCCTTCCCATAAGGGCCGAAAGGCGGCTAAATAGCGAATCGGCAGCCTTGCGCTTCTGTTTTTGCTGCTCCTTTTGCATCCGCTGCATCTGCTCCACACGCTCAAGCTGCCGGCCAAGCGTCTCTTTGGCTTCCCTAATGCGTTTGGGTTCGAACTCACTGCGCATCGAGCACCTTCTCTATCTCATGCATTGCATCACGGTTTTTGAGCCTGAACTTGATCTCGATACGGCGTGAGGCATCTTTGTCCTCCACACCATTTACCTTGACAGGGTCCAGAAAGGCGCGTCCGGAAGCGACCAGCAGCGGTTTGAGATTGTACTTCTTGGCAATATCGAGTGTCAGCAGATAGTGCATGACCGCAAAGGCACGCCGCTGTGAGAGGTCTAGGTTGTAGAGGTAGCCGCCGTCACTGTCGGTGTGCCCTTCGATGATGATTTTGTCGAGGTAGGGTTTGATGGCAGGGTTTGTCACCAGCGTTCCTATATACTCCTCGAATGCTCGCTTGAGCTCCCCTTTGGCATCCTCTTTGAGCACGGCGCTCCCTTTGTCGAAGAGTACGTTGGAAGCCAGCTTGAGCGCCCCGCTCTTCCTGTCGATACGCACCTTGTCACCCAGTGCCTCTTTGAGCGCAGCGATAACCTTCAGACGAATACCGGTAAGCGATTTTATCTTTGCTTTCTGGCTCTGAAGCCTCTCAAGCAGCGCATCGTACTTTGTCCGTTTCTCATCGAGCGCACTGGCAAGCTTGAGCAGCTGTGCCTCATTTGCCTTGATGGTTTTGTTGGCATCACTGAGCGCACCGGAGAGCACAACAATCTTCCCTTTATACTCCTTGAGCTGTCTGTTTAAAGTAGCATTGGTATCGTTGAGCATCTTCTGTACGATGACCAGTTTGCCTGCCAACCGGTCTTTTTGGGTATTGGCCTCAAGCAGCATGCGTGTGAGTTTTTGTATCTCCTCCTCTTTGAGCCTGATAGTCTGCATCTGGGCATCGAGAGAACGGTTCTTTGTTAGCAGGTCTTTTTCGCGCTCACTGAGCAGTACTTTGTTCTTTTGCAGGTCCGCACTCAGGGATTCGAGCATCTTTTCGCGGCTCTGAAGTGTAGAGGAGAGCTGACTGAGTCTCTCCTCTTTTTTGTGCAGGTCACTTTTGAGAATCATGGATTTGGAGACAATGGCGCCGATGAGGAGGATGAAGACAAAGAGCAGTCCCGCCATCAGGTCGGCATAGGAGATCCAGAAGTTGTTCCCCTCGTCCGTACTTTTGCGTCGGAACATCACTCACCCGCTCTGTTGTTCTCTTTGAGTGCGGCAAGGGTCTTGAGTATCTCCCGGTTCTGCTCGGAGAGTATTCTTGAGAAGGTGGCAAGCTTTTCGACCACGTCACCAATCTCTGCATCGATCTTCTCGAACGTGCGGTCCACACTGCCGTCAAAACGCTGCATGGAGCGCTGAAGATTCTTCGCATTTTCGTTGAAGCCCTCGATATTCTCCTTGATAGTAGCGACCGCATTGACACTCTCGCCTCTGCTCTCGATACGATCGAGCGTATCGCGCAGCTCTCTTGAAATCTGCTGCATCCCTTTGGTGATCTGCGTGAAGCTGTCGGTCGTATCGGAGACAATGGTCGTGAAGTTCTTGAGGTACTGGTCGTTGAGCTCCTTGATGAAGTCCATATTGAAGGTCTCTTTGAGCGTTTGGACGATCTCCTGGTCCTTGAGCTCGCTCTGCATATGCTCGTGCTTGATGAGCTCCGCCTTTTTCCAGACACGGTTCTCGTAGAGCTTCTCAAGATCGTAGAGGTTCTTCTCCACCTTGCTCACACCCCGCTTCTCGAAGTAGATCCAGACCAGTGAAAGCGCGATGCCGTAGATGGAGGCGTAAAAGGCCGTGCCGATACCTGAAAGCAGGATGGAGATCTCCTGGTCGAGCGCATCGAGGTCCTTGACGGTAAAGTCGGGCATCGACATAGCTATGGCAATGAAGGTCCCCAAAATCCCCAGCATCGGAAATACGGAGGGGGCAACCCTTGCGAAGTTGTCGTTTCTAATATCTTTATAGAACTCCTCCATAAAGTCTTTCACATGCAGCGTCGACTTGGTCTTGCCCATAATGGTCAGCGCATTGGCTCGCAGCTCCTTTTGCAGCTTCTCCTCCATCTGAATGAACGATCCACGCATATGACAGGCGGCGTAGTTGGCATTGTGGCGCACAAAGAGAAGAAAAACAACAAAGATAAAAGCGATGATGACCAGCGTGTGTATCTCCACGTGAAGCGGTATGATACCTGCATAGCCAAGCGCCAGTGCAACAAGCAGCAGCATTGGTAGCAGCACGATGGCGAAAGCCTGTGCAAAACAGGAGGGTTTTTGGGCAGTGTTTTCCAGTACGAACATATAATTATCCTATGCTAAATTGAATTGTCTGAATCATAGCTTACGAAGGTTTCACTCGATGGCGACAAAGGAGCACTCAACCCGCTAGGGCGGCTTTGCCGTTTGCGACTGCCAGAGCTATCGAGTGAAACCGATGGTGCCCCAGAGACATTCTATTGTATCGGAGTATATCCAAAGATATTAAATCGGATGTTAACTCGATACTTCAACCAACTTTCGATAAAATCAAAAAAAACGGCACAGTATGAAATCTTTCAACATCTCCACCTTCATCTTTGTACTGCTACTGCTCTTCCTGGCAGCCGATTTTGCCGGTTATCGGTTTCTCAGGGAGTATATCCGACAGAACCACGAAAAAGACACCCAAATTCTTTTCTATCAGATAAAGACCGTTACAGATGAGATGGTTGCCAAACTGATGAGAGAGCACGATACACAAAGAGAAAACGCGTTGGCAGTACACCGAAAAGTTGCGTCGCTGCTTAAAAATGCCGACCTCAATATCTCCCTTGAAAAGATTCACAAAGAGATCAATGCCGACGATACAAGGCACCCCTATGACATCTATCTGGCAGACAAGAAGCTTGTCATTCGCAATACAACCTTCCCTGCCGACAAAGGTTTCGACCTGAGCTTTGCAAAGGAGATCTTCGATGCGCATTTCAAAAAACAAACTATCGGATACTCCGCACCCATTCAGGAGAAAGCTACCAACAGTTTTTTCAGCTACACAGACAGCTACTTAGAAAGAGACGGAGACCCAAAAGCAATGCTGCTGCAGACAAGCTACCGCTACCATGATGTCAGTGAAGCACTGGAGGAACTCAAAACGATCATCCAGAAGAACCCCTCCATAAGCCTACTGAAAATCTATGCATTCATCGATCATGAGTTCACCTACGAAATTGTCCTCAAACACGACGACAGACATGTAAAACCGAACATCCAGACGCTAGAGCGTGCACACCGTGAAGGGGAGGAGACGATCAAGGAGCTCGGGCACCATACGCTCTTGACAAAGGAGTACACCGCAAACGGTATCCCCTACCGCATGCTTCTGATGGCTACACGCAGCAGTCATGACAGTAAAATGCTCATTGTCAATGCCGTCACACTTGATGATACAGCCTACCATAACGAACTGAGGAATCTCAATATCGCAATGGCACTGCTGACTCTCTTTGGGGTACTTGGTATCATCATTGTCTACAAGGTCCGCTCAAAAGAAGTGAAACTCTCTGAACAGGATGCTTTTGTCCAGAGCGCCATGCACGAGATCAAAACACCACTTAGCGTTATCAGCCTCAACAACGAGCTTCGTACCATCGAAAAGGGGGAGGATGAGTACAGCCAGGAGATCGACAGTGCCATCCGAACCCTGCAGACCTCCTACGATGCGATGAACTTCATTATGACACGCTCGGAGCTGACATACCCCGTTGAGAGACTTTCGCTTTCAGATGTCCTCAAGGAGCGCATCACCTTTTTCGAGCGTATCGCCGAAACCAACGACAAGCAGATAGTCGCACAGATCGAAAACGACCTGAGTGTGAAAATCTCCCATGTCGAAATGGTACGCCTCATCGACAACAACCTTTCAAACGCACTCAAATACAGTGCGCCGGGCAGCACCATCACAGTAACGCTCAAAGAGAATGTACTGAGTTTTCACAACACCGGTACGCCCATTGAGGATACCGAAAAGATATTTGAAAAGTATGTCAGGGAGAACCGCACTGTCGGCGGCTACGGGCTGGGGCTGGACATCGTAAAACAGATTGCAAAGCGCTACGGTATAACCATAGAGCTTCACTCCGATGCAAAGAACGGCACACGCTTCAGTTATATCTTCAAGGAGGCAGAATGAGAAAATGTCTGTTGCTACTTCCTCTTCTGCTGAGCGTTTCAGGTGCAGAGAGCATCACACTGCAGCCCATCGATGTCGACCAGAATATGACTTCCGAGGCTGCCGGACAGATGCGCGTCTTCTCTTCCCAAAAGGCAAAAGAACAGGACGCCAAGACACTCCAGCAGCGCCTTGAGAACGATGTCTCCTTCTCCAGGACCATCGACAACAAAGGAGAGTGGGCACTCTCTTTCAGGGGAATGGACTTCCTTGCCACAGAATATTTCGAAAACGGCATCCCTCTCTACCGTACGCCAAACGGCTTTGTCGACCCAAAATTCGTAATGACACTGGCGACACTTGTACTAAACGATGGCAGCACTCCGGGAGAGCTTGGGGTCTCGGCCACGGGAGGAGAAGTTTCCATCATCTCTCCTCTGCCCCAGAAAGCGTTTGATGCCACACTCTTTGCAACCGCTTCTACCAATGATCGTTTTGTACATACTTCTGCCGGAACGATGCAGGAGAGATTTTACCTCCAGGCAAATGCGGCACTTTATGACCGCAACACATTTCGCATTTCGGACGACTACCCCAAAAACAGCCTGCAGCCTGGTACCAAACGCGAAAACAGCGACAAGTACCAGGCCAACGTCTCCCTCAAGGCAGGCTGGTTTCCAAGTGATACAACCCACATCGGCATCAAAGTGGCCTCCACCCGAGCCGAGTTTGGCATGCCCCACAATGTTCATGCCGATGAGAGTACACCGCCGGTATGGAACGCATACAGACGCATCAATGACAAGTCGCTTGACAGCTTCTACCTCTACGGAGACTATACCGATGAAGGTGTGAGTGTGACACTGCGCACCTATATGGACCACTATGAGGATATCTTCGATATCTATAACGATGCCACCTACCTTTCCAAATGGCCGAGTGTCCTCTACAACGACCATCGCTACGGTGCCATTGCCAAAGTTTCTTTGCATGCCGAAAAGAGCATACATACCGTTACGTTACAGTACGAGCGTAACGATCATGAACGCAGTGGAGGAGAAAAATTGGAGAACGCATTTTTTCGTGCCGACACCCTCCGTGCAGCCTACAACTATCATCTTGACCTCTCTCCCCATTGGCAATTCGACAGTGCGATCGAGCATGTTATGCTTGACCCAAAACATGCTACCGATCTAACCGACAACACCATGCCAAACCGAAAAAGTGCCTGGAATGTCCAAGCAACACTGGGTTACAGACAGCTGCACTGGCAGATCGACCTGGGAGCAGCACTCAAACACCGTATGCCCTCAATGCGTGAGATGTTCTCACTCTTTCCATGGCACAAAGTGGACCCATCTCTAAAACCCGAAGAGAGCAGACAACTGACACTTTCATATAGCGGCATACTCGATGCCAAAAGCCGCATTAGTCTCTCACTCTACCACTACCAGCTCAACGATCTTATCGTCAAAGATAACCAGTATGTCACCAACCACGATAAAGCCACCCACTACGGGGTAGAACTGCGATTCAAGAGCAACCGTTTCAAAGGTCAGCATATTGCCTTCTCATACGCCTATGCACATGCCAAAGAGGACGATGGTACGCCTTTGGAGTTCGTACCGACCCATCAGCTGACACTTGAGGATACAGTGCCCCTCACCCCCTCACTCTCACTCTACGGACGCTTTGCCTACGTGGGTATTCGCTACAGTACCGCTACAGCGATACCCTCACCGCACGTATTGGGGCAAAAAACCTTTTGGACAGCGACTATGAGTGGCAGTACGGTTTTCCCGCAGAGGGCAGAAGTCTCTATTTTTCCATTGACTGGCGGCTTTAGTGTGTAAAAAATCACCACAAAACTATCCATTACACCAAATTTTTTCACTTTTTTACAAATGTCACACCAGTGTCATACGGATGTAGTATAATGATTACTATGAAAATTCTTTTGCTTGAAGATGATATTGCACTGAACAAGGCGATCAGGAAAGTGCTCGAACTCGACCGTCATGAGGTTGCTGTCTTTACAGACGGCAAAGCGGTGCTTGAAGCACTTCCGGGCTCCTATGGTCTCTACATTCTCGATATCAACGTACCGCATATCACAGGTTTGCAACTGCTTGGGAAGATCATGGAAACCAAAAGCGATGCGCAGGTAATGATCATCAGCTCCAACACCGATCTGGAGTCGATCGAGAACGCATACGGCATCGGGTGTGTCGACTACCTAAAAAAGCCGTTTCACATCACCGAGCTGCGTGCAAAGATCAACCGCATCAAGCCTCCCAAAACCGATCTTCTCTCCAAGGTCAAACTCCACTCTCAGGAGGAGGTGCTGACAAAAAAGGAGAAAAAACTGCTTACGCTGCTGCTTGAGCATATGGGAGAGACGGTAACCTACAAAATGATCGCCAGTGAGATTTACGACAACAAGGAGATGAGTATGGAAGCACTGCGTACCCTGATGCGCAGGCTTCGTGCCAAACTCGAAAGCGATATCATACGCAATGTCATCGATGAAGGGTATTCCATTCCCTCACTCGATCCGGCAAGTACACAAGAGAGAAGAAGTGACATCTCTGCGCTGCTGTATGAAAACAGGCAACTTCGAAGAGAACGCGAAATACTAAGGAAAAAGGCTTTCACCGATCCTTTAACCGGATTGTACAACCGTGCACGTATGGAGGAGGTCTTTCTCTTCGAACACCAGAAGTTCCTGCAGTACAACACCCCTTTTTCCATCGCTCTGATAGACCTCGACGACTTCAAAGATGTCAACGATACCTTTGGACATACTGTCGGGGACAGATACCTCAAGATGATCTCAAAACATATGATGGCATTCTTCAAACAGCAGGGGATCATCGGTCGCTGGGGCGGGGAGGAGTTTCTCATCATGCTCCCGGGGCTCTCTCTGAATGAGGCCAAAGCGCTTGTAGAACGATTTCAAACCTCGTTTCGGGATATAGACTGCCCGACCATCGGAGAGCGTACCGCATCCTTCGGTCTTGCAAGCATCGATACGGACGATACCCTCAGCTCACTTGTCAGCCGTGCGGACGAAGCGCTTCTTCTGGCAAAGCTCAAAGGCAAAAACCGCATAGAGGTCAATGACCGGAGTATGCACATCAGTGCCTAATCGAGTGTCAATACCTCTCCAAAGGGCACCTCTTTGGCTTCGGGCATCACCCACATCACATCGTACCCGGGTGCTTCATCGGGAAAGGTTCCCATACCGTCGGTAAAGTAGAGCAGCAGCGTAGGGTAACTCACTTCACGCTCGATATGTTCGAATACCGGCCTGAAATCAGTCCCCCCTCCTCCTTTAACACTGTATTCAAGCGCTTCCCCGGGAAGAAACACCTTATGGCTCTGCACCTTCGCATCGGCGGTAATGAGGTCTATCTCGTAGTTGCCGTAGCTCTGCATAATGCCGTCCACTTCTCCAAGAAACGTCCCAAGCAGCTCTTCATCAACAGATCCCGAGGTATCGACGGCGATGACAATACGCAGCAGGTCCGAGCTGAGGCTGGGCAGGCATATGCCTCGGTAGAGATACTTGGGGTTTGGCGGCATGAAGCTGTAGGTGCTTTTGGCAAACTCGGCAATGTAGCGGTAGAGCAGCTCGCGCCAGTGGATCTTGTGCGAAAAATATGCCGGTACGACAAACTCAAGCCCCTGCGGAAGCTCCCCTTGGCGTTTGAATTTCTGGAATATCTGTTCGAAATACTCCGCAAGCTCCTCCTGCAGTGCGGAAAGCGCTTCATCAGTAAGTGTCTCTTCCTCTGCCGAAAGCGGCTGCGGCATTTCGGCGGCCTGCTCCGGTCTTTGCGGAGGCTCCGTCGGCGTATCGTTCTGCGTTTGTGTCTGCTGCTCTTTGCTCTCCCCATCTCCCTCCTGCTGCGGCACATCATCAGGGGTCGGGGCTTCGCTCTCATCAAGCGTCTGGTTATAGATCATCTCGTCTTTGAGAATGTCGTAGATCTCTTCGGCGTACATATTCTCGAAGCGCTCGTCGTAGTAGGCGTAGGGAGGAAGCGTAAAGTCGTTCTTTACCAGCATACTGTTTACCGCCAGATCGGTGGCTGCCTGCCAGATGCGCCCTACCCGCTGCTCTATACGCTCATGGTGCTTAAGCAGTGCGTGCATCGCACCGTTGGCAAGTGCGAACTCGATCTCATCGAGCGGCGCTCTTTCGATGTACTCTTCGTTATAGGTCAGCTTCGTACCGTCACTGCCGAATGTCAGCGCGTTGCCGTCGGGGTTCATCTGCAGCACCGTGGCTACAGAGCCGATGTAGGGGTGCTCGAGCATCAGTTTGGCTTTGGCCTTGGCTATCTTCTCTTCGTGTGTCATGCCGCGATTATAACACAGGTATGCGGTTTTATGATAGAATAATGAACTCTCTTACGCTTCAAAGGAGCCTTTTATGCTGCGTATCTTCCTTCTTATCCTTCTGCTTGGCGGAAGCCTCTTTGCCAAAACCTACAAAGTCGTCTACGACCTCACCACCGGCTCGGAAGCGGTAGTCGCCAAAAAGCTGGTCGCCAACACCCAAAAGCTCAAAGCCTACTATGCAGCAAAAGGCGATACTCTTGAAGTAGCCGTCGTCGTCTCGGGAGAGGCATACCGCCTTTTCATTAAAGATCTTGCTGACTCTCCCTATGCCAATGAAAAAGCGTTAAGAGAAACGCAGCGGACACGCACCAAAATGCTTGAAGCCTTCAGCAGCATCGCTGTCATCGAAATGTGTGGTATGGGAATGCAGCACAGAAAGATCGATAAAAAAACACTCTACCCCTTCATCAGACCGGCTTTCAACAAAACAGAGGCGCTGGTGCGCTACCAGAACGCAGGGTACGCCTACATCCCGCTGCAATAGGCACTCTGCCCAAATGCGCCAAATTTCGCTATAATTCCCCCTATGAAAAGAATACTCCCTTTATTTATCGTACTAAGCAGTTTTATATTGGCAAATATTAAGACCGTTGTCAGCATCGTCCCCGAAGCGACCTTCGTCAAAGCTATAGGCAAGGAGAGAGTCGATGTCACCGTCATGGTAGCCCCCGGTAGCTCTCCGCACACCTACGAGCCAAAACCCTCACAGATGAGAGCCGTTGCCAATGCGCAGCTCTACTTCGCCATCGGTGTGGAGTTTGAAAATGCATGGCTGCCCCGCTTCAGAGACCTCAACCCCAAGATGCAAGTCATCGACCTGTCACAGGGCATTGCCAAACTTCCCATGAAGGAAGAAGCGCATGAGGAGCATGACAGCGACCATGAGGCAGATGTACACCACCACGGTGAGATGGACCCGCACATCTGGACAGACCCAAAAAATGTCACAGTGATTGCACGACACATCTGTGATGCGCTCATTGCCCAGGACAGCACCAACGCCGAATTCTACAAAGCCAACCTCGATGTGTTCCTTGCCAAGGTCAGACAGACGGATGCAACCAACCGAAAGATCCTCTCTACCGTACCCAAAGGCAGTGCCTTCATGGTCTTTCACCCCTCATGGGGATACTTCGCCAATGCTTATGGGCTGGTACAGCTGCCAGTAGAGGTTGAGGGCAAGAAGCCAAAACCAAGAGAGTTGATCGCCCTCATCAAAAAGGCGCGCCAGGCAAAGGTGCAGGCCATCTTCACACAGCCGGAGTTCTCCGATGCCAGTGCGAAGATCATCGCTAATGAACTCAACATTCCTGTCATCAAAGTATCACCGCTGGCAGCGGACTGGTCGGAGAACCTCATACGCATCGCCAAGGCGATCGCAGGAGTACGCTGATATGGATGTCATCGAGATAGACAACCTCTCTTTTGCCTACGACAAAGACATAATATTAGAAAATATAAATCTCACTGTCGAGCCCCTCGACTTCCTTGCCATCATCGGCCCCAACGGCGGCGGCAAGTCGACACTGCTCAAGCTCATCCTGGGGCAGCTTACGCCAAAAAGCGGTACCATAAAGGTCTTTGGCGACAGCCCGAAAAACCAGCTCTCCAATATCGGCTACGTACCGCAGAACACCAATGTAAACACCGACTTCCCCATCAAGGTCATCGAGGTGGTGCTTATGGGTCACATCGGCGAAAAGCGCCCACTGTTTGGCTACGGCAAAGACGAAATTGCCTGCGCCAAAGGTGCGCTTGCACAGGTGGGTATGGAAGAGTATGCAAATGTACGTATCGGCGATCTCTCAGGCGGCCAGCGCCAGCGTGTGATGATTGCAAGAGCGCTCTGTGCCCACCCAAAGATACTCATTCTCGATGAACCCACCTCCAGCATCGACACCAAGGGACAAAAGGAGATCTACAGTCTGCTCAAAAAGCTCAACGAGCAGATCACCGTCATCGTCGTAAGCCACGATATCTCCGTCATCCTCGAGTACGCCAACAAGGCAGCCTACGTCAACAGACACCTTGCTTTCCACGACATCAGCGACAAGAGTGCCGTCTTCCATACCCACGGAGAGGATGAACACTTCTGTGAGGTCGAGCTGCTGCAGCTGCTGGGTGCTGAAAGCTGTAACACCTGCGCCCAGGAGACCAATGCCGTATGGAGGGAGAAAAAATGATAGAAGCACTGCAGTTTACCTTTGTACAGCACGCACTCATAGCAGGGGTTTTGGTCTCCATCGCAGCGGGCATCATCGGCTCGCTTATCGTTGTCAACCGCATGGTCTTTCTTGCAGGCGGCATCGCACACGCCTCCTATGGGGGCATCGGCATGGCACTCTATTTCGGTTTTCCCATCTTCCTTGGTGCTTCACTCTTTTCAATCTTCTCTGCCCTTCTGGTAGCCAACTTGACACTCAACAGACGCAACCGTATCGATACTTTCATCGGGCTCATCTGGGCGGTGGGTATGGCCATCGGTATCGTCTTTATCGACCTGACACCGGGCTACAATGTAGACCTGATGAGCTACCTCTTTGGCTCTATTTTGGCAGTAGGTACGCAGGACCTCTACTTCATGGGCGGACTGCTGGTACTCATTGTCGCTGCGGTATCGCTTTGGTACCGGCAGATCCTCGCCGTCTCCTACGACAGCGAATATGCTGCTTTGCGGGGTGTCAATGTCCGCTTCTTCTATACGCTCATTCTAATACTCTCAGCCCTGACCGTCGTCATTGCCATCAAGGTCGTGGGGCTCATCCTTGTCATCGCGATGCTGACCATCCCCGTCTACATCGCCGAAAAGCTCTCCAACTCCCTGTGGCAGATGATGCTCATCTCAGGCTTCGTCGCCACACTCTTCACCCTTTTGGGCCTCTGGCTCTCCTACACTTACAACCTTACTTCGGGTGCCTCCATCATCCTCGTATCGGCGGCAGGGCTGGGAGTGTTTTCGATGGTAAGAAGAGGGAGATAGAGATTTCGGTTATTCTCTCGCTCCCATGCTCTGCATGGGAGTGTATATGGGTATTTTATTGTTTTATATACTTAACTTTATTTTATTAGATGCAAACTGATGTATGAGCATCTGAATGATATTCTGATAAGGCACACCGCTTTCCAGTGCTTTTTTCTTGAGCTCATAGATATCATTTTCTGATACTCTTATAGAGATGGCTTTTTTCTTTTGATGCTTTATATAAGACTGCAGCTCTTTGATTCTCTCATCAATATTTCCCCGACTCTGCCACTCTTCATTTTCAACACTTTGAAGGATGTCAGCTTCATATTTGTCCAACTCTTTCATTTTGACTCCTTTTTGTTGTATTTTTTATTCATTTTTCTTGATGGTATGATGGTTTTCAAAAATATAGAAGTTTCATCTTCTACATACGGCACAAGATAGACATAATCTTTGACAACAACCAATATAATGAAGATATTCTGATTAGGATATTTCTCTTTGTTTGGGTGCTCTATGTCATCCAACAAATACCCCTCTTCAAGCGCCAAGATCACATCTTCAAATGAGATACCTCTACTTGCTTTGAGTATCTCGTTTTTCTCAAGGCTATATCTTATTGATTTGGTCTTGAACACACCCGTTCCTATATTTTATATATACAATGTATTTTATTGTTATTTAAGAGTTTTGTCAAGATTAAATGCAAGATGACAATTACTACCTCTCGCTCCCATGCTCTGCGTGGAAACGAGTTAATACACCTCTTTTCTGTGTGCAATTCTAATAACTGAAATAAGCAGATAGTCGTTCTCTTTTAGATAAATGATCCAGTAATTCCCGGCTCTTTTCCTGAATTTGCCTTTGTGTTTTCCTTTAAGCGGTTTGTCGTTGGAAAAGTTGCCGTCTCGCAGATCCAAAATCTTTGAAGAGACAATTTTTTGTGCTTCAGGGTCTAACTTCAAAAACTCTTTCTCTGCATTTTTTTCAAATGCTATTTTATACATCAATGCCGGCTTTTTTAAATACTTCTTCCAAAGGTACCAACGTACTCTTTCCCGATTTTAGATTGTCTATCCTTTTATCGGCAACCATCTCATCCAGTCTGTCAAAATAGAGTTCGATCGCTTTTTCAATAAGACTTGTCCTTGTCTTGTCAAGTTCGGCAGCATACTCATCAAGCGTTTCCAAAGTATCTTTTTCCAGTCTAATATTGATTGCCTGCTTCATAATGATAAACCTTTACACTTTTTGTAGATACAATTGTAGTGTAGTTGTAGCGTATTGTCAAGCATTTTCCTATTGCTTTCATGTTTTGGATTGGAGTCCATATGATCACTTTGTGAGCTGTGATGGTTTTCCCTCTCGCTCCCATGCTCTGCGTGGGAGTGTGTATAGGTGTTCTGTTGTTGGAGTGGAAGTTTTTATATGCAAGGTTTAGGTATGCGTTCCCACGCGAGAGCATGGGAACGAGTTAAATATTTTTCTCCAATGATTTGTTATGACTCATTTTCAAGAGCTTCCATTTTTTCACGTCTTAACTCATCTAATGTTTTATCTTCATTTATTAAAATTGTCCAAGCATAAATATTAATACTAGACCAACCTGTAGTGTTTTGACCCCATTCGTTATATTTGAGTTCAGTATTATTCACAAGAACTTTTTTCGAATCTATGACAGTGGCTATTGAATCATCATATCCTTTGATTTTAATCTTATCACCTTTTTTCAAAATTCCCCACTCAAAAAGTTTACTCATATTAGGCAGGGTTGTTCTTGTTATGTTTGATTTAGTTTTATTCTCAGATTTTGAATTTTTAGACTTAATGTTTGTGTAGTAGTCTTCAAGTTTCAATGGAGGTAATATTTTAGTTACTTCTATAAAATAATCATCTTCTATTTGGATTGGTGTAAGACTATGACAACTTATGTCAACTTTGTTTGCAATTAGCCAAGATACCGCAGATAATGTATATTCATCAAAAGATGATGCTATTAAAACAATTCTTTGTTTCTTATTGAATGTATTTATTGCATTATTTTCTTTTAAAAATGAATCTAAATTTCTTTTCGCTCTTTCATTTGATGTTAATTCAGATTTTGAAATTGATTCAAATTTTTCAATGTAATGCTGATATATCTTATCAACCAATTCATCTGGAGTTTTTATCATTGCAAGACTAGCTGCATATCTTATTGCTTGTAGTTCAAGAGGTTCTTTTCTTGCATGTGAATCTTCTTTATCTCTTTTAATTTCAATTAAAACTAAATTACCGTCAGAATCTATTGCAATTAAATCACTTCTTCCATTTTGACTATCTAATACTTGATGACCGATTACAAGTAAAGTTTCATTGTCAAATACAGTATCAATATTAACTCTTAAAAATTCTTCTAAATCTTTTTCTTTTAAAGATAGCTCTTTAAAAGATTTTTCTGAT
>JALWLU010000164.1 GCA_026996325.1 Sulfurovum sp.
TGTCTGCGACACGCTGCTGTGCACGGCTCATCTCTCCGCGCTCTTTGAGAATGCGCCCGCCTTTGTTGACGGCCCTGCCCACCTTGCTGACACTGGTCTTGCCAAAGAGTGCGCCCAGCACCGATATGCCTGCTTCGATGATGCTGCTGGTAGCATCCGCCTCCTCTTTTTCCACACGCGCTTTGGCACGCTCCAGGCGCTCCATAAGCGTCTTCTCCTTTTTGCCATAGCGCTCTTTGAGCTTCTCTATGGCCTCCTCCTTCTGCTCCTCGAGCATGTCCTGCAGCCGCACCATGAAATCCGCCCGGCTCTCCCCCACTTTCGACTCCAGCTTTGGACTCTTGCACCGCCACATCTGCAGCGCCTCGCTCTGATAGAGATGGTCTTTGAGCTCACGTATCGCTTTGCGCAAACTCTTGTCGGAGAGTATCACTTCAGGCAGTGGTGCAAAGTGCGCATTGGTCGGTACCGTTCGGGGGAAACGCTCGAAATCGACCGTCTCCTCCTGGGCCTCCTCCCAGTCAATGCGCGAAAGCGAAGCCTCTACCGGCAACGAAAGCAGCAAAGATTTCTCCTCGTCTATACCTCTGCTCTGGTTGAAGAAGTGTACGGTCGCTTTCGCTCCCAGTGTCGGGTAATAGTCGTTTTGTCCACTAGGATCGGGTTCGAAGTACTGGATAATGGAGCTGTCTATCTGCTGGTAGGTCTGGGTAGCCGACGTTCTTTTCACTTCTGACGATACCTCTGCCCCGCTTTGCCGTGCTCTCTTCTTTTGCTCCATCAGGGCGGCAATCTCGCCTTTTTTAAGCGGTCCCTTGAGGTAACTCAGTACCCAGCGTGTCGCAAAGAGCCTGATGTCATTCAGATGTGCGCTTTTGAGAAAGAAGGTTCGCTTCTGCAGGTTTGAAAGCAGTGTTTTGATCTCACCCTTGCCGTAACTGGAGCCTATCTTTCCGCCAAGTCCATCGATGACCCGTTCGATATCCTGCGATGTCTGCAGCCGTCCGATAAACCAGGTGCCGATGTTGGCAAGGCCTTTGTAGTCCAGGTCGACCGGGTTTTGCGTACTGAGCACCACGCCTACACCGAACGCACGCGCCTGCTTGAGCAGCAGCAGCATCGGCTCTTTGCTCGGCGGGTTCTTGCTTGGCGGGAAGAAGCCGAAGATCTCATCCATATAGAGCAGTGTCTTGAGCCTCGAAGTACCGCTTTGGCGCCGCATCCATGCGATGTAGCGATTCAGCAGCAGTGTCACGAAGAACATCCTCTCCTGGTCGTTGAGGTGGGCGATAGAGAAGATGGCGATCTTCGCCTTGCCGTTCTCGTTGTAGAGCAGGCTCTGGATATCGAGCTCTTCACCCTCCAGCCAGGAGGAGAAGCTTGGACTTGCCAGTAGCGCGTTGAACTTCGTCGCCAAAGCAAAGCGCTTCTTTTGAGGGAAGAAGTCCTCCAGCGGCAGTACACCGATCTTCTTGAACGGCGGCTTGATGATCTGCCCGATGATCTTTGCGATGTCCATCTCCTCATCGGAGGTCCAGGCGTGCATCAGTATCTGTGCAATGAGAATATATTCGGGAGTATCGAACGAATCGGCATCTTCGCCGATGAGTGCCAACAGGCTGGAAGCAGCACTTTTGAGGTAGGAGGCCAGCGTATCGCTATCTTCCATAATTTCCGCAGGCGGCTTGCCAAGCGAAGAGAGGATGTTCACCGATACACCGGCGGAGCTTCCCGGTGTGTAGATGGTCTTCTCTACGCCGGCAAAGCGTGCCACGCGCTCACCGCTCTGCTGCCAGCTCTCTATCCCCTCCTTCCACATTTTCGCTACCTTCTGCGCATAGAGGGCAGACTCCTCTCCTTTTCCTTCCGCTTCGTCACGCACCCACGGCTCGAAGGTCTTGGCGGAGAACTCCGGGTCTGTCAGACAGAGGTTCCCCATATCACCCTTGGGGTCTATGACAATGGCGGGAATGTTGTCGATGGCCGCCTCCTCAATAAGGGAGACTCCCAGTCCGGTCTTCCCCGAACCGGTCATTCCAATGATCGCAGCATGGGTGGTGAAGTTCTTGTTCTTCAGCAGTGTCAAGATCTCAGTTGGCTGCTGTGTCTGCTTCTCTACATCTTTTCCCAGATAGAAAAGTCCCAGTTTTTCGTACACTTCAGGCATCGTTGTATCCTTACATTGGTGTATTGCGTATGGGATTATTGTAGCGAAAAGGAAAAGCCAATCACCTTACTCACACTGCGATACTAAAAGGAGGGAGGGAGAGGAGCACCGTTACCAGGCTGCGAAAGTTTTGTGGCGTTGCGTTCAGCTGTTCTATTTGGTTTGGCAGGCTTTTTAAGCTTAGTTTTTTTTGGTTTTGGCTTTTTGGGCTTAGGTTTAGTTATACCCTGCACCATAAAGCTGACAGGCTCTTTCCCTTTCTGCTGCAGCATGACGAGCACCTTGTCACCTTTCCAGTAGATATCGAACAGTTTCATCTCTGGCATCACGGCATCGACCTCCACCTTCTCTTCCATACCGACAGGAAGATGAAAAC
>JALWLU010000165.1 GCA_026996325.1 Sulfurovum sp.
ACGAAAGTGACAGAACCCTCGAACAGAGCGGCAAAGAGCTCAACGTCACCCGTGAAAGAGTAAGACAGATAGAGTCATCTGCTATCAAGAAACTCAAACACCCCAAAGTGGGAAGAAAACTTAAAAACTATATTGAAGAGTGATCAGGGTTTTTTTAGACCTGTCACAAACTTTTCTATACGTCTGATCCCTTCACGTATGGTGATGATATCGGTAGCGAAAGAGAACCTGAAATAGCCTTCGCTTCCAAAACCGATGCCCGGCACGACTGCTACACCGGTCTCCTGCAATAGCTCTTTACAGAATGCTATGGAGTCGTTGGAGATCGCTTTGGTGTTGACAAAGAGATAGAATGCGCCTTGGGGTGCTACGACAGAGAGTCCGTCTATATCATTGAAGAGTGTGACAGCCTCTTTTGCACGTGCCTCGAAGGCCTTTCGCATAGCTTCTATTTCATTATCTACCTCTCCAAGAAGTGCCGGGATAGCGGCTTTCTGGGTGATGGAATTGATGTTGGAAGTACTTTGGCTCTGCAGTTTGTTCATGGCGGCTATGAGTTCTTTTTTGGGCGAGGCAAGGTAGCCAAAACGCCATCCAGTCATTGCCACTGATTTGCTCAGTCCGTTGATGGTGATGGTACGCTGATACATGTCATCGCTGATGCTTGCTGCAGCGGTAAAATTAACACCGTAAACCAGTTTTTCATACATCTCATCGCTGGCAACAAGAATATCGGTGCCTTTGAGTACTTCGGCAAGCGCTTCAAGCTCCTCTTTGGTATAGACCGATCCGGTAGGATTGGATGGTGAGGTGAGGATGAGCATCTTTGTTTTTGGTGTGATGGCGGCTTTGAGCTGTTCTGCAGTGATCTTGAACCGGCTGATATCATTGGTCTGAATGATAACGGGTATACCTCCGGCATACTTCACGAGCTCCGGATAGGTGACCCAGTATGGTGCCGGAATGATGACTTCATCTCCAGGGTTGATGGTGGCCTGAAAGAGGTTGAACAGTGACTGCTTTGCACCATTGCTTACAATGATGTCAGAAGGATCATACGTCAGATTGTTATCTCGCTTGAGTTTCGTTGCAACAGCATTGAGCAGTTCAGGAATACCCGGTACGGCTGTATATTGTGTAAAGCCTTCATTGATTGCTTTGATCGCCTCCTCTTTGATACGCTGTGGTGTACCGAAATCCGGTTCGCCTGCTGAAAATGAGAGGATATCCTTCCCTTCTGCTTTGAGCTCTCTTGCAAGTGAGGAGATGGCAATGGTCAGAGAAGGTGAGAGTGTCTGTATGCGGTCTGAAAGCAGCATAAAAATCCCTTAGTGTAAAATAATGCAAATTATAACAAAAACTGTTTGATGACTCACTAAAGGGAGCTGCGAAAGAGTGCGGGATATCCCAGATCACAGATATATGTGTTTCTTTTTAGTCCATGGAGTGCAGGAAGTTGTCATAGATCTCATCAAGGGTGTGGTCTTTCTCTTTGATCTTCTCTCTTTTTGTTTTTGGCAGTGCGTCCTCAAGGACTTCGATGCGTCGCAGAAGATACTCGAAAAGCTCTTTGTTGACATCGGGGATTTTGTTGTGACTCAGCGGTGTTTTGTCGTAGCCTCGCTTGAGTACCCGTGCAGGAATACCGATAGCAGTAGAATTTGGGGGGACATCCTTGACTACGACAGAGTTGGCACCGACTTTGGAATTTTCTCCGATGGTGATGTTTCCCAGTACCTTTGAGCCTGCGCCAATGACGACATTGTTTCCGATGGTAGGGTGGCGTTTGCCTTTGTCGGTACTGACCCCGCCAAGAGTGACCTGCTGATAGATAAGAACATCGTCACCTATAATCGCAGTTTCTCCAATAACAACACCTACTCCATGGTCTATGAATACACGCCTACCGAATTTTGCGGCCGGATGGATGTCGATCATGGTCAGGAACATCCCCAGTGCCGAGATGAGTCGTGGGATAAAGCGCAGTCCCTTATTATAGAACCAGTGGGCAATGCGGTGAAAGAGCAGTGCCCAAAGCCCCGGGTAGTTGAAAAAAAGTTCAAAAGTGGAATGCAAAGCGGGGTCATTGCGTTTGACGTTTGCAAAATCCTCTTTGATCAGCTGAAAAAGATTCACGTGTATCCTCCTTGTTCCTTTTCACTCAGTGCCTGAATGGTCTTAAGATAACTGTTTTCACTTAAATAGAGGTAAATTTTTCCAAGAAGTTCCCGTTTCTCTTCTGCGGTGATCTTGGTAGACTCCTCGATTTTGTGTTTAAGTGCCTTGTCGATCAGCCCGGTGTCGTAGTCGAGGTCTTCCAGTACATCCATGAGGTTTTGTGCCTCTATCAGGTGCTCAATGCGGTAGTCTCCATTTTTGTCAAAATTGATGACAACCTCTGTCGGATGGGTAAAGAGGTTGTGTTTCATACCAAGCACCTCCTGATAGGCACCTGTCAGAAAGAAGCCTATGAAGTACTCCTCCTTGGTCAGGTCGATATCGTGCAGATAGAGCGGTATCTCCCGTTCAAAGCTGATC
>JALWLU010000166.1 GCA_026996325.1 Sulfurovum sp.
GTATATTGGTATATTGGTCATTGGTGTATTGGGAAAGGAGAACAGAAAGAAACTTCTGTCAAAATAACCAATAACCAATAACCAATAACCAATAACTACAATATCACCTTATGCGGTCTCTCTTTCAACTTCCCTTCCATACTCAGGTAACTGTTGAGTGCCCCAATATATGCCCTGGCACTGGCAAGCATCGTATCGATATGCAGGCCGTGGCCTATGACGGCGGGCTCGTCATTGAAACTGACCTTGACAGTGACGTTGGCAAGGGCATCTTTTCCCTCTGAGACCGATTTGACACGGTACTCGTCAAGCCTTCCCGTGTAGCCGGTGATGCGGTCGATTGCCTTGAATACCGCATCGATGGTACCGCCGCCGATGCTGGCATCCATGATCTCTCCCTCTTCAGTCTTTATCTTGACAGCGGCGCTTGGGACCCCCTCGCTGCAATCCATCAGCTGAAGCGAAACGATCTCGAAGATCTGTGTCGCTTTGGTCATCTCATTTGTGACGAGCGCTCTAATGTCGTCATCGTAGATCTCTTTTTTGCGGTCGGCCAAGACCTTGAAGCGTTCAAAGGCACGGTTGAGCGCCTCGTCATCGAGGGTGAATCCAAGCTTGGCAAGTTTGTCCTTGAACGCAGCGCGTCCGGAGTGTTTGCCAAGTACGAGCGTGTCGCTCAGATCAAGTCCGATATCTTCAGGGCGGATGATCTCGTAAGTCTCCTTGTGCTTGAGTACGCCATCTTGGTGGATACCGCTCTCGTGCGCAAAGGCGTTCTTGCCGACAATGGCCTTGTTGGGTTGCGGCTCGATACCGGTGATGGTGGCGATGAGTCTGCTGGTAGGGTAGATCTCTTTGGTGTTGATGTTGGTGGTGAAATCACCAAAGACATCGTTTCTGACCTTCAATGCCATCACGATCTCTTCAAGCGCGGCATTTCCCGCACGCTCGCCAAGCCCGTTGATGGTACACTCCACCTGTCTTGCACCGTTCATCACCGCTTCAAGCGAGTTGGCGACACCAAGACCCAAATCGTTGTGGTTGTGTACGGAGATGATAGCTCTACCTCTGGTGTATTCACTCATCTCCTTGACCATTGCACCGATCTCGAAAGGGAGTCTGAAGCCCACGGTGTCGGGCAGGTTGATTGTGGTGGCACCCGCTTCGATGACGGCATCGGAGATCTCTTTCATGAAACCGATGTCCGAACGTCCCGCATCTTCGCAGCTGAACTCCACATCGTCCACGAAAGTGCGCGCATAGGTGACGGCATCGACAGCACGTCTGATGACCTCCTCGGGCTTCATCTTCAGTTTGTACTCCATATGGATGGGACTGGTCGCAATGAAAGTGTGGATACGCTTCCTCTGCGCCTTTGCGATCGCTTCGCCAGCAGCCTTTATGTCGCTTTCAACCGCACGCGCCAAAGAACAGACAGTAGAGTTTTTTACTCGCTGTGCGATCTTGTCGATGGCGTCGAAGTCTCCCGGACTCGCCGCAGCGAAGCCCGCTTCGATGATGTCCACACCCAAACGCTCAAGTTGCGCGGCGATCTGGATCTTCTCTTCGGTGTTCATCGAAGCGCCGGGGCTCTGTTCACCGTCACGCAATGTGGTATCGAATATTTTAATGGTTTCTGTTGTCATACTGTTTGCCTTGTTGTCTATGGTACCGTTGGAACTATGGTAAAAACGGTAGAAAAATTGTCTAATTCTACCCAAAAAGGGGTTAATTAGAAACTAAATACGTAAAAGGTTCCGAGGGAGGATTATAGAGATAGCAGCAGGAGAGCGGTCTTTTGTGTGAAGATAGTGTGCGTTTGCATAAAGTGTTTCATGTGACTCTCCTGTTTGAATTTTCGGCAAGTATACTTGTTTTTTTGCAGTTTGTCAACCGGCAGGAGAGGGCATCAGCCCTCGCTTTCCTCATTTTCGTTTTTGTCCTCAGTACCTTCTGACTGCGCATCGGCACGCTTCTGGGCACGTTCGGCCTTCTCCTCCGCACTCTTTGCAACCTGAGCTTTGTGTGCAAGGCGGCTCTCCATACCGTGCTCCTTTTCGAAGTTTTCGATGATCTTTCTGACGGTGCTGCCTTCGATCACTTCGGCATCCAGCAGCTCTTTTGTCATACCTTCGATGGCACCCTTGTAGAGTTCAAGCGTCTCTTTGACATAGGTGTAGCGTTCGTTGAGGGTACGCTTGATGTATTCGTCCATCTCTTCAGCCATCTTTTCACTGTAGTCTGTACTCACCATACCGCCTCCAAGGAAGGAGTTCTGGCTGCGAGAGAGGACCATGAGGCCGGCCACGTCGGTCATACCGTAGACGGAGATCATATCTTTCAAAATCGCCGTGGCACGGTCGAGGTCGTTGCCCGCACCGGTGCTGATCTCGCCGATGAAGACCTCTTCGGCTGCACGTCCGCCAAGCAGGACGTCCACTTCGGCGATGAGTTCGTGTTTTTGCTTGAGGAAGCGCTCTTCATCGTCGGGCAGGTGGAGGGTGTAGCCCAGTGCACCAAGCCCTCTTGGGA
>JALWLU010000167.1 GCA_026996325.1 Sulfurovum sp.
GAGACCACCTTGGGGTTGCTGTGGTCTCTTCCGTAGGGCACAAACTGAATAAGCACCAAAAGAATTACAACTGCGATAACTGTTTTTTTCATCACAACGCTCCTTATACAATAATACACAGTATACAGAGCGAGTATAAACCATATCTGAATTGCTGCCAAAGTAACATTCAACTAACAAAGATTTTATACTATAATGCCAAAGGAGCATATATGAAACAACTGACTATTATTCTCATATCGCTACTGTTCACCGTTACGCTGTCGCAGGCCGACAAGAAAACATCCGATACGCAGACCGTAAAAGAGCTTGTACAGAAGGTCAAGCAGAGTCATGGCGACGAGCGTAGAAAAGCGATGAACGCCCTCAAGGTGCAGCTACGATCTATGAATCAGGCCACACGTCAAAAGGTGATGATGGATCTGCAAAAAAGTTTTGCCGCCAAGCAGCAAGAGGGTACGCAGCAGCATACAACACAGAAAAGCTTCTCTTCAGAAGGTGGACACAGTATCTCCCCTGCAGGACCTCCACAGATCTCTGCACCGCAAACGCCTTCGCATACTACTCCCTCTATAT
Organism: Sulfurovum sp.; assembly: GCA_026996325.1. Taxonomy (GTDB): domain Bacteria; phylum Campylobacterota; class Campylobacteria; order Campylobacterales; family Sulfurovaceae; genus Sulfurovum. The sequence goes on from JALWLU010000167.1 coordinate 577, forward strand.
CGCCAAGTAGGCCGCAAATGCCATCCCCACGCCCCGGACAGCAAGGGGGCCGCAGATAATGGTACTTCGTCTTCTCTCAATATTTTTCGTTACAAGTGTATTGCTCTTTGGCTACACTGATAGCGATATTGACGGCGTAGACGACACTATCGACCTTTGCCCCTATACCCCTTTTGACGAACTCGTAGACAAGAACGGCTGTTCTTTGAACAGGCTTTTTCCCGGGCAGCTTACACTGCAGGTCGGCAGCGATACCAGTTTCAACCGGATCGACGACACCGTAAGCAACCTGAACATCTATCTGAACTACACGGTCGGGAAGTGGAACTTCTCGCTTTCTGACAGTAACTACTACATCACCAATCTCGCCAACGATGTTTCAGAAAACAACCTCTACCTTACTGCAGGCTATACACGTACAAAGGATAACCTGCGTACCCAGTTCTCTGTCGGAACCAAGTTCGACCTTTCCGACCGGGACGACAGCACTCAGGAGAGAAGCAACGACCTCTACGCTTCAGTCAATGTCGAATACTTCTTTGGGCAAAGACACAATCTCTTCTTCTACTACAGCTATACCCTCAGCGGAGACAGCGACGCGGTCGACTATGAGAACTTTCACTCTATCTCGGCAGGTTACGGCTACAGTGTCACAGACAAATGGTATACGGCCCTTTCCTACAACTATGCACAGAACTACTACCCCAAGACCGATGACTACAGGGCACTCTCATGGTACAACACCTACCGCTTCAATGACTCTTTTTATGCCACGCTCAACTATGCCCATACCTTCGATGATGTCTCCTACAGCCACATCGTCAGCTTCAGCATAGGAGTCTACTTTGATTAAATTACTTTTACTTGAAGATGATCCCAACCTTGCCAAAACACTCAAGAAGTATCTCGAACGTAACGGCTACAGTGTAATATGGGCAAAGGACGGAGAGGAGGCGATGGAGCTTACCTACGCCAACAGCTACGACCTCTATCTTTTCGACATCAATGTCCCGCTCCTTAACGGTATCGACCTCTTAAGCGATCTGCGCGATGCCGAAGATACGACACCGACCATCATCATCTCCGCACTGGTCGATGTGGAAAGCGTAACGAAGGGCTTCATCGCAGGAGCCGACGACTACCTCAAAAAGCCTTTCGACCCGGAGGAACTTCTCGTACGCATACAGGCAAAGACATCAGGCCTCAAAAAGAGGGTGAAATTCAAGAACTTTGAAGTGGACCTGCAGAGCGATGCGATATACAAAGACGGTGAGGAACTTCATCTGGGGCAGGTACAAAAGAGTATTCTGCTGGCACTTCTCAAGAACCATCCCAATCCGGTCACCAAAGAGGAGCTGTTACTGCTGCATGAGAACCCCAGCGATGTCGCCCTGCGTGTGAACATCACCAAGCTTAAAAAGAGCCTGGGTATCTCCATAGAAAACGTGCGAGGAGTCGGCTATAAAATTATCTGAAAAAGAGTCGTTGATCAAGAGTTTCCTGCTCTTCTTTCTGGTGATAGAGACCTTTTTGGCTTTTATCTTCTACCAGTATGAGAAGATCGAAGAGGAGCACCTGAAAGAGAACCTCTTTCTTGAGATGAAGAACTACAGCTTCTTCTTCGACGATAACCGCTTCGATATCGATATTGTCGCCAACAAAGAGAACAGACCGCCCTACGAACTCTTTATGGATGATACATCGCTCTACATCCTTGTACCCATGCCGGAGTCTCCGCAGGATATGCTCAAGGTCTACTACCCCAAAAACGCATTCACGAAGCAGGTTGCACAGCTAAGAGAGGGGATCCTCTACCAGTTTCTCTTTCTGACGCTGCTTGCGCTCATCATCTCTCTGCTTTTCTCTTTTTATGCGCTAAGCCCCTTGCGAAAGTCTCTTTCGTTGCTTGAGACATTCATCAAAGATATCATACACGACCTCAACACACCTATTAGCAACATTCTCATCAACCTTAAGATGATGGATGCCAAAAACGAAGAGGTAGAGAGCATTACGCGCAGCGCGAAAGCCATTTCTATGCTCCATAACAACCTCAACGCTTACCTTGAAAAGAGCAAAAGCGAAAGTGAACGTTTCATGCTGCGGGAAGCGGTAGAGGAGCAGGCGGCTTTCTTCGCTCCCATGTACCACTATCTTCAGTGGCACATCGATGTGGATGAGCGCATTCTGCTGACTGACCGCAACGCCTTTGGGCGTATTATCTACAATCTTCTGAGCAATGCGTGTAAATACAACACTTCAGGGGGCTTCATACGTATTGAGACAACGGGAGATATGCTGGTCATCTCCAACAGCAGCCACGGCGTCAAAGAACCGGACAAAGTCTTCGAGCGCTTCTACAAAGAGAGTGAGCGCGGGCTTGGCATAGGGCTGCATATCGTCAAGGTGCTCTCAGAGCAGCTGAAGATCAAAACAGAGCTTACGGTCGAAGGCAAGATTGTGAAGGTAACACTCCATCTCTCCAAGGTAACACTCAAGTAACACTCCAGGATTATACTTCTTCTACTTTTATCGAAATAAGGAGAGACAGATGATCAATAAATATATACTCGCTTCGGCAACTGCAGCTTCGTTACTGCTGGTAGGCTGTGGCGGTGGTGACAGTACGACAACGACCGATGCAAGCACTACAGGATATGTAGTAGATTCCGCGGTGCAGAACCTCGACTACGACTGTGTCGCTGACAACGATATGAATAAAACAACCGGTGCCAACGGTGCATTCACCTGTCAGAATATGAACCAGGTACGTTTCAGAATCGGAGAGTTGGTTCTGGGAGAAATAAACCGTTTACCCCAAGATGGGTATGTGCTGCCTCAGGATATAGCCGGTGTGGAAAGACAGGATGTTACAGACCCTAAAGTGACCGCTATGGCACAGCTTCTGCAGTCGCTCGATGAAGACGGTGACCTGACCAATGGCATCCAGATCCCGGAAGAGGACAAGGCACTCTTCGAAAATGACTACTTCACAGAGGCAAATCTTGAGCAATATGCATCCCAAGCCTCTATTGCAACAAAACTTCGCACGCAAACCGAAGCACAGGAACACCTTAGAGAGACCATGCGCAACATGCACGTACAAGCTAATGGTACAGGAGGAAACGGTGCGGGGGTTGACCTTTCACAGTACCCGCTTTCCAACCTGACGGATGAGCAGAAGTACACCATCGCATTTATGTGGAACGAAGAGAAACTTGCGAAAGACCTCTACCTTGAACTCAACCTCATCTACCCTACACAGCAGCTGGAGAATATCGGTACCAGATCGGAGCCGATGCATCAGGCTCTGGTAGAAGATCTGGTAGAGCGCTACGACCTGAACATAACGAATCTTGTGGACTACAAAGAGCACTACTCCGAAGAGGAGCTCAGAGCATTCGCCCCCGGAGAGTTCGGTGTTCAGGAGATACAGGATCTTTACGACACACTCTATGCAGAGGGGGAACAGTCACAGCAGGCTGCCCTTGAAGTAGGATGTAAAGTGGAAGTGGCCGATGTAGAGGACCTGCTTGAAGAGATCGCCATCGCCGAAGAAGTCGATGCGCAGGATCTCATTGCCGTATGGAACGTACTGCTTAGCGGCAGCTACAACCACTACTGGGCATTCGATACAGGACTTAAAAACATAGGTGTTGGTGACGGTTGCTGTTCTCTGGGAGCGGAGTACTGTCATCCGGAGTATCCGCAAAATGAAAGAGGTGTAAGCCAATAAAAGCATTCGCCTCCCCCTCCCTTCTCACTTTCCCGCCTGCCTAAATACAGGCGGGGATATACTACCCAATCCACATTCAGTTCATAAATATATATTATCATGCTAATAAGCAAATAAAAAGGATTACCATGAAACAAAACACTTTTCTTCTTGCAACAGCTTTGCTTCTTTCCGCTACCGCCACTGCAACGGCGCAAGATGCCGAAACACTCTTTGACAACAAATGCGCTGCATGCCACGTCAAGACAAGACCCTCTGACATGTCGTCTCTGGTCGCACCGCCCATTATGGGGGTAATGCGTCATGTAAAGATGAAGTATCCTGCCAAAGATGCTGCCGTAGCATTCATGGTTGACTATGTACTTGAGCCCAGCAAAGCAAAGGCAGTCTGCATGCCGCAGAAGATTCAGAGATTTGGACTCATGCCCTCCCAAAAAGGCAATGTGACAAAGGCCGAACTCGAAGCTATCACTGCATGGCTGTATGACAACTACCCTCCGGCAGGCTTCAATGGCGGACAGGGACGCGGCATGGGTATGCGGGGCGGTATGTAAATTGCTGCAGGTAACACAGAGGTAACATGCATGGCCTATACTTTTACTGTTCAAGAGAGAATTCTCTTGCAAGCCAATACAAAGGACACATTATGAAAAAAGTTTTACTTACAGCCGTCATCCTCACAGCAGGACTTTTGGCTGCCGGGAATCAGAACGGTGCTATGCACAAGTATGGAGCAGCTTCCGGCGATGGACAGGGTGCACAAAACCAGTACCGCAACCAGCACCAGTACCAATACGGTTCTGAAAATTCAGGAGAGGGGCAGCAGAAGCAGATGCGCTCACGAAACGGCTCCGGCGGCGGCAAGATGTACAGAGGCGGAGGAAAAGGCAGACACTGACCTTTCAATCTCTCCTCTCTCCAGGCCTTTCTTTGGGTCTGGAAAACCTGCCCCACAGAATGCTGAGGCGGCTGCAAACTTCTTTCCTCCTCTTTAAATTTTTGCAGCCGCCCCATTATTCTCCTCTCACAACAGACATACACCGCTAACACTCCATAGGTTAGAATGTGAGCTATTCTAGCCAAAGGAGAGAAAAATGAAAAGAAGAACTTTATGGACACTTCTGTTCTCAACACCTCTATTCATAGCATGCGGTGGTGGTGGAGGGACAGACGGTACTGTTATAACCAATACCTCGACTACTGCCCAGGTAGTAGGAACCGTACCCGGCACAACAATAGAAGCCTTTTGTGACAACGGAAAGTATTACCGGACAAATTCAGAAAACGATGGCACAAACCAGCATCCCTTCAAACTGGAGCTCATCAAAGACAGCAGTTGCTACCTTGTCATGACAATGAATGAAGACAACCCCGATACCAAAACGATTACAATGCTTCAGTTCAAAGACAGTTCCGGAGTCTCGTCTTCACGCATAAAAATCAGTAAAGAACTCATTGATCTGGGGTATATTGATCTCCCCAAAGACCCTACAGTAATGGATGATGCCGACCATGACCATATCAAGGATACACCGATCATCATTGAACTCTCTCAAGACCTTATCGATACTGATGACGACTTCAATGAACATGATGAAAACCACAATGGCATTGTAGATGTATATGAAAGCAATACAACACAATACATGCTCACTGCTTGGAACGATCTGGGGATGCACTGCATGGATGGCAATGACTTTTCCGTCTTTTCCGTACTTCCGCCCTACAACAACCTCCACGCGCAACTCAAGGACAAAAACGGAGATCTTGTCACTACAGGAGTGATCCTTACCTATGAGGCAGTGCCGGGTACCGATGGAAAATGGAACACTTCCAGTACCGATAAAACGAATTTCTGGGACTACAGCAAACAGCTCTTTGGAGTGGTACTGGCACAAGATACCGGACTTACCGGCATCAAGACACCGAGTAAAACACCGCAGAGGTTGACATTCAATACCACACATCAGTGGTGGGAAGCCGAGGGAATTCCCATCACACCCTACAATGATGACGGCAGCAAAAACTACTATCCGCTTGTCAAGGTCGTAGCGAAGGATACACAGGGGAATACTCTTGCCGAAGCGACAACCGTACTTCCTGTGAGTGACGAAATGGACTGTAAACGCTGTCACCAGAGCAACGCGCCAAGCACTGCTGCCATGCCAAAAGCGGGCTGGGTGAACCATACCGATCCGGAAAAAGACTACAAATTCAACATTCTTCGCCTGCATGACGAAAAGAACCCGGATGCTGTAGCAAACAATACCACTGCCCTGCAGGCAAAAGGGTACAATTACGATCCAAAAGGACTTGAGGCCACTGCAAACAACGGTACCGCTATTCTTTGTGCTTCCTGCCACAAAAGCAACGCTCTGCCCAATACCGGGGTCAACAACATAGTGGCCTTTACTGCTGCGATGCATGGCAAACATGCCAAGGTAATCGATCCTCTCAACGGATTGCCTCTTGATGACATCAACAATAGAAATGCCTGCTACACCTGTCACCCAGGAGCAGAAACGAAGTGCCTCAGGGGTGCTATGGGAGATGCCAAGGATGCAAGCGGCAACAACGCCATGCAGTGTCAAAGCTGCCATGGAAACATGAGTGCCGTAGGTGACAGGAACCGTGAAGGGTGGCTGCATGAACCAAACTGTCAGGCGTGCCATCATGACGGCATGAGAGAACTTTCGGCCATCGATCCTGCAACCAATACACTCAGACATGTCATCGATACGCGGTTCGCAACCAACCTGAATACACCGGCAACGGGCCTGAGCCTCTATCGCTACAGCAAGGGGCACGGCAAACTGCAGTGTGAAGCCTGCCACGGTGCGACACATGCCATCTATCCTGCACATACGGCAGACAACATTCTAAGCAATCAGATCCAGGGCCACGCAGGTACCATCGGGGAGTGCAGCGCCTGCCACACCACTGTGCCCAAGACAGTCACAGGAGGACCGCACGGTATGCACCCTGTAGGCCAAAGCTGGGTCGAAGAGCACGAGGATGCGGCAGAAAACAACGCGGCACAGTGCACGGTCTGTCATGGTAAAGACTATAGAGGCTCCGTACTCTCATCCACCTGGACCGACCGTTCCTTCTCCACAGAGTGGGGCCAGAAAAACTTTGCCAAAGGACACAAGGTCAGCTGCTACGACTGCCACAACGGACCAAACGGAGATTAACTGCCCTATTTTTTACCCAAAGAGAGGCTTCCACGGCCTCTCCCCCAGATCTTCTGACTGAAGTACCCTACCAGAATTTATATCCCAGATTGAAGTAAAGTTCATCGTGGATATCTTCATCCAGAATATCCTGCTTGTAATATGCCGAAACGAACCACATATCCGTGACCTGGTAAAAAAGCGTTACCGAAAGTGAATGCTCCGCATGCTCTTCTACATATTTGCTCTCTTCGTACCCATACCCAAGGTTGGCATACAAACTTTGTGTAAAAAAGTACCCTGCACCAAAGAAAAAGTTGCTTTTGTTCTGCAGCGGGCCCATTTCCTCATCATCTTGTACGAAAGTATAATTGAAACCTCCAAAAAGAGAGACTCCCTCCTCAGGATAATAGTAAAGCGAGCTGTACAGTTTGTAATCCGTTCTGTTTCCAGGAAAATCGTAGGTAGGCAGTGCAATCCCGACACCAAGGTTGAGCCGAAGATCGTCACTTGGTCTGAAACGTTTTCTGACTTTGAGTGTCGTATCACCAAGACCGTCATTCTCTTCCCTCGCATGATAAGAGGTATGGATAGAGTATGCCCAGTCGTTATGGTAGTAGTTCAGCTGCACTTTGGTTCTGTACTGCTTCAGATAGTTCGGAAGGTCATCGTTGTTCTGATACCCGCTGGAGAGGGTCATGGTCATACTGTCTAGGTCTGTTTCGTCAGGAAGCCTCAACTCCACTGTCGTGCACCCTTTTGCATTCACCTGATGCAGAAAAGGGGTATCTGGGCACTCGTCTATACTGTCCGGAACACCGTCAAAATCTGCATCAAATACCTCCTCTGCGCACAGACATCCTGTCAGCAAAAGTGCTATATAAAACGGTTTAATCATCATCACCTCCTTCATGGTCTGCGCCAATCTGTTCTACTTCGTTTTCTATGTGACTCTCCATAAGGCTCTCCAAATGCTCTCTTGAGATGCGTTTCGTATCTTTTTCCACCTTTTCTATGGCCCTCTTCGCACGCACACTCCTGGTACTTGACCGCAGTTTTGAGAGTGCTTCGATCCGCTCTTTCTCTTTCATCTGAACAAGACGCTTTTTAAGCGCATTCATCAGCCTGAAACGCTCCTTCGCCGGTGCTTTCTGTATCGCTTCAATCTGGGCATCGATACTCTCCGCCCCGGGCGACACTGTACAAAACACGAGGGGGACTATAATGATCACCGCTCTCATGCTCGCTTCTCCGGAAGATTTGAAAAATCAAGCAGCACCGTTGTGCCTTTGTTTTTTTGGGACGCTATCTGCATGCCGATACCAAGTTCCATTACCAGCTTTTTGACTATATGCAGTCCAATACCGAGACCACGTTCCTGCTCTTTATAGTAGCGCTGCATCACCTTGTCCACATTCTCGATACCCTTGCCCGTATCTTTAATGGCAACAGTCTCCCCCGCTACCTTTACGCTCACGCTTCCATCGCTTCTATTATATTTTGCGGCATTGCTCAAAAGGTTGTCAAAGATCCGTGCAAGCAGTTCAGGCTGTGTCACCTTCAAAAGCGGACTCTCCTGCGCAAAGGAGAAAGTAATACGCGGATAGGCATTCGCCATCAACTCCATACGCTCCCTGGCCAACACGGCAATGTCCACCTCACTGCTCTGTGCGGGGGAGTGGTAGAGAAAGCTTTTGAGGTTGTTCTGCAAAAAAAGCAGCGTATCGATGCTGTGGGAGATCCTTTGTGCATAGATGTTCTCCCCGCACTCTTTTTTGAACATTCTGAGATTGAGCACCATGGAGGCGACAGGTGTATTGAAGTCGTGCAGTATGTCTTTGACAAATTCGTCATTCAGATGCAGCGCTTTTCTGATGGGTCTCAGGCTGTAAAAGGTAAAAAAGAGTGCCAGCAGAAGCAGGAGCAGTGTCGCCAGGACAAATTTGACAAGCAGTGCAGAGACGATCTTTTGCATATCTGCCTGCAGTGACTTTTTCGGATAGGTAATTTTGATATAGAACTTATCCGACTTGGGGATCGGAAAATAGCTGTAGAGATTCTCCTCTTCGTAAAGGGTATTGGGGTTTCCGCTCTCTTTGGGTACAAAATCAAACCCGAACTGCTCACACTCCAGTGTGTAACTGCATACCTGCATTGTTTGAAAGAGTCTCTGCCGGTACTCACTCCTCTCCGTACGGTACAATTCTGTAAAAAGCAACACAAGCAGTATCTCCAGCAGAGAGAAGAACACAAAAAAGTTCTTGAGAAGAGACTCTTTTTCATACCGCTTCAAGCATATACCCTTCCCCACGGATATTGGTGATCCCAATATCCAGTTTCTGCTTCACCTTGTTGATAGCCACCCTGAGCGCGTTGCCGGAAGGGTTGTCGAGACACTCAAAAAGCATCTCCTGCGTAACAACACTGCCCACATTCATCAGTAGTGCGACAAAAACCCGACAGGGGACCTTTCCCATATGCACAACCTCTCCCGCTTTACGTACTATGTTGCTCTTCGGATCATACTCTATATCCCGATAATGGAGAATATCATCCTTGAACTTCGCTTTGAGACGTATCAGAAGCTCTTCGGGTTCAAAAGGTTTCTTGATGTAGTCGACCGCATCAAGGGCAAAGCCTCTGGCCATGGAGTCCATATCGGTCAATGCGGTAATAAATATCGTAGGGGTTTCATCTTCCGCATGACGGAGCGCTTGCAGAAAATCCAGACCGTTTCCGGAAGGCAGATTGATATCGAAAAGATAGAGATCGTACTTGTTGGCAAACGTCAGATTCTCAGCCTCCTCTTCGCTCAAAGCAATATCCACCTCATGCCCTTCCTCTGTAAGCAAGTGGCAAATGGTTTCACCGAGTATCTGGTCATCTTCAAGCAAAAGAAGCTTCATTCTTCGTCTCCGCACCGTCTATAGATAAAAATATTACCGAAAATAATATACGATAATTATTTTACCACAAGATGACAAAATATAGAGACAAACTGTAACCGTATTTGCACGCTGATCAGACAATCTCTATGACAAGCTCCCTGTTATCGAAAATCTTCTTGACCATCGCCTGAAAGCGTTCAGGGAAAGAGGCTTTGTCCTCCTCGGTCGCATTCTCGCCTATGGCACTCATCAAAATCTGCATAGGGTTTACCACTTTTTGCGGACGGTAATTCA
>JALWLU010000168.1 GCA_026996325.1 Sulfurovum sp.
TCGGGAAGCTATGCCGTCGTCTGCGAACTTTATCTTCCCCTTGTAGTATTTTCTGATCTCTGCGATCGTCTCAAGCTCCTTGCCTATCGTACGCATCATACGGTGCGAGAGTATGAGAGTTTTCGGATTTGCCGCTGCGGCGATCTCTCCAATGGTCTTTGGCGTCATATGCAGCTGTGCGGCGACACCTGTCGCTCCCTTTGGCACGGCATTGTGCATCACCAGGATGTCGGTGCCTTTTGCCAGTTTCTCAAGCGTGTGGTAGCTGCCGTTCATATCACCGGAAAAGCTGATGCTTCTCTCTCCCACATTGATGCGATAGGCGACCGCCGGTATGGGGCCGTGGTGGACACTTACCGCTTCGACACTGATGTTGTTCTCCGAAAAGAGCGTCAGCGGTGAACGGGTGTCGGGTATGTCGTTGGGTTTGAGTGCGAACGCGGCACGTCCGTCAAGAAAATCTCCCATATACTCCCACGCTCCCTTGCCGCTTTCAAAGAGCCTGAAGAGAAAGCCGGAGGTAGCGGGCATCACATCGTTGCCTTCAGGACCATAAATAGGCAGGTCGCGTTTTCGCTCACTGAAAAAAGCACCCTTTATCAACGCGGGAAGGTCAGAAGTGTGGTCGATGTGCAGATGGGTTAGCAGCACGGCATCGAGGTCTTCAATTTTTGCATCGCTCTCCTCAAAACGCAGCGATGCACCGCCGCCAAAATCGATGAGAAAACGCGCCTTGTCGTCTACCCACACAAGGTAGGAGGCAGAAGCGCGCTTGTCGGTAAGCTCCGGTCCGCCCGAACCCAGTACCTGCAGGGTCACTTTTTTGGGAGCCTCTGCAGAGAGCAGCATAATCGGAAGCCATAACAGTATCAGTAGAAGTCGGTATCGCATCGTCTATCCTCGCTTTCCATACGGAGTACACATACCAAAGTATATACTAACCTTGTGAAAAGTTTGTGTAGTTGTCGCAAAGCTTCAAAAAAATTATGTAAATAATCTTATCGAGTGTCCCCAATCTGGTCATTTATGTACAATCAACACCTTTATAGCTAAAGACTAAAACTTAGTTAGTGAAATTATTTAACTTTAGTTAAACTTCTGTTTCTATAATGCTCTTGAGAAATGAGTATAAAGGAGCAGAAAATGCTAAAGAAAAAACTTTCCCTGCTGGCACTTCCCCTTGTGGCAGCCGTCTCTCTGCAGGCGCAGAGTCCAATGAACGACCCATTCAATGACCCGTTCTTTCAGGATCCTTTTGGAGACGACATCTTCAAGGAGATGATCCAGATGCAGCGTCAGATGGATGAGATGTTCAGACGTATGCAGCAGCGTATCAATCAGCGCACAGCAAGGCTGGTACACCCCTCTATGGGAATGTACAAACTCTCTGCACAAAGTGAGTTTGTGGACAAAGGCGACCACTACGAGCTGGTCACCAATATTCCGGAGAGCAAAGAGAACCATATCAATATCCGTACAGAGAACGGTATGCTCTCCATTACGGCTAAAATCGTCCATGAGGAGCAGCAGAAGACCAATGGTATGATCAGTACCTCAAAATCGATCCAGTCCTTCCAGCAGACAACGTCACTGCCTGCTGATGCGGATGATGCCAACATCAAAAGTGAATTTAGAAACGGACGTTTGGTGATCATTGTCGGGAAAAAAGCCAAGAGTGCAGTACCCAAAGTAAAACCGATTCATACTGCACCTGCTGCAGCAAAACCTGCACCGGCACCGGTACAGCCGGCTGCACCCAAAGCAGAAAAGGTAGATGTGAGCAAACTTAAAAGAGAGGTACCCAAGGTCGATGAGAAACTGAAGAGCATTCAGCCTGCGGCACCGGCAAAAAAAGAGTCAAAAAAAGTCGAAGATACAAGTTCTATGATTTAAGTGAGCGTAGTTAAGCGTTTGGTTTCACTCAATAGCTCTGGCAGGTGCAAATGTGAGAAGCGTTTAATGAAAGAGAACTGCTTCTCTTTCATAGCTTCGGAACCGAAACGGTCAGAGCGAATGCATAGCCGTGTAGGCAACTAAGCCGCCCTGCGGGTTGAGTGCACCTTTGTCGCCATCGAGTGAAACCTTGATAGCCACCATGGCTATAAAAAGAGAGGTTCGCCTCTCTCCTCGTACCATCCAGTAACCGCCTCCCACGCCTCTTCGGCATTTTCCGCATAGACAAAGAGCTCCATGTCCTCTGGAGCTATGGTTCCCTCTTCAACCAGAAAATCGAAATTGAGTATATTGTCCCAGTGGTAGCGTGAAACAAGCACAATGGGAATGTGCGGGTTCTTGCCGGTCTGCACCAGTGTCAGGATGTCGAAGAGCTCATCGAGCGTGCCGAATCCGCCGGGAAAGACCACCAGCGCTTTGGCACGCTGCATGAAGTGGAGTTTCCGGATACCGAAGTAGTAGAAGTTGAAAGAGAGTTCCGTAGTGATGTAGGGGTTTGGTTTCTGCTCGTGGGGCAGTTTGATATTGAGACCTATCGACTTGGCACCTACATCGTGTGCTCCGCGGTTTGCCGCCTCCATAATGCCGGGTCCCCCACCCGTACAGAGTGTCACCTTGCAGTCGTGTGGCCCCTTGCCGCTTTTGCCCACAAGCTGTCCAAACCTGCGCGCCTCCTCATAGTAGAGACTCTGGCGCAGGGCAACCTGGGCTCTGTTGAGCTCTTTGAGGAGTTTTTCGTTTACTTCATCCTCCTTTAGTGCTTTTTCGATGCGCTCTATCTCTTTTTGCGCTTCACTTGTAGGCTTGATACGTGCACTTCCGAATACGACAATGGTATGCTCTATGCCGGCCTTTCTGATCTTGACCTCCGCCTTTTCATAGTCGAACTGCAAACGAATGCCGCGTGCTTCGTCTGAAGTGAAAAAATCTGCCGACTCTTCGAAAAACCCGTATTTATCCTGCATATTCAATTCCTGATAGTAGTAATTTTGGAGTTAATTGTAACGTATTTGCATAAAACGAGTGTGTTATCCAACTGACACTTTGGCTGGGAAAAAAGTGATATAATAGAAAAAACCGTCGGGTAGAAGGAGAAGATATGGCAAAGGTAGTCTCGTACGGTGCTGCGGAAGTGGTGACCGGGTCGTGTCATATTCTGCAGATTGAGAAGGGGCCGACAGTCATGATAGACTGCGGAATGTTCCAGGGAAAAGAGGAGGAGCGCAACTACGATCCGTTCGACTTCGATCCCACAAGTATCGACATACTGCTCGTTACACATGCCCACCTTGATCACGTCGGCCGCATTCCAAAGCTTGTCAAGGAGGGCTTTTCCGGGAAAATCTATGCAACTTCCGCAACGCACGACCTTGCCGAAGTGATACTGCTTGACAGTGCCAAGATCATGGAAGAGGATTACAAGACCCGCTACAAGAAGGCGCAGCGGCGCGGAAAGGAAGAAGAGGAGAGGGTGCCGCTCTACAGCGAAGAGGATGTCAAGCATACATTTGAGCACGCCTGGCAGATTGTCGAGTACGACACGACCCTCAAGCTTACCGATGCCATCAAGATAACCTACCGCAATGCCGGACACATTCTGGGCTCAGCTTTCATAGAGGTGGACTACCACGAAAACGGAGTGTGGCAGCGTGTGGTCTTCTCCGGTGACATCGGCAACGATACCGACATGGTCATGCCCCCGCTTTCGCCCTGCAAAAATGCCGACTATCTCTATGTCGAATCGACCTACGGAGACCGCAACCACCAGAGTATCGACGCGAGTATCGATGAGTTCAAGCGTGTCATAATAGAGACGATGCAGCAGTGGGGCAATGTCATCATTCCCTCTTTCGCTGTAGAGCGTACACAGGAGATCCTCTGCATTCTCAAGCAGATGCATGACCGTAAAGAGCTGCCACAGTGCAAGATATTTCTTGATTCCCCCATGGCGATGAAAGCCACCGATATCTACCGAAAGTACGCAGAGGAGCTTAGTGAGCACTGCCAGAAGTTCAAGAAAGAGACAGGCACTATCTTCGATTTCGAGGGGCTTACCTACACACTTGACGTGGAAGCCTCCAAAAAAATAAACGACTACGATCGTCGTGCCATCATCATCGCAGGCAGCGGCATGTGTACGGGCGGGCGCATCCTGCATCACTTCAAGAACCGTCTGTGGAACCGTAAGAATGCCGTTATCTTCGTGGGCTACCAGGCGGTGGGTACCCTTGGCAGGGACATTGTCGACGGCTCTCGCTGGGTGAAGATCTACAACGAAGATATTCTGGTACGCGCTTCTGTCCATACCATCAACGGCTTCTCCGCCCATGCCGACCAGCGCTCCATTCTGCGGTGGGTTTCGGGTATCGAAGGGCTGAGAAGTATCCATCTGATCCACGGCGAGGAGGACAAAGAGGTGATACTGCGCAGTGTTCTGACCAATGCACTGGAGATAAAGACCCATATCGTCGAACCTGAAGAGACGGTCTATCTGGGGTAGGCAACAATGATAGAATACCTGATATCCCACTTCTCCTACACCATACTCTTCTTCTGGAGTTTTCTGGAGGGTGAGATAGGGCTGGCACTTGCCGGATTCATGATCGAGAAGGGCAGGTTCGACTTTCCTACTGTCTTTCTCATTACATTCAGCGGTGCGATGACAGGGGACCTGCTTCTCTTTACTACCGGCCGCCTATTCAAGCAGAAGACCGAAGCGCTGCTGCACCGATACGACAGAAAGCTGCAGCGGGTAGAGAAGTGGTTCAGGCGTTTTGGAAGCTGGATCGTCGTTTTCGAACGTTTCATCTACGGTACGCACATTCCCGCACTCCTGATGCTGGGAGTCTCGGGATTCAACTTCTGGAAGTTTCTGCTGCTGGAGATTGTCGGTGTAGCGCTCTGGTCGGTCACGTTCACTTCACTTGGGTACTATTTCGGCCAGACAGTTATCGACCTGCTCACCTTTACACAGCGACATCTGACCATTGTCTTTCTGGCACTGCTGTTTTTCTATGGTATCTACCTGTTGCAAAAAGATGAAGAGGAGGAGGAAGAGGCATGAAACCTTTTGCAACCCTGATACTGCTGCGACACGGGCAGAGTGTGTACAACAAACAGAATCTCTTTACCGGCTGGACCGACGTGGATCTGAGTGAGCAGGGGAAGAAAGAGGCGCAGGAGGCCGGCAAGATGCTCAAACGTCTGGCACTTTTCCCCGACATCGCCTTTACCTCCTGGCTCAAGCGTGCCATTCATACCCAGCAGATTGCCCTGGCTGCGATGGTATGGGAGCATATCGATGTGCAAAGAAGCTGGCAGCTGAACGAGCGCCACTACGGTGCCTGGCAGCAAAGAGACAAGGATGCTGTCAAAGCTGAAGTGGGGGAGGCGCACTTTCTTGCGGTACGTCGCGGATGGGATACCCCGCCCCCGCCACTGCCTGAAAACGACAGACGCTCTGTCGCTAATGATCCAAAGTATGCCAACATAGATCCCTCGCTCCTGCCAAAGAGCGAATCGCTCAAAGATACCCATGCCAGGGTCAAACCCTATTTTGAGAGTGCGATCATCCCGGAGCTTCAAAAGGGCCGCACAGTGCTGGTAAGCGCGCACGGAAACTCTCTGCGTGCACTGATAAAGGAGCTAGAACAGCTCAGTGACGATGCGGTCACGACACTGGAGATTCCCACAGGCAAGCCGCTTTTATACCACTACAACGAATCGCTTGAAGTCGTTTCGAAAATGGCGCCGGATTGATGTATGTTAACTTTTTTGGAACATAACGGAGTATAATAGTTAAAATGGTTTTTATTTACTTATAACGAAAGGAAACAGCATGCCTGCAACATCCGAAGATATAAAAGAAGATGAAAAACACTCAAAGCAGATAGAGGAAAAGGAGGGTGCCCGGGCAGCCACTGCCGGTACACTCAGGGGGCTCAGCAGCGAAGAGGCGAAAAAACGTCTTGAAAAGTATGGCCCCAATGCCATAGAGGAGAAAGAGGAGAGCTGGCTGCACCGTCTCTTCAGACGCTTCTGGGGACCGATACCGTGGATGATCGAAGTTGCCGCCATTCTCTCGGCCATGGTCAAGCACTGGGAGGATTTCACCATCATCACCATTTTGCTCCTTGTCAATGCAGTCGTGGACTTCTATCAGGAGTCCAAAGCGCTCAGTGCGCTAAAAGTCCTCAAAGACAAGCTTGCAAGAAAGGCCCTTGTACTGCGTGACGGCAAATGGCAGCAAATCGATGCCAAGGAGATCGTGCCGGGTGATATCGTCAAAGTGAAGATCGGTGATATCGTTCCTGCAGACATCAAGCTGCTTCCCGGCGGCGATTTTCTGCAGGTGGACCAGTCGGCACTCACAGGGGAATCCCTGCCCGTAACGCGCAAGACGGACGATACCGTTTATGCCAACGCCATCATCAAAAAGGGAGAGAATACCGGTCTGGTGCTGGAGACAGGGGAGAACACCTACTTCGGAAAAACGGTCAAACTTGTTGCAAAGGCCGAGAGTGAACAGCGCAGCCACTTCCAGGAGATGGTCATCAAGGTGGGGAACTTCCTCATCGCCCTGACACTGGTGATGGTATCCATCATCATCTATTTTGGTATCAGCCGCGGGCAGAGTCTGCTTGACCTGCTCGAATATGCGCTCATCCTGACCGTTGCGGCGATTCCAGTGGCACTGCCTGCGGTTCTGACCGTCACTATGGCGGCAGGGGCCAAGGTACTGGCGAATATGCAGGCCATCGTCAGCCGCCTCTCTGCCATCGAGGAGCTGGCGGGCATGGATGTGCTCTGTTCGGACAAGACGGGAACGCTGACACAGAACAAGATGACGATCAACGACCCCTATACGGTGGGTGACGTCAGTGACGATGAGATCATCTTCTACGCGGCACTCGCTTCCAAAGAGGAGAACAACGACCCCATAGAGGTGCCCATCTACACCTACCTCAAGGAGCACAACCTCTATGACAAGCTCAAAAGCTATACACTCGAAAAGTTCACGCCGTTCGATCCGGTAAGCAAACGTACCGAGAGTGTTCTCATCCACGACAAGAAGACCGTTCAGGTGACCAAAGGTGCGCCTCAGGTGATCATCGAGATGTGTGACGAGACGGCATTCGACAAGAAAGCGGCATACACGCAGGTCGAATCGTTCGCACAGAAGGGCTTCCGTACACTCGGCGTCGCGTGGAAAGAGGTGACCGAAGAGAAGTGGCACTTTATGGGGCTCGTGCCGCTTTACGATCCGCCAAGAGAGGACTCCAAAGAGGTCATCGCCGATGTCAAGGCACACGGTGTCGCTGTCAAAATGGTCACCGGAGACAATGTCGCTGTGGCCAAATATATCGCCCAGCTGCTCGATATCGGTGATGACATTCGTGACATCAAGGCGCTCAAGGGCGAGAGCACCGAAGAGTATGTCTTCCTGGCTGAAGTAATCGCCGAGGCGATCTACAAAAAGCTCGAGCCCGAAAAGGTTTCCGATGACGCGGTAAAAGCGTTCGGCAAAGAGATCAGCAGCGAGGTGCAGAAACTCCTGCTTGACCGTCCGCTGCCAAAAGGGAGTATCAAGGAGCACGAGTCGGATATCATCAGAGCTATTGAAGAGGCGGACGGTTTCGCGCAGGTCTTCCCCGAAGACAAATACTTCATTGTCGACAAGCTGCAGAAGGCTGACCGTATCGTCGGTATGACAGGTGACGGGGTGAACGATGCGCCGGCGCTCAAAAAGGCCGACTGCGGTATCGCCGTAAGCGGTGCGACCGACGCGGCGCGTGCTTCAGCGGATCTGGTACTGCTCGCTCCGGGACTGAATGTCATCAACAATGCCATCAAGATCGCGCGTATCACATTCGAGCGTATGCAGAGCTATACGATCTACCGTATCACCGAAACGATCCGTGTCATCCTGCTCTTTACGCTGACCATTTCGATTTTCGACTTCTACCCCATCACAGCCATCGAGATCATTTTGCTTGCACTCTTCAATGACCTGCCGATCCTCGCCATTGCCTACGACAATACCAAGCTGCGGAAATATCCGGTACGGTGGGATATGAAAGAGGTTCTGGTGCTCTCAAGCTGGCTTGGTATTGCAGGAGTGATGTCGTCTTTCCTGCTCTTCTGGCTGGTCTACTATGTCTGGCAGGTCAATGCGGAACTGACACAGACGATTTTCTTTGCGAAGCTGATCATTGCAGGACACGGCACGCTCTACAATACAAGACGTGACGACTGGTTCTGGAAGCGCCCGTGGCCAAACCCCATACTCTGGAACGCGTCACTCTGGTCAGCGGTGGCGGCGGTCATCATCGCTGTCTACGGCTTTGGGCTCATCTATCCTATGGGGTGGGGCTGGGCGCTGTTCCTGGTAGTCTACCTCTTCGCCTGGTTCCTCTTCAACGATGCGGTCAAGATGCTGGTGCTCAACTACTACCGCAAACGCGGCAAACTGGATATTTAAGGAGTCCGAGATGAGAAAAGAGACTACACGAATGAACAGACGACAGATGCTCAAACTCACTGCCGCAGCGGGAGCGGGTGTCGTACTGATGGGAAGCGAGGCCAAGGCCAATACTCCCAAAGCCAACAGCAAAGAGGCCATCAGCAAAAAAGAGCCGCTGCGCATCGCCATCATCGGCGGAGGGATGGCGGGTACGGCACTGGCTTACCGTCTGAGCCGTGCCATCACCTACCCCCTCATCACGCTCTATGAGCCGCAGGAGCGCAGCTGCTGGTATCAGCCCGGTCTTACGATGGTCGGTACCGGTCTGTGGCCGATGGCCGACCTGGCATACGACAGAGAGGACTATATCCCCGAACATGTCACCCTCAAAAAAGAGCCGGTTGGCGCCATAGATGCCAGAACACACACGGTCACGGAGGCCGATGGCAAAGAGGTGCAGTACGACTACATCATCGTCGCTACGGGCCTGCAGCTTGACTACTATGCCATAGAGGGGCTTGGCGGGAACTTCACCTCCCTTGAGCGTATGGAAACGCCGGAAGCGTGGATGGATGACGAAGCCATCGGGAGTGTCTATCATCTGCATGGGTCATTCCGCCTTTCGGTACAGCTTGATGCGCTGGTGGAAAAGGCACAAAAGGCTTCAAATACGCAGAAGCTGCAGGTCTTCTTCACCCAGCCTACCATTCGTACCAAATCGCCCGCTGCTGCCAAGAGTGTACTGCTGACGCTCACACAGAGACTTGAAGAAGCCGGTCTTCGGGAGAGGGTGGGGATTACACTGGTAGCCGAAGATGGAAAACTTTCACAAAACGATGCGTACGACAAACGCTACCGTACACTTATGAAAAAAAAGGGCGTTCGTATCGTAAAAGACAGGCTGAGTGCTGTCGATGCAAAAAATAAAAAAGCGACTTTCAAGAGTGCCGGAGCACTCCCTTACGACTTTTTGCACATCACACCGCCGATGAGGGCCGCCGCTTTCCTTGAGAGTGCAGGCCTGCTCGATGATGCGGGCTTTGTCGATGTCGACAAAGGTACGCTGGAGCATAAAAAGTACCCGAAACTCTTTGCCATCGGTGATGTCGCGGGATGCAATACCCTCAAAAGCGCTTCGGCCATCAGCGAGCAGGTCAAGATCATTACCGATACCATCCGTGCCATAGATGAGGGTGAAAAACCAAAAGCACATTATGACGGCTACGGCTCGGACACGCTGCTCTGTCCGGAGAAAAGCGCGGCGCTCATCGAAGCGTGGGACTACAAGGGCAATCCGCTCTCACCGATGATAAGCCTTGACCCGATGCAGTGCCACGGGCTCTATTGGTACACGGTCCGCTATCTTGCAAAAAGCTATATGATGCAGGGCGTCCTGCGTGGCTGGGCATAGGAGAAGAGATGAAAAAGCAACTTTACAAAAAGAAGGCGCACATCAACCTGATGAAGCACTTTCCTGGCCACAACGACTATCCGGTCAAACATGAGGAGATGCTGTATGACCACGATGTTGTCTGCAAGTTCGACCCTCTCTGTTACAATCAAGGGATGATCGCGCCATGACTCTCTCTCCAGATCTCATTCACCTTGCGGTAACGATCGTTTTCAGTTTTTTGGTAGGTATGGAGCTTCGCACCTACCGTGAACAGTACCACGCAAAAGAGGGCAATCTCTACTTCGGTACGGCGCGCACCTATACCTTCATAGGGATTTTAGGCTATCTTTTCTACAGGCTCGACCCCACCGGCTTGACGGTATATATCGCAGCGTTGCTGGGACTTTCCGTGCTCTTTGCCATGCTCTACTGGCGCAAGCTGGGAGAGGGCAAGTCGAGCATTCTGCCGTATGTGGTGATGCTCTCAGTCTACACTTTCGGGCCGCTGACCGAGCGTTTTCCTCTATGGATGCCCTCGCTGCTCTTTGTACTCATCATCTTTCTGCTCAATGCCAAGCAGTCGCTTCAGCACTGGGGTGAGACGGTCAATATGCGCGAGTTTGAGACACTGGGCAAGATGGTACTCCTCTCTGCAGTCATTCTGCCGCTGCTGCCAAATACGGACACCATTCCCTATCTGCCCATCTCTCCGTTCAAGATATGGCTGGCGGTGGTGGTCATCTCCGCTATCAGCTACGGCGGCTATCTGGTACAGAAGTACTTCTTCCCCTCCAAGGGCTACTTTCTGACAGGCATATTCGGCGGTACCTACTCCTCCACAGCGACGACAGTCGTACTTGCCAGAAAAGCGAAAGTGGGTGGAGACAACCCGGTTATCGATGCGGCGATCATCGCGGCAACTTCGATGATGTACCTCAGGCTTCTAGTCGTGGCAGCGGTCTTCAACTTCTCTGTCGCAAAAGCACTGATTCTCCCCTTTGTTGTTATGGCGCTGGGAGGGCTGCTTCTTTCATTCTTCTACCTAAGCCTCAAGAAGCAGCAGATCAATCACGCCGAATTTGTCGACAAGAACCCGCTGGAGCTTGGCACAGCCTTTCTCTTTGCCGGCCTCTTTGTACTGATGATGGTCATAACCCATTTTGTCATAGGACACTACGGCAACAGCGGTCTTCAGGTACTCTCCTTCCTGGTAGGGTTTACGGACATCGATCCGTTCATTCTCTCTTTGCTTACCGGCAAATACACCGTAGCACAGGCAGAACTTGTCACAGCCATCATGATCGCTGCAGGAAGCAACAATATTCTCAAAGCCATCTACGCTGTCTGGTTTGGCGGTATAAAAGGCGGCAGCCGTTCCGCATTCTGGGTAGGGCTGCTTGGGGTTCTCACCATCGCCTGGGCGCTCTACGGTATTTGACAAAACTTAATGCGGGGTCTTGATGCTGACACAGACTGGCATAAAAACTCAGCCCTGTTTCGCTATGATGTAAAAAAGTTTTAGGAGGAGAGAATGAAAAAAATGGTTTTTGTGCTGCTTGCGGCCAGTAGTTTCACAATGGCGGGGGAGTGTGCCATTTTCACTTCACCGGTTGATTTCTCGGTCATGAGGGGAGGGTACTCCACCTGGTACACCAGCACACAACCCATTGTAAACATAAAAAAGAACTATAAGTTCACCTCTTTTGGCGATGCATACAAAGAGTTCGATGAGCATGTGCGCAAAGAGATCAAGGAGATCATCTGCGAAAAGCAGAAGTGGAGCGGAGCAGCGAACTACAAGATTGTCTGGCAGCAGACAGAACGAAGCTACCAGTTCACAGCGACTTTCGATACATTTGCATATAAGTAGAACAGCCATGCCGAAAAACAGAGATTGAAAATCCTGTTGGAGATTGTCAACGAGATTACCGACATATGCGCCATGCTGCTTGAACAGATACGCAAACATGGTATGATAGAAGCGATGCTTGAGAGTGAAGCGGAGGACTATGCATAGTTCAACTAACCACTATATGGAAATCTGTATTTCAGTTTAAGGGTTGAAGTTTGTAAAAATGGGTAATAAATAGGGGAGAAAGGTTAAAAAGACATAAGGAGATTATGGCTAAAAGCCCGTATAGACGGGCTTTTGATTACTCTGCTACTTCTACTTCAACAGGCGTAGATTCCCAGATACCGTGCTTTGTACAGTATCCGTGTGCTACGAGATTGAGTTTCTTTTTCATTGGTCTGATGTTGAATGTTACTTCAGCGTGAGACTTCTCGTTTCCGAGTGTTCCCGGTACGAAAGTAGCCATTGCCAGTTTTGTGTCACCGTCAAAGAGAGTGATTGACTCGATGTAGTGGTCGAAATCATCCGGGTGAGTGTACTCCTGACCCATTTTTACGTTGACTGCGAGCATTTCACCCTTTTTCGCTTCACCCTGAACGGTGATGAACGGTGAGTGTCTGTCAATGAGGTCTTTTTTCGCCTCTCTGTCAATTTGGCTGATATCTTCATATTTGTGAATAGTTGGCATGTTTGATCCTTTTTCATGTGATTTGGTAGGAGTATTATAGCATAAAAGGTTAACAAATGGGAGTATTTTACTCTTATTTGTTGAAAATGCTTCCAAAAGTGACATAATTTAGACATGTTATAATGTCTTCAAAAAACGAGGTGTACCATCGAACTCTCCGGCTGGTCGATATTCGGCTCCTACCTTTTCATACTCTTTGGCGGCATACTTGTCTTTACCGCGCTTGGGCACATCATCTACCAGAAACGCTCCTCGACAAGTATGATTTCATGGATGCTCTTTATTATCTTCGTGCCCTACATCGCCGCGCCGCTCTATTTTCTCATAGGCATACGCAAACGTGAAAAGCCGCACCAGAAGGAGATGGCACAGTTTCCGCATATTAAAGAATATGAAGAGTATCACATCTTCGATACCGAACACGCCCTTGCGAACATTCTGCGCAAAAACGGCATTCCTGCCGCAAGCAGGGCCAACAGTTTCAGGCTGATTACCAACGATGTCGAGGCCTACGAAGCGATGATGGAGGCCATCGAAAGTGCGCAGGAGAGTATCGAGATCGCCACATACGTTTTCGAGTTCGACGCGATGACGACAAAGATGGTCGAAGCGCTTACCCAAAAGGCACGCATGGGCGTGACCGTGCGATTGATGATGGACACGGTCGGCTCTCTGGGTGCATACCTGCGTCCGGGCAGGTTCGACGCACTTAAAAGGGCAGGGGGAGAGGTGGCCTTTTTCCTTCCGATCATCAAGCGCCCCTTCCAGAGCTATATCAATCTTCGAAACCACAGGAAGATCTACCTCTTCGACCAGAAGCTGCTGCTCAGCGGCGGTATGAACCTGAGCAACGAGTATATGGGACCGCCGGACGGCACGAAGCGCTGGAGTGACCTGATGTATCGCCTTGAGGGGCCGGCAGTGCAGCATTTCCGTTCCATATTTAAGAACGACTGGGAGTATGCCACAGGCAAGACCATAGAGCAAAACAGGGCCCTACTGAAGCATTTTGAGGGTGAGAGTCTGGTGCAGGTGGTGCCGTCGGGCCCGGATATTCCCAAAGATGCTCTCTATGAGGCGCTTCTCAATGCAATCTACAGCGCCAAAGAGCGCATCTGGATCGTCACGCCGTACTTCGTGCCCGACGAGAACATCATACAGGCGCTGGTGATCGCAGCGCACAAAGGGGTGGATGTCAAGCTCATCACCCCGAAGAACTCCGACCATGTGCTCACAGACCTCGTGCGCTCCTCCTATATGCGCGAGCTCTATGAAAACAGTATAGATGTGGTGCTTTTCGAAGGAGAGATGCTGCATGCAAAGGCGATACTCATCGACAGCCTTGGCGGTATGGTGGGCTCACTCAATCTCGATAACCGCAGTCTCTTCCTCAACTACGAAGTGGTCACGTTCGTCTACTCACCGGAGTTCATCGATGATATGGAGCGCTGGATGAAGAGGCTGATAGCTTCCTCTGTCAGAGGCATGGAGAAGCCTGGAAAGATGCGGGAGGCTTTCGAGAACATCATGAAAGTCTTCGCACCGATGGTGTAGCCGATGTTCCAGCCGCAACAGGTACATCATACCCACTGCTGCAGCGAGAGCGCCAATGCTCTGCCGCTTCCCTTTTCGCTGCTCTGCTGGAATGTTTACAAGAAAAACAGGGACGATGGACGCTTTGGCGAATTTCTGCAACGTGTCGATGCCGACCTGCTGCTGCTGCAGGAAGCGGAGTTCAGAGACGGCCAGCCGTGCAGGGTGGAGGGGTACTCCTACGATGCGGCGGCCAACATCACCTTTGGCACATCAAACTTCGGGGTGCTGACCGCAAGCAGGTGCAGGGCACTTGAGACAAGAGCCTACCTCTCACAAACTCGTGAACTCTACTTCGCCACCCACAAAAGCCTTCTGCTTAGCCGCTATGCACTTGGGGACGGCAACAGTTTGCTGGTTGTCAATGTGCACGCCATCAATTTCAGGGAGAACAGCGCCTACAAAAAAGAGAAAGAGCGCATCCTCGACTTTCTGCGAAGCGATACCGGACCGCTCATCGTTGCAGGTGACTTCAATGCTTGGAATGCCTCAAGAGGCGAAAAGCTGCTGCAGATCGCCGACTCGCTTGGTCTGAAGCGGGTGCAGCTTGGCAGCAAGGATGGGGTCAAGTCGATGTTCGGCAATCCGCTTGACTTTATCTTCTACCGCGATTTGAAACTGTTGGCGTGCGATGTGCTCGATGATGGCGGTATCTCCGATCACCGGCCGCTTTTGGCGAGGTTTGGGGTTTAGTGATTGGTAATTGGTGTATTGGTTATTGGGTGTTTTTTGGAACCGGGAATTAATTCCCGGCCGTACAATGAACCATCGCTTCCTATGCTTTTTAAAATCGAGTATATCCTATAATTTAACCAAACAATGTCAGGGGCGAAGATTCACTAAAGGTATACACTTCGTTAAATCTTCGCTTCCAAGAAACTTGTCATCCCGGACTTGATCCGGGATCTTGACGCTATTTTAGTTGACCGTGAACAACCCATAATTTTCAAGATTTTAGTGTCCGTGAGATTTTTAAAGTCAATCAGATCAAGAGAAGTTGTCTATTTGATTCTTAATGCAACAGTCTGAACCTCCAATTTCTCCATCGACAGCATAAAAACAAGCCAAGAAAGCATCTTTTGGTATGCTTTCTTGAACTTGTTGTAGATCTTTTTGAGATTGTATCCACAGGCTGCGAGTATGGTATTGATAAGGTTACCGTGCAGTCCTTTGAGAAAGTTCCTTCCCATTCTGTGATCCTGCTTGGTATGGGAGAATACCGTCTCAATGGAAGAACGGCGTTTAAGCTGTGGATGCCTCTTTTTGTTTTTAGAGCTTTCTATGAGTACTTCGGTATTCCCCTGATAGCCATGGCCCCTATAGCCTTTGTCTGCAAAGAGGTAATCGATCGTTTGATCTGTCAATGCCTTAAGTGATGCTTTTGTGTGTTCCAGTGCCTCTGTGAGTGTATGCCCGTCATAAGGATTTCCTTCATGGGCATCAGCATGCAGAATGAAGCACTCTTTGGCAGTCGTAACAAATGTTGACTTGTTCCCAAACTCATAGCATTTATGCGCTTTACCTTTGGAGATACAGACGGTAGCGGGTTCATGGAAACTGTAGAGTTTGTTTTTGGAGTTTCTCTTCTGTTCAAAGAGCTGTGTACACTGTTTGAGAAGTACTCTGGCATTCATGTCCAGGGGTAACTGTTGTTCCTTGGACTTTCTCTCTATCTCACGGATTACTCTACCCAGTCTGTGTTTGAGCTTTTTGAGAGTAGCAGCTTTACGTTTAAACTGTTTGGCATGGTTGTAGCGGGAGTATTTGATAAGCAGTTTTTTCCCGGCTCTAAGATAACTTTGGCGCTGTTTGATACCAAGACGTTTAGCCAGTTTGGAAAGGTGTACGATCCCTTTATAGTAAAGTTTGGCATCGGTGGGGTAGGCGATGTTCTTCTCCTATACGGTCGAATCGATGACCGTACACTCGATGCTTTTGGGTTTGAGTATTTTTGTCTTGAATCCACTTTTGATAGTCTCTTGCAGCAGTTTGTAGAGTTTCCTCTTTTTCAGGCGTTCTCGAAAGCGGCTCATAGAGCTTCTGTCTATAGGAAAGGTGTGTTGAAACACTTTCTCCCCACAGAAGTACTGGTAGTAGGGATTTTCAACATATGCCCAGACAATACTCTCATCACTGAGATCAAACATATACCGAAGGTAATGCAATCCTACCATCAGACGAATCGGCTTATTGGGATGTCCAGTTGTGGAGGGATAGGCTTCTGCGAGATCTTCTTCAATTGATTCCCAGTCAATACTATCGGCAAGCTGCACCAATGGATGATTTTCATCGATAATGTCAGCCAACTGTTTATGGCTGTCGAACAGTGTGATTTCTTTGGGGTTTTCCTGGATCATAAAGGCCCTCAAACTACAAGATTTTTTATGGTTACTTTGTACTTTATGGTAGTTTTAGGATAACAAAAAAGGTCTTTATAGCCATTGAACTCGGGGATTGTTCGGTTGTTCACGGGGAACTATTTTATAAAATTGACGTAAAGCGTTCCATTTATTGGGAGTCGGTGGATCTATCCAACGAGCGTTGGGAAAATTGGTTCGAGTTTCAGTTGGAACCGAGAATTTATTCTCGGCCAGGGCGAGGACATCCTCGCTTCCGCTTTTGCCTCTCATCCCGGACTTGATCCGGGATCTTGACGCTGATTTGATGAGTGACGGAAAATCAATGCTTCCTGCTGCGTCCCCTGTAACCGCCTCTGTGTCTGCCGCCACCCGAACTGCCGCGTTTCTTGCTGCTGTGGCAGGCGTCGCAGATGGAGAAGCGGTAGGAGAAGTCAAGCACCTTGCCGCAGCGGCGGCACTTTTTGGTAAAGTGCCCCTGGCGCAGGGAGTTTTCGATGTAGCTGTTAAGCCTGGCCCGCGCTTCAATGGCCTTCTGGGTGTCCTTGAAGAGGTCGGGGAACTTGAAGCTCAGCCAGAGGTAGAGTGATATCTCCCGTACGCGATCTTCGGCATTGAGGAGCATGTCGTTGGTCTGCGCGAAAGAGGGGAGGTCGCGCGGCGGGATGTAGAGCACTTCGCTTCCCGCTTCGATCTGGCGGATGTAGCGGTGAAAGACCGATTCGATGTAGGGTGAGGAGATGCTTGCCGGCGCACAGCTGAGATAGTAGCGGGTACGCAGGTCAAGGTCGTACTCGTCGACGATGGCGGCGATCTCGAGCATGCTTTCGATATTGGCGGCGACAAAAGGGCCGTCAAACTCCATATTCTCCGCAAAGAAGTTGAGGATGGTGGAGATGTTCTCCGTCTCGAGGATCTCGCCGATGAGCAGCACGTGTTCAAGGCTTGCCATAACGGAGACCGGCAGCTCGATGTCGCTCAGTGGTGTATGGAAGGTCTTGTCGATGGTCTTTAGCGTATTCTCGTCAAGTGCACCCACGAAACCTTTCTCCTCGATACCGTAGCGTCCCGCACGTCCGGCGATCTGCAGTACCTCAGAGGGGGTGAGTTCGCGCCGTCTGAGGCCGTCGAACTTGTTGTCCTTGGCAAAGAGGATGGTTCGAATGGGCAGGTTGAGGCCCATGGCGATGGCGTCGGTGGCGACAAGCACTTCGCTCTCTCCCTCCCTGAAGCGGCGTGCCTCTTCGCGGCGCACTTCAGGCGAGAGGTTGCCGTAGACGACCGAGACCCTGTACTTTTCGCTCAGCTGCTGCTTGAGCGAGAGTACGTCGCGGCGCGAGAAGGCGACTACAGCGGTCTGGGGTTCTATCTTCTTCATCGGCGTGGCGCGCCTCATCACCTCCAGCGGGTTCTTCCTCTCGAAGTGGACCACTTCAAGCGGCTCCTCAAGGTATTCGCAGAGCGCTTCGACCGCGTGCAGCGCATCGACAGAACCTGTTAGGATGACCTTTTTTGCCGGGGCACCGATGAGGGCGTTCGCCCATGCCCAGCCGCGGTCGCGGTCGGCGATCATCTGTATCTCGTCGATGACGCAGACATCGACATCGACACTGGCGTTCATCATCTCGATGGTCGAGCTGATATGTGTCGCCTCCTCGTCGATGATCTCCTCCTCACCGGTGATGAGCGAGACGTTGACGCCGTCGGCTTTGAGGTTCTCGTACCCCTCAAGCGCCAGAAGACGCAGGGGAGCGAGGTAGTAGCCGGTGGTCGCTTCCTTGAGCGCTTTGAGAGCGCTGTAGGTCTTGCCCGAGTTGGTCGGTCCCACATGAAAGACGATCTGGCGCTTGAGTTCACGTGCAAGCGGAAAGAGGCGTTTGAAGTCACGGATAGTCTTTGCCAGCAGCTCTTCGCGTTTCTGCTTCTCAAGCAGCGGTTTGATGTACTCTCCAAAATGGAACAGCACGCGGCGCTTGGCTTTCTCTTTGATTTTGAGTGTGCGTGAGCTCTGTACCTGCGGCGCGATGAAGCGGACGATGAACTCTTCGTAGACACTCTCTTCAAGGTCCAGTTTTTCTGCCATAAGATGCATCTGCTCAAGCAGATCATCGACTGCGACCCTGAAGTGTGCCAGCAGGTCGTCGTTTACACGGTTGATATCCTCCTTGACCGGCAGCGGTTCTCCTCGCCAGACGAGGTTGTAGACAAAGGGCTTTTCGTAGGAGACGGAGGTGTTGTAAAAGAGTGTCGTGCCAAAAAGGTCGACGAACTTCTCCTTTTCGATGATGATGTGCCCCGTACTCTCGAAGACGTCGTATTTGTCGCTTATATTTTTTAATATCTTTTCGATGATGTAGAAAGGGATAGGTGCGTGGTAGAGCGTCTCATCGGGCGGCATTTTGCGAAGTGCCTGTGCAATCTCCTCTTCGCTTAGCAGTGGGTGGCGGCGACTGTAGAGCGCTTCGAGGAACGCCTCGATCTCCGCCTCTTTCTTTTTGATACATGCCTCTTTTATCTGCTCAAGATAGGCGATCGTCTCCTCTTCCTCTCTCTCCCAGAGGCTGTCGAGCGCTATGGGGTCGCTGACACAGAGCAGCAGCTTGCTGAAGTCGTGCTCCTTGAGCTTGAAGGTGAAGCTGTGTGTGAACTCTATCTCGTTAAGGGGGTTGAAGACGATGTTGAGCTTTTTCTCAAGCTCTCTGATACGCTCCTTCATCCGAAGGTAGTGCAGCTTTTTTTCTACCTTCTCCTGTGTGATCTTGGCACTCTTGGTATCGATGAACGATTCGAGAATGAGATTCTCTTCGTGTTTGGTGTGTTCGACATCTTCAAGCAGGTGCAGGATCTTGTCGACCTTGTCCAGAGGCTGGTTTGACTTTTGCGAATGGATCGCCTTGTGGTTTTGTGTCAGGTATGAGACGATCAGTTCGCGCGCTCCCACGCCTTCCTCGCTCCAGACGCGTCTGAGCGCACGTATCATCTCGTCGCGTTCGAAGGAGGGTAGCTGCAGTTCCAGCAGCATAACCAGTTCGAGCAGCTTCTCGTCATCGAGCTGCGCAACCCCTTCGTCGAAGGGTTTGCCTTTAAAGTAGTTTCGTATTTTGTTGTTGAGTTTTATAAGGTATTTTTTTTTCTTTTTTGCCATTGGAGGATTATAGCCAAATGGGGTAAACAGCAATCAGTAGGGAGAAGGGAGGAAGGAGTAGGTAGAGGGTAGGAACATGTCATTCCTGCGAAAGCAGGAATCTTTGTGTCAATCAACATATCAACGTCAAGATCCCGGATCAAGTCCGGGATGACAGATAGAAAGGGAAGCGAAGATTGATCTTCGCCAGGCAAAAATGAACCTAAAGTATATACTTCGTTAAATTTTCGGTTCCAAAAACTTCGGAAACGAATGCTTTGGCTTCGGTTGTAGATCACAGATCGGTTTGCGGCTTGGCGGGGATAAATCCTCCGCTTCCGAAGGGAAGGATAACCACCTGTAACCAATATACCAATAACCCTCTCTCAATCCACTGTCTTTATATCGACAAGCTCCACACCCTCACACTCCTTTTTGAGACGCTTGTGGGTACGCGCATCCTCTTCGGCAAGTTCAAGCAGATCGGCGAAATCGTTCTTGCTTGCAGTAAAAGTGTGTATCGTTTTGGCAGTTTTGAGAGTGACGGGTATATCCTCTTTCGCATTTACCTCAATATTACGCAAGCCTTTTGCGAATTCGCCTTTGATGGCACGCAGTACCTTTTCATTTGCAAGCAGTTCGCTCAGTGAAATCTCTATGCGTACATCGTTTTTGCACATTACCGTGTAGCTTACCTCTATCGTACCGTCCATTTTTCTCTCCTGCTTTGATTTGTCAAATCGTAACCAAAATGCTCCGGAAGTGTTTGATATATGTCATTTTGTCATATTTTGGGAACATGTTGGCTATTGCTCTGTTACGACCCCCTGTTTGATATAATATGTAGCCTGCTGCAGCAACAAATGGCCCTGCTCCTCTTTTGAACGAAAATCGCAAATAGTCATCCAGCCTTTTTCCGTAGGTTTGAGAGGTGAACATCTCAGCTCCTCAATCGCTTCGGGATGCTTGAAGTGGGCTTTCCAATAATCTCTGACGGCATACGGTGTATCTGTCGTATAGTCAACACGGGGTTTGTATCCGAACTTTTGGCGATACGCATTGTATGCTTCTTCGCTCTCCCCACTCTGGTTCTGTTGTGCACTTGAACTCTCAGGCTGACCGGAGAGGACGGCATGTTCTGTATTCGTCACTCCGCTGGAGTGAGATGTATTCCATAGCGGTTCAGTTATCCATAAAATGAAAAGTATAAGTATGACAATACCTGCTTTTAACAAAAGTTATCCTTTCCTGTATATCTTCTTCCTAGGGGAGCAGACGGTTGTATTTTGCAATACGCTCCCTGAGTTTCGGGTAACGGTGTGCCAGTGAGGCAAGCTCCTTTTCCAGCCTTTTGCTCAACCCGTGCTGCTTTTTGCGTATCGCCTGCAAAAAGGCGATGCGTCTTTCGACAAAGTAGAAGTAGAGCAGTACACTGACCACGGCAGCATAAAGACACCATACCGAGGTGAGTCCGTAGGGGTTTACAAGGTAGATGATGCTCAGACCAATGAAGTTCAGCCAGCCAAAGAGCTGGATGGCGATGCTGCGGCTGAGCATGAGTGAGCCGCAGGTGGTCAGTACATACCCAAGTCCCAGCCAGAGCTTGTCCGTCATAGGGTTGTAGTAATAAAGCACGCCGTTGACCACGGAGACCTCAGTGGGTCTGATGCTGAGGCCATAGAGCGAATAGGCTGTAAGGAAGGCACCAAGGAGCATCAATGCACCAATAAGGCTCTTTCGCCACCCTTTGGGTTCCAGCAGCCACACGGCAAGGGGAACAAGAAACTGCAGTATGCCCTGTGCGTAGAAGACAAAGAGTGTTTCGGCCATTTCAAGCGCTCTGTGGTTGATTAGACCCTCCATCCCCAGCCATACAAAGCCCTGTGTGAACTGGTGCAGGGCAAAAAAGAGCGGCAGTGAGGCAAAGACCACCTCTTTGGGGGTGCTGACCTTGTTGAGGGTCAGAAGCCCCACAACAAAGATGGCCCCTGAGAGGGTAAAGTTCAAGATGGCAAAAAACATAAAGCTCTACGCTTCAGTCTTGTTGTGGCACTTCATACTTTCGGCTTTGATCAGTTTGAGTTTTGTCAGAATATGCGCGAACTGTGCATCTTCCTCTTCATAGCGTTTTTTCAGTGCTTCACGTTTCTCTTCAATCATCTTGATCTGCTTCTCTATATCTTTCGGGTCAGCATGACACCCTTTTGCCGCTTCGGCCTCCTTTTCGAGTGCCCAGTCCATCGCTTTTTTGAGAAAATCCATCATAGTTGATCCTTTAATATCATTGTGGAGTAATTATAGCCTAAAAAATGTGCGAAAGTTGTTAGCCTGGTTACATCTTTGTTAGTGAAGTTGTACTATGATATGCAAATGATATATAACAGAAACTAAAGGATATGATAATGTGGAAATACCCCAAGGAGCTCGAACAGCTCGAGGTTTTCAGAAAAAATGCAAAGACAGTGGGAATCATTTTGATGATTCTCGGTTTCCTAGGGGCGATGTTCCCTGTTGCTGCGTCACTAACGACAGTGCTCTTTGTAGCGTGGCTGCTGCTTTTTGTTGCATTTCTGGTAGGCTTTTATACCTATAAGAGTGACCCGTCCGACTGGAGGGGGTGGCTCAAGAGCCTCATCTTCTTTGGAGTAGGAGCCTACATGATCGTCTCGCCTGCGGGCGGCATAGCGACACTGGGACTGATCTTTTCGATCTACTTCTTTATGGACTCCTTCAGCAGTTTCACCTTTATGATGTCGTTCTACCCGAACAAGGGGTGGGGTATCTGGCTCTTGAACGCCATTCTCTCGCTGCTGATTGCTGTCATCTTCGTTGTCGGCTGGCCGCAGACATCGGTCATGCTCATCGGGCTGCTGGTAGGCTTCAGCCTCTTCTTTGACGGTCTTGCCCTACTGATGGGCGCGAAACTTTTCGAGGTACCAGGCGGCGATGAGAAAGAGTGATAGCACTACAGCCAAAAAGGCTTTCGGGCTCTGGTCTGCGGTATTTTTAGGTATCGGCTCCATGGTGGGGGCGGGTATTTTCATTGTCATCGGTGAAGCGGGTGCGATAGCGGGCAACCTGGTATGGCTCTCCTTTGTCTTTGGCGGTATTGCTGCGCTGCTGAGCGGCTACTCGCTGGCAAAACTCGCCATTGCCTACCCCTCACGCGGCGGTATTGTGGAGTATCTGGTGCAGGGGTTTGGTGAGGGCGTCTTCTCCGGAAGTGCCGGCGTGCTTTTCTACTTTTCCCAGCTCATCGCCATTGCGGCGGTGGCCAAGTCCTTCGGTACCTATGCGGCAACGCTTACGGGCGGGAGTGAGATGGCAAATTGGTACGCACTTGGTATCGTTGGCTTCTTTACGCTTATCAATCTGCTGGGGGCTTCGCTGGTGGCAAAGTCCGAGAATGTCATTGTCTTCATCAAACTGAGTGTTCTGGTGCTCTTTACCGGTATTGCACTCTTCTACATTGACCCGAAGCTTCTAAGTGCTTCTGATATGCCGCCGATGAAAGATATGCTCTTTGCCGTGGGGCTGACTTTCTTCGCCTATCAGGGCTTCAGCGTCATCACCAATACGGTCGAAGATATGGAAAACCCCGCCAAAACGATGCTTCGTGCGATGGTGATCACCATCTTGCTTGTGGGTGCGCTCTATATTCTCACTTCGGTCGCGGTGCTGGGGAATCTGACTCTGCCCGAAGTGATCAAGAGTCAGGACTATGCACTCGCGCAGGCGGCACAGCCCATCTTTGGTAACATAGGCTTCAAGGTAATGGCAGTCACCGCACTGCTGGCCACCGCTTCGGCGATCAACGCTACGCTTTATGCGGCAACGGAGATCGGCTACACACTGGCAAAAGAGGGCGAGCTTCCAAAGGTGTATGCCTACAATGTCTTTCAGTCATTTGAAGGGCTCATTGTCAGCGCGCTACTGATCGTACCGATGATTCTCTTTTTGGATCTTTCAGAAGTGACAACCATTGCAGCACTGGTGGTACTGATCATCCAGGGGATCACCCACGTGGGGCATCTTTTCCGTATCAAACAGACCGGTGCGAATATCATTGTCGTACTGCTGGCTGTGATTGCGATGTTTGCCATTGCGGCACTGACACTCTACCACACCAGCCAGAAGATGCCCGACCTCGGTTTCTACCTGATGGGGGCGTTCGTGAGCGCGTTTGGTGTGGAGGTGGCACTGCGCCTGTTGAACCACCGTACCATCGCAAAGCAGACAGGCAAGAAAAGTTTACTTTCAAAGATAGAAGATAAAATAAGATAACGGGTAATACCGAAGGAGCAAGCAATATGGGAAACATTTCTAAATCGATCGTTTTCGCATTCAAAGAGATCGTCCAGTGGCATACGATGAAGTATATTCTGCTAAGCGGTATGGTCGTGACGGCACTCTGGCTGGGGCTTGGATACGTGATGTGGGACGGTATCGTTACATTCAGTGCAAAGATCATTGAGATGGTGCCGTTCTCGCTGGTACGTTCAAACGGGGCTTGGATGCTCTCTACATTCCTCTGGTTTCAGCTGGTGCTCATTACTTTCGCTTTGACCTACGCTTTCTGGGGCAACCTCATTCTACGTAAAATAAGCAAAGAGAAGTACACTGCCTTTTCGCTGCTCATTCTTGCCGCTTCCGGAGTTTTCTGGGCAGTAGTGTGGTACTTCAAAGGGCACTACATCTACGAGCAGTTCATCAAGCTGCTTACCTGGCTGCCCTTTGAGACTGTAGAGAAGGGGATTGCCTTCCTGATAGGCTTCTACTTTATCTACAATGCGATTGTCGTGACGATGCTCTTTGTGACAAGTATGGTCAGTGAAGCGATCGTCGAAGATATAGAGATACGTGAGTTTGGCGAGGACGATATCGTTAGGGACAACACCTTCAAGACAGTCAAATATACACTCAGAGACAGTGCAATCTTCATCGTCGTCTCTCTGATCGCAACGCCGCTGCTCTTCGTACCTGTACTCAACATCTTTATCCAGGTCGCCCTGTGGATATGGCTGACCAAAGATACCATCTCCTATGATGCACTTGTCCTTACGCACCAGAAGGTGACGCCGACGCTCAAGAGTCTCTACAGGGGTGGTATCTGGATGATTACCCTTGTAACGGTACTCTTCAACTTCATTCCGGTGCTTAACATATTCGGTCCATTCTTCGGTCTGACAGCGATGTTCCATTACGTCAAAAATTCCCAGAAGGAGGCGTAAGTGCGTCTCTTGGCTCTTCTATTCCTTTCTCTCTCCATTCTCGCTGCTTCCGGTGCCAAAGAGGAAGCTGCGCTGATCGGTGCCGAGACGAACTTCGATACGGCACTTGCCAAGGCAAAAACGCAGAAGAAGATGCTGGTGATGGTGGTGGTCAAGGAGCACTGCCGCTGGTGTGAGAAGCTGGTAAAAAGGACGATGGCCGATCCAAAGGTGGAGGAGGTACTCAAGCGCGACTTCATCACGCTCATCATCGACCGCTACGACAGCTACCCCAAGGCATTCAGAGAGGACTTCTTCCCTTCCATCTTCTATATCGACTACGCAACCGGACAGAGTGTCTACGAGAATGTAGGCTATGTCGGGAAGAAGTGCTTTCTGAACGATCTTGACGGCGCACAGAAGACGCGCGCGAGCCTCTACGAAAAAGAGTAGCCGGTATGATACTCAAATTGATCGCCGCAGCTGTGCTTACCGGTCTGATCAGCGGGTTTTTCATTACCTTCTATGAGCTGCTCATTACGTTTCTTACCTACTTCTTCTTTATGGGAGATCCCTTTGAGACTATACCGACACTGCCGGTATGGTACCTCTATGCACTCCCTACGGTAGCTATTTTTATCGTCAATCATCTGATAAGCCGTGACAAGAACATCCGTGAGTATGGTGTCTCCGAGATTGCCGATTCGATCGCACAAAATACGATGACACTGCGTGTCAAGACACTCTTTATGAAGGTCATAGCCTCCGCACTCTCACTCTCGACAGGATTTGCCGTAGGAACGGAGGGCCCCAGTGCCGGGATCGGTGCGATGATCGCCTACCAGATACACAAGTTCTTCAATATGCCGCAGATGCTCATCAAGATGATGATAAGCGTAGGCGCCAGCAGCGGAATTGCCGCGATTTTCATCTCTCCCATCACCGGTATGGCCTTTGCCATCGAGAATATCGCCTACCAGTTCATCAAGCAGTATGTCACCTACCTGATTCTGGCTTCGGTCATTGCTTTTGCGATCAGCCTGAACTACCTTGAACCCATTATCTTTCAGCACTCCACGGGACGGCGGCTCGATCTGAGTTATCTTTTGGCGAACCTGCTTTTCATTCCATTCATTACCGCCTTTGTCTACTTCTACCTCTTTTTGAAGCAGCGTCTGCTCCACTTCATCGACCTGGAGATTTTCAAGAAGTTTTCACGCTATCGTAACCACATTTTCGCACTCATCGGCGGCAGCGTGGTGGGAACGGTACTGCTCATCGAGCCGCATGCAGCCTTTTCGGGTAAAGCAGTGGTGATGTACCTGATGAATGCGCAAAGCAGTATTCCAATCTATTTCATCCTCGGTATCATCGTACTGCGTATCATTGGTACGACGGTGGCCATCTACTCCAATGCTGTTGGCGGAATCTTCCTGCCGCTGATGAGCATCGGTGCGCTGATTGGGTACGGTTTTGCCGAAGCCTTCAGTATGGTACACTTTCCCGTAGAGCCTTTCTACTTTGCCGCCATAGGTGCTGCAGTCTTCATGGGGGTGCTGATGAAGCTGCCGCTGACCGCGGTCATTCTGGCGATGGAGACGACCTTTGACTACAATGTTGTCATTGCAACGGGTATCAGCGTCGTGCTGGTAGAGTACCTCTCCAATATCTACTTCCATATCCGCCGTCGCACCGCCACACAGGCCTACAAGTCACACGAAAAGAGTACACCGCAAAAAGAGGAATCAGAGGAGAAGCCTGAAGCGCAGACAGAAGAGAAAGGGAAGTGATGGAGGTGTACTACTACCTTCGTATGCTTGCATTTGTCACGTTTGCAGCACTGCTTTTTGTTGCCTATCAACTCTATAGATGGTACAAAAGAGAGCAGCTGCTTGAGAGGATAGCACAGATGCCTTTTGCTCCAAAATTTAGAAAAATACTGCAAAAGACCCCTCACTACCGTCATTTGTCTGAAACTGACAAAGCGAAGATAGAGCGCTCCATTCTGCGTTTTATCCATACCAAGGAGTTTATTGGCGTGAAAATGGAGGTTACGGATGAAATGAAGGTCATCATCGCCTTTTACGCCTGTCTGCTGCTACTGCACATCGATACAGACAATTGTTATGATAACCTGAAAACGATTATTCTCTACCCGTCACCGGTGGTATTGGACAGCCTGCAAAACAGTGGGGGCATCTACACCAAGGAGGATTTCGTCATCGACGGGCAGTCGGCAAACGATACGGTAGTGCTCGTCTGGCACGACGCACGCTATGAAGCTTACCATCTGCGCCACGACAATGTCATCGTGCACGAGTTTGCTCATGAGATCGACTATATGGATGGTGAGGTGGACGGTGTGCCGCCACTGGAGCACTCCAAGTATGACAGCTGGACGAAAGTGCTGCTGGAGGATTTCAAAAAGCTCAACAGTATTGCACTGAAAAACCGGGACTGGGGAAAGTACAAACTGCTTGGCAGTTACGCCGCAACGAATGAAGCGGAGTTTTTCGCTGTGGTGACAGAACGCTTCTTCGAATCGCCACACAGTCTCAAACGCCACTTTCCAGAGCTCTACAGAGAGATGAAGGAGTTCTATAAGATCGACCCTGCCGAGATACTCCCACAAAGAGCATAGCGTATGAAAAAGTATCTTTTTCTTCTATTGCTGCTGACCATACTCTTCGTATCGTTTCGTATCTACAAGATAGACGGTACGAGCATGAACTACGGTCTGGTGGAGGGGGATATCGTTCTCTCGACACACTTCTATGACACAATAGAACGTGGCGATCTGCTGGTGATACGTCACCCTGAGGATCCGCAGCAACGTCTCTACATCAAACGGTGTGCTGCAGTGCCTGGAGACAGGTATTTTGAGGAGAATAGGGCATTCTATCTTCAGATAGCTGGAGATTCCGACAGAACAAGAGCGCTGGCGGAAAAGTACGGGTTGATACTGGTAAAGCGCAAGGAGGGCTATTTCATACAAGAGCCCTATGCGAAATATTACGGTGTGGTACACGACTGGCGACTGCGTGTGCCGCACGAGCTTACCTCACTGCCATTGAAAACAGTGGCATCGGAACACTACCTGATACTGGGGGACTTCAGGGACAACTCTGCCGACAGCCGATTTTTCGGTGCGGTTCCCAAAAAGTGGGTGATGTCAAAGGTGATCTGGATATTCAAGCGCCCCAGAAGCTGGCGGGAGCTGCTTGAGATCAAAGAGGCGGACTAGATCAGCCCGAGTTCGGCAAGGATCGCTTCGACTTTCGGGGAGATCTGTGCCAGTTCGTTGAGGAAGGTGCCCCACGCTTTGTCTTCGGCGTACCACTCCTCAATGTGTTTGAAGGAGTTGCTCTTCTCCTCCTCTGTCAGTTCGGTGGATTTGTCGATATTCTCTTTGATACGTTCGAGGTGTTTGAGGTTGCTTTGGCTCATGAAATCTCCTTAGTAGTTGTCGTACTTGCCGTCAGCAATTTCAGCTTTGAGGGTGTCGAGTGCTTCCTGCATCGTCTGTGCAATGAGCTCTGCAGACTTTCTGTCGTCGTTTTCGGGGATGTCCCAGTCAAAAATTTTCATATTGGCTTTGAAGATGGCTCTGATCTCTTTTTCGATCTCGCCTTTCATCATCTCAAGCTCTTTCTCCTGTGGTGTCATATGCCACTCCTTATCTTTTCTTTGGTTATGTGAATGATAACACTTTTTTATTAACGAAATTACCCTACAATTTCAAAAGCGGCCTCAAAGGGGGCAATGCGTACAATCACTATATTTTTTCAGGAGAGAGAATGAAACCGTTATTCTATCTGTTTGCAACAGCAACACTTCTTTTTACGACAGCATCGGCAAAGACACTCAAGAGTTGGGATACCGTTACCAAAGCAGGCATAGTCTATGAGCGTAATGCTACAGAGCCCTTTACCGGTACGGTACGTTCCTACTATCCGGGAGGCAAACTCTCCGAAGAGCGTCCACTTCAAAACGGTGTGACCGAAGGGGTGGTGACCACCTGGTTTGAGAACGGAAAGAAAGCTTCAGAGACAACCTACCACAAGGGGCAGAAAGAGGGGAAGTGTACCAAATGGCACAGAAACGGCGCGAAGAAGTACGAAGCAACCTTCGTCAAAGGAAAAGAGGAGGGGGAGGTTATTTACTGGTACAAGAACGGCACCCCGAGAAAGAAGTTGCATTTCAAAGAGGGTGTGCGTAACGGAAAGCTTGAAATGTGGTACGACAGCGGGGAGAAGCGTGCACTGATGCACTTTAAAGATGGCAAGTACGACGGTGAGCGAAAAACCTGGTACAAAAATGGAAAGCTCAGCAGTGAAGGGCACTTTGACCGGGGACGCAAAGAGGGGCACTTTGCCGATTACTTCGAAAACGGTCAGAAGCGTTTTGACGCTACCTATACGAAGAACAAACTACACGGCAAACGCACCATCTGGTTTGCAAACGGTCAGAAAAAACACGAAGGGAACTTCAAGCACGGTGTACCTGACGGTTACGACATTATCTGGTTTGCAAACGGCCAGAAGCAGCACGAAGCAGTCATTAAAAACGGTAAAGCTGTCTCTGTGAAGGTGTGGCACAAAGACGGTACACGGGTAAAATAGCGCTTCTTACAGCAGCTCTTTCAGCGCTCTCTGGGCACGCTCATACCCCAGAGCGATCATCTCCTCCGCACGGTCGAACTCAAGCGTCCCACAGGCATTGCGCGGGATCTCTATGGTGAAGTCCGGCGGATAGGCGGCAAGCTTCTCCCTTGCGATCGTCCCCTGCATCGCATCGAATGCCTGGTCGGCAATATCGTACATGTCAAAATCTATATCGGCTAGTGATGCGGTGTTGTGCTTCAGTTCGCGTATGAAGCGGCGGATTCTGTTTGAGAGATCATTGTCCGTGTGTCTGGATACAGGCTGCGGTTCGCTCTTTTTCTCTTCGAAGCGTTTTTCGGGCTTCGCACCGAGGTTGACGGCAATGGTCATCTCCGTAGTGTCATGAAAGGTAGGGGCAATAGGAACGGGGTTGAGCACGCCGCCGTCGATGAGTTTTTTTCCGTTATACTCGAATGGCGTGAAAAAAAGAGGCAGGGAGATGGAGGCGCGAATGGCATCAAAGAGTCTTCCGCTGCTGATCCACACCTCTTTTTCGCGTTCGATATCGAGCGCTACTGCCGTGTAGCGGATGGGCAGCGATTCGATATGCTGGTCACCGACGAGTTCGATGAGCGTATTGATGATCTTGTCTCCCTTGAAGAGCCCGGATCCCTGCCAGGCGATGTCGAGCAGACCGACAATATCCATCTTGTCGATAGCTTTGACCCACGCTTCATACTCATCGAGTTTCCCCATTGCATAAACACCGCCAATGAGTGCACCGATGGAGGAGCCGGAGATCGAAGCGATATGAAACTTATGCTCTTCAAGCCATCGGATGACGCCGATGTGTGCCAAGCCTCGTGCTCCACCGCTTCCAAGCACCAGGGAGATCGTTTTTTGTTTTGGCATGGGTTGCTTCCTCTTCTGTTCTATGTATGTAGTATGGCATAATTGGTTTAAAAGCGGTTTTTCATGTCATTCCCGCGAACGCGGGAATCTCATGATGTTGATCTGGCAAATGATATCAAGATCCCGGATCAAGTCCGGGATGACAAGTGTTTTGTCCGTCACTCCTGCGAAAGCAGGAGTCTTTGCGTCAATCAACCAAGATTCCGGATCGGGTCCGAAATGACGCAGAAATGGAAGCGAAGATTTAAACCTTTAGGTACACCTTCACTCCAGCCGTGAATACATTCACGGTTCCTATAGTCACCAATAACCAATACACCAGTTACCAATAACGATGTTAAAAGAGGCTGTACTCTTCCTTGATCGTGTTGAGGATAGAGCGGTCTGCATTGTAGATGAAGGCGTAGTTGAAGTGCATGCTTTTAAGCAGCTCGCGTACCTCCTCTTCGGTTTCGAACCAGTGAGGGTGGTCGATACCGGGTACCTTTGTCTTTGGCGGGGTGAGGACGATGCTCTTGACCCACATGTTGGAGCGTTTGACATACTCTCGCGCCTTCTCGATATCGGGCAGGTTGTCGACGAAGATGGCGACCTTGTCACTCATGCTCGATTTGGTGGAGTTGAGCTTGTGGTCGATGAATACCGGAATGAAGTGCTTGGTGTAGCGGATACGGTCGACCGAGTAGGGGAGATCGTTGCGTTTGCAGAAGTCGACCACGCGCAGCAGGTACTCCAGGTGGAACGGCGCCATCTCCTTCTCCTGGTAGACAAAGCCGTCAACCTTGAAGGTGGTACGGAAGAGGGTGTCGGAGATGGCATACCCCTCGACCTCTTTGTTGAGTCGCGGGACATCGGGTTTGATCATCTGCATCAGCTCCTTGTCGCTGCCGACAAAGAGGATGTCATCGGAGTTGAGGATCTGCTCGAAGGCTTTGCGCCAGTCGTCTGCGATGAAAGCGATGTTGCCCTTGTGGGTAAGGATCATCTTCAAAAAGCTCATCTCATGCTCGAGCAGCCAATAGAATTTCGCCTCTTTCTGGATGATGACGTAGCGCAGCAGTTTGAATGCCGCAAGCTGCACGTCAGAAACCTTGATCCATGCGATCTCGTCGTCGTTTCTGACAATCTCTTCACTGTCGTAGACGATGGCGTAGGCACCGTTGGCGACAGCCTTGTCAATCTCCTCCTGCGAAGAGGAGAAGAAGAGGTCGCCATGG
Organism: Sulfurovum sp.; assembly: GCA_026996325.1. Classification (GTDB taxonomy): domain Bacteria; phylum Campylobacterota; class Campylobacteria; order Campylobacterales; family Sulfurovaceae; genus Sulfurovum. The sequence continues at coordinate 31,367 of JALWLU010000168.1, forward strand.
TCTACCTTGGAGGGGTAGACGGTCGCGCCTTCGATGGCCTGTACCTGTGGTGAGTTAGAGAGCGTACCCTCGGTGAGATTTACGATATCTTCTATTTTCATTCTTATCCTATCGGGGTGCCGGGTTTTTTTGGCTTTTCGGGACGGATCATGCAGAGACCATCCTCATCTTTTGCTGCCAGCAGCATGCCTTCGCTGGTGTAGCCCATCAGTTTGGCAGGTTTGAGGTTGGCGACGACACACACCTGTGTGCCAAGCATATCTTCCGCGCTGTACCACTCTTTGATACCCGCAACGATCTGTCGCGGCTTCTCTTCGCCAAGGTCGACCTGTAACAGCAGAAGTTTCTTGCTCTTTGGCACCTCTTCTGCCTTGATAACGGTACCGACCTTGAGTGAGGTCTGGAAGAACTGGTCGATGCCGATCAGCGCGATACCTTCCTCTCTCTTCTCCTCTTTTTTCGCAGGCGCTTTTTTGGCCTCCTCTTTCGTGTCGGCCGGTTTTGCCTGCTCGAGCAGCGGCTCTTCGATGCGTGGGAAGAGCGGCGGGATCTTCTCGATAGTAAAGGCTTCGATGTGCTGTTTGTTTTTAATAAGCCTCTGCCAGCTGTCGTTGTCGATGCTGAAGCCGAGTGCTGCAGCGATCTTGGGACAGATCTGCGGCATAACGGGGTAGAGCATCACCGAGACTTTTGCAAGAATGGTGGCGATGAGGCCGTTGAGTGCCATCGCCTCCTCCTCTTTACCCTCTTTCATAAGCATCCATGGCTGGTACTTGTCGATAGCCTTGTTGGCAACCGTCAGCGGTCGCCAGAGCTCTTCGAGATAGCGGTGTATCTGCATCTCGAAAAGCAGCGGTTCGAGTTTGTCAAGGGAGGCTTCGACCTCGTCGAGTTCCGTCTGGTAGTATTTGGTGACATTGGATGCGTCGACACGTCCATCGAAGTACTTGCCGCTCATACCGATGAGACGGTTGAGGAGGTTGCCAAGGTCGTTGCCAAGGTCAGAGTTGATACGGTCGATGAGCGCTTTCTGGCTGAAGTCGCCGTCTCCGCCAAAAGGGACCTCTCTTAGCATGAAGTATCGGAAGTTATCCAGTCCGTAAGCGTCTGCTACCTCTTTGGGGTTTATGACATTGCCTTTGGATTTACTCATCTTCTCGCCGTCTCTGGTCCACCAGCCGTGCGCGGCGATGTGCTTTGGCAGCTCGAGTCCCAGGCTCATCAGGAAGGCAGGCCAGTAGATGGCATGGAAACGCAGGATATCCTTGCCGATGAGGTGGACGCGCGCGGGCCAAAAGTCCATCTTGGCTTCATCGGTGCCGTAGCCAAGAGCAGTGACGTAGTTCATCAGCGCATCGAGCCAGACATACATGACGTGCTTGGGGTCGTTGAGCTCTTCGGGAAGCTTCACACCCCAGTCGAAACTGGTACGGGTGATGGAGAGGTCTTCAAGGCCTCCTTCTACAAAGCGGATCACTTCGTTTCGCTTGCTGCGCGGCAGAATGCACTCAGGGTGTGCGTCGTACCACTCCAATAGTCTGTCCTGGTATTTGGAGAGCTTGAAGAAGTAGCTCTCCTCCTCGACGACGGTGGTAGGCTTGCCGCACTCGGGACAGAATTCACCGTCTACGAGCTGGATCTCGGGGAAGAAGGTCTCACAGGAGATACAGTAGTGCCCCTTGTAGACATCTTTGTAGATGTCGCCGTTGTCGTACATGACCTTGAAGGCTTTCTGTACACCCTTCATATGGTCTTCGTCGGTGGTACGGATGAATTTGTCGTAGCTGATGCCAAACTCGTCCCAGAGGTTCTTGAACGTCGCGGAGATCTCGTCAGCGTACTCCTGCGGACTTTTGCCGCGTGCCTTGGCGGACTCTTCGATCTTCTGGCCGTGTTCGTCGGTACCGGTCAGAAAGAAAGTTTCAAGGCCGCTCATACGGGAGTAGCGTGCCAGTGTGTCGGCGATGATGGTCGTATAGGCGTGGCCGATATGGGCAATGTCGTTGACGTAGTAGATGGGTGTGGTGATGTAGGCTTTGTGGCAAGATGACATATGTGGGGTTCCTTAAACAAATGAGTTTATTAAATTAGGGAATATTTTAGCCAAAAAGTGCTGTGGAGCGGGTAAACTAACGGTATGTATTATCTCTACATCCTCGAATGTGCCGATGGCACGCTTTATACCGGCATCACGACAGACCTTGAACGGCGCCTCGAAGAGCACAACAGCTCAGAAAAAGGGGCGAAGTACACCCGTACCAGACGCCCGGTGAAGCTCTGCTACTCTGAAGTGTATGAAGACAGAAGCAGCGCTTCCAAACGTGAGTGTGAAGTCAAAAAGATGCCCCGTGCACAAAAGCTTCGGTTAATCGAAGAGAGTCTATAATATATTTAAGAATATGAAATAGGATGAATGATGTTTGAGCTACAGGAAGAGGGTGCCTCCTCAAACGAGAAGCGTTTCAGCCCGGAAGAGAAGAAGAAGATCATGGAGAGGCTGAATGAACGCAGGCGTCAGGAACAGAAGAGCAAAGAGGCGATACGGCGCTACCTCTCGAGAAAGAAGATTTACAATTATCAGGGCAGAGAGTACTACAAAATAAAAGACTACAAGTACAGTTTCTACATCAGCAAAGAGGTGATGGAATCACTTGCCGATACAGTTGTGGAAGTGGAGCTTGAACGCAGCGGCTATACTGCCAACCGGAAGCAGAAAGGTTTCATCAAGTGGGACCCGGTGCGCCAGAGCATTCTGGTCTCACTGAGCAAGGTACGTATCTACTACAAACCTTTCGAAGTGGAGTAGTTTAGAATTCGAATCCGCCGCCGGTTCCTTTGTTCATACTGTCGTAGACCGCTTTGACATAGGCATCACGCAGTTCACATACAAGCAGCTTCTCACACTGCATACAGCTTGTTACTTGCTTCTCCTGTTGACACTTTTTCAGTTCTTCGGTTTTGACACGAAGGGCGATCTCCCACTCATCCAGTACCGCTTCAGCCATTACGCTTTGACTCCGTAGGCAACTTTAAGCTTTTCTATCTCATAGTTGGAGCCAAAGAAGCAGGGGCTGGTGTCGTGCGGATGGGAGGGGACAAGTTCCATCAGGCGTCTTCCCTTGTGGTCGATGGCCTGACCGCCTGCCTGTTCATAGATAAACGCAAAGGGGATCACTTCAAAAAGCTGACGCAGCTTTCCGTCGGGTTTGTCAGACGTGCCGGGATACGAGAAGATACCGCCACCTTTGAGGAGTATCTGGTGCAGGTCCGGAACCATACCGCCCGAGTAGCGTAGACGATACCCCTCTGCGAAGAGATCGTCGACGAAACTCTTGTGGTAGTCGCACCAGTTCTGCTGTGTACCGCCGGGAGCGTTGAGCTTGCCTTTTTCGTTCAGCACGAGCTCCTTGCAGACAAGGTTGAAATAACCTTCTCCGGCACGGTAGTGCATGGGGCGTTCGCCTCTTATCGCACGAACGATCTCGATGCGTGGTCCGTAGACGACGTAGGCGGAGGCAACGAGGTTCTCAGCCTTCAGCTCACCTTCATAGATGCCGAAGATGGAGCCGACAGAGAGGTTGACATCGGCAAGGCTGGAGCCATCGAGCGGATCGTAACAGATGGTGTACTTGCCATCTGTATGCAACTGCAGCTCTCCCTCTTTCTCTTCACTCACAAGCGATTTGACAAGCGGCACGTTTTTGAAAGCCTCTTCGATGATGTAGTCACTTTTGACATCGAGCTTGAGCTGGTCTTCGCCTGAAGAGTTCTCCGTATCGCAGTAGCCGAGATCTTCGGTCTTAATGGCGTTGTCTATTTTTAGGGCGCACTGTTCAATTGTTTCGAATATGGTATGCATTGGTGGTCCTTTATATGGCTTTTGCGTTGTTGTCGATCCACGACAGGATGGCATCGAGGTCATTGAGATCGAGAATATCGATATTCTCGGGAATTTCGTAGGCAGCGAGGTTAACCGTATCATCTACAGCGATCGCTTCGGAGCAGGCGAAGTAGCTCTCGTCGATGCCACCCCTGAAGATGGCAATTCGGGGCAGGGGAAGGGTTTTGAGGCCTTCAACGAGCAGTATGTCGAAATCGTTTACCATGGAAACGATCTCGTCAAGCCTCTTTTCTCGGTGTGAAAAGTAGGTGGTACGTGTGGGTGAAGTAACAACGACCTCCGCACCTGTCTGGAAGAATCGGTAGCTGTCTTTGCCCGCGACATCGAACTGCGCCTTGTCTTTTGGGTCGTTCTTGACAATGGCAACTTTGCGTGTTTGTATAAGCGCTTTAGCGACCTTTTCCACAAGTGTGGTCTTGCCGCTTCCTGAGGGGCCTGTAAAGGCGATGGCAACTCTGGTTCTCACACGGTTTCCTTCGGTAGTTAAGTAGTGGGATTATACATCAACCTTTATTGAAACTATGTTAAAATCGCTCAAGCAATCAAAAGAAGGAGCAGCGATGCGGACAATAACGGCAGCACTCTCTTTCGGGCTCCTTCTTGTCGGCTGTTCAACGAAAGAGTATACGAAACTCGAGCAGTCGTACGAAAAAGAGAAAGCCTACCATGCCAAGCTCATCAAGACCGAAAAAGCGCAGATTTATGAAGATGGCCTTACCAAGCTGCTCCTGACAGCAACCTACCTCAATGAACAGAACGCTTCCAAAAACGCTTCAGAAGAGGATGAGCGCTTCATTGTCGGACTCTATGTTGATGAGAGTATGGACAACAGCGTGCTGAACGACTT
>JALWLU010000169.1 GCA_026996325.1 Sulfurovum sp.
GCCTTCGCTTCCAAAACCGATGCCAGGGACCACCGCTACACCGGTCTCCTGCAGCAGCTCTTTGCAGAATGCGATGGAGTCGTTGGAGATATCTTTGGTATTGACAAAGAGGTAAAACGCACCCTGCGGTGCGACCACCGAGAGGCCGTCGATATCGTTGAAGAGTTTGACCGCCTCTGTAGCACGCGCTTCAAACGCCTGGCGCATCGTCTCTATCTCATCGTCCACTTCGCCAAGCAGTGCCGGGATAGCTGCTTTCTGGGTAATGGAGTTAATGTTGGAGGTACTCTGGCTCTGAAGCTTGTTCATCGCTGCGATGAGCTCCTTGTTCGGTGTGGCAAGGTAACCAAAACGCCACCCTGTCATCGCCACAGACTTGCTGAGACCGTTGATGGTGACGGTACGCCGGTACATATCGTCGCTGATGCTTGCCGCAGCGGTAAAGTCAACACCGTAAACCAGCTTTTCGTACATTTCATCACTGGCGACAAGAATGTCAGTTCCCTCAAGCACCTTCGCGATCGCTTCAAGCTCCTCTTTGGTGTAGACCGAACCGGTCGGGTTGGACGGAGAGGTGAGAATGAGCATCTTCGTCTTTGGTGTGATGGCAGCCTCAAGCTGGTCGGCGGTGATTTTGAACTTGGTCATATCGTTGGTTTCGATGATGACGGGTTTTCCGCCGGCATACTTGACCAGCTCGGGGTAGGTGACCCAGTAGGGGGCGGGGATGATCACTTCGTCACCAGGGTTGATGGTCGCCTGAAAGAGGTTGAAGAGCGACTGCTTCGCACCGTTGCTGACAATAATGTCTGACGGAGTATATTCAAGATTGTTGTCTCTTTTGAGTTTGGTCGCTACCGCTTCAAGGAGTTCCGGAATACCCGGTACGGCTGTATACTGGGTAAAGCCTTCGTTGATCGCCTTGATGGCTTCCTCTTTGATGCGCTGCGGCGTACCGAAGTCGGGCTCGCCAGCGGAGAAGGAGAGAATATCCTTGCCTTCAGCCTTGAGTTCGCGTGCAAGCGAAGAGATGGCGATGGTCAAGGAGGGTGAGAGTGTCTGTATGCGGTCTGAAAGAAGCATAAATATCCCTTTGTATAAAATAATGAAAATTATAACCAAAAGTGCTTGACAGGCGACTAAAAGTGGAGGTGTGCTACGCAATGGGGATATGTGTGTGTCATATGCACACGCACTTTTCTATATTGAACTCTGACTTAATGGCAAAAGGTTTTACACGATAGCTCTGGCAGGTGCAAACGGCAGAGCCGCCCTGCGGGTTGAGTGCACCTTTGTCGCCATCGCGTAAAACCGATGGTTTTTTATCAGAAGTCTCAATCCATAGAGTGGATGAAGTTGTCGTAGAGCTCTTCGAGGGTATGGTCCTTCTCTTTGATCTTCTCTTTTTTGCTGCTTGGCAGTGCATCTTCGAGCACTTCGATACGGCGTAGGAGGTACTCGAAAAGCTCCTTGTTGACATCGGGGATCTTGTCGTGGCTGAGCGGATTCTTGTCGTAACCGCGCTTGAGCACACGTGCGGGAATGCCAATGGCAGTGGAATCGGGCGGCACATCCTTGACCACAACAGAATTGGCGCCGACCTTGGAGTTGTCGCCAATGGTGATGTTGCCAAGTACTTTGGAGCCTGCACCGATGACGACATTGTTGCCCACCGTTGGGTGACGCTTACCCTTGTTGGTGCTTACCCCGCCAAGGGTTACCTGCTGGTAGATAATGACATCATCACCGATGACGGCAGTCTCACCGATGACCACGCCCACGCCGTGGTCGATGAAGACGCGCCGCCCGAACCTGGCAGCGGGGTGGATATCTATCATCGTCAAAAACATTCCCAGTGCAGAGATGAGCCGGGGGAGAAAACGCAGCCCCTTGTTGTAGAACCAGTGGGCGATGCGGTGGAAAAAGAGTGCCCAGAGCCCGGGGTAGTTGAAAAAGAGTTCGAAGGTGGAGTGGAGTGCCGGATCGTTGCGTTTGACATTGGCAAAGTCTTCCCGAATCAACTGGAACAGGTTCACGCTTTCTCTCCTTGTGTGCTTTCACTGATAGCTTGAATGGTCTTAAGATAGCTGTTTTCACTTAAATAGAGATAAATCTTTCCAAGAAGTTCGCGCTTCTCATCGGGTGTGATGAGCGTCGATTCTTCGATGCGGTACTTGAGCGCCTTGTCGATGATGCCGGTATCGTAGTCAAGGTCTTCGAGCACATCCATCAGATTCTGCGCCTCGATGAGGTGTTCGATACGGTACTCTCCTTCTTCATCGAAGGTAATGACCGCTTCGGTAGGGTGGGTGAAGAGGTTGTGCTTCATCCCCAATACCTCCTGGTAGGCGCCGGTGAGGAAGAAGCCAAGGAAGTACTCCTCCTTGCTCAGGTCGATGTCGTGCAGGTAGAGCGGAAAGTTACGGTCAAAGCCGATCTCGCCGTCACTGTCGCAGGTGATGTCCCAGATGCTTGCGGGGTTGGTCGGTTTGGTGGAGAGGTTGCTTAGCGGCATCACCGGAAAGTGCTGCCCCAGCCCCCAGAAGTCCGGCAGCGACTGGAATGCGGAGAAGTTGACCAGGTAGCGCTCCTGAATGCGGTCCTGCAGCTTTTTAAGCTCGTCTGTCCCTTCGCTTCGCAGCAGGAAGATCGCCTTCTTAATGATGAGATTGACCAGAATCTCCGTGTTGGAGCGGTCCTCAAGGTCGATGTACCCCAGATCGAAAAGTGTCAGCAGACTCTCCATATGGTCGAGGGCATCGTGGAGGTACTCGCGCGCGTTGGTGCGCTTGATGGTGTTGAAGAGGTCGAAGAGCTCCTGAATGAGGGGCGGGTTCTTCTCTTTTGGGCGCAGACACTTCTCGTTGTACTCCTGCGAGAAGAGTTCCAGTACGGGGGCGACCAGTACCGAGTGTGCCGCAGCGATGTATCGGCCGGATTCGGTGAAGATGTCAGGTTCATCGACCTTTTTGCTTTTGGCGATCTCCTGCATCAGGTAGACCACATCGTTGGCGAATTCGTTCAGTGAGTAGTTGCGCTCCTGAGACGCGGTATGCTGGGAGTACTCTACCGCCAGTCCGCCGCCGATGTTGATGGCACTCAGCGCCGTTGCACCGCGCCGCTTGAGGTCGGCATAGATGTTGCCGGCCTCCCTGAGGGCCTTTTTAAGCGGTGCGATGTCCCCCATCTGCGATCCGATGTGAAAGTGGACCATCCAGAGGTTCCCAAGCAGGGTGTGCTCCTTGAGTATCTCATAGGCTTCAAGCAATTCCGTGGAGGTGAGGCCAAACTTGGAGGAGTAGCCGCCGCTCTTTGCCCAGATACCAATCCCGGAGCTGTGCAGACGGATGCGCACACCGATCTTGGGTGCGATGGGCGTTGCGCTTTGGTGATTGAACTCCTCATTGACCTGGATGATGGTCTTGAGCTCCCCGATCCCTTCGATGGTAACGGTGATGTTGTGGCCCATCTTGGCTGCGATGAAGCAGAGCGCGATCATCTCCTTGTCCTTGAAGCCGTTTACGGTAATGGGCGCGCCCAAAGGTGTTTTGGTCATCGCGATGATCAGCTCAGCCTTGCTTCCCGCCTCAAGACCGTAGTCGTACCCTTTGGAGATATCCATCAGTGCGTTGACGAAGTTGGGGTACTGGTTCACTTTTAAGGGGAATACGGCGTGAAAGTTGCCTTTGTAGCCAAACTCCTTTTTGGCTTTGGCGAAAGTCTTGAAGAGGGTGGAGATCTGCTTTTCGATCAGGTGCGGAAAGCGCAGCAGCAGCGGCCCTTTATAGCCCTTTTCACGGATCTCCTGCGTGATTGAGAGCAGTGAGGGTTTGGATGCGTAGTTGATATTGACCGTATCGCCGTCAATGATGAAGTTCTCATCGCTCCAGATGTTCAAACCGAAGTTTTTCATACCCTCTGCCTCGCTTGTGTGGATAAATTGGAAGATTATATCAAAACTTAATCCAAACTTACCTATAATTAAACGATGAAGAGGGAATTTGTTGCGTGGAAAGAGGACCGGGACCATCTTGAGGTGACACTGCACGGGGAGTGGACGCTGCGCACTATTGGTGATATAGAGGCGCAGATACAGACCCTGCCAAAAGCCAAAAGTGTCAGGGTAGATGTCGCGGGTATCATAGATATGGACAGTGCCGGCATGCTGCTGCTAAATGAATATGTGGACCGTGCACGCAGCTTCGGTATCGAAGTGGACGTGATCAACTACAGTGATGCCGAAAAGGAACTCTACAAAATGCTCAAGGAGCATATGGTCGAAGAGATCGTGCCGCGCAAGCAGGGCTTTCTCGAAGAGCTTGGCAAATCTACGGTGCAGCTGGTCCGTGATACGAAAGATTTCATTACCTTTCTGGGGCATCTGCTTGTCTCCTTTCTCTATGGTATCACGCACCCCAAGACACTGCGTTACAAGGAGACGATCTACCACATCTACCAGTCGGGCTTCAATGCGCTGGTGATCATCGGGATGACCGCTTTTCTGGTTGGGATGGTCATCGCCTACCAAGGTGCTGTGCAGCTGGCGAAGTTCGGGGCGGACATCTTCATTGTCGACACGGTGGGCATCTCCATCGTGCGTGAACTGGGCCCTATGATCACGGCTATCGTTATCGCAGGGCGCAGCGGTTCCGCTTACACGGCAGAGATCGGAGCGATGAAGATCACCGAAGAGATCGCTGCGATGCGAACGATGGGGTTCGATCCGTACAACTTTCTGGTGCTGCCGCGTATCTTCGCGCTGATGATCGCGCTGCCGCTGCTGATCTTCTTTTCGGATATCGTCGGCATCTTTGGCGGGATGGTCGCCTCGAAGATGGTGGTCGGCATCTCCTTTGACCAGTTCATCAACCGTCTCCAGGAGGTGTTGGAGGTGAAGCACTACATTCTTGGGATGATCAAGGGGCCGGTGTTTGCCTTTGTCATCGCTGCGATCGGCTGCTTCCGCGGTTTTGAAGTCTCGGACAATACCGAGAGTATCGGACTGCAGACAACAGCGTCGGTTGTCAATGCCATCTTCCTTGTCATCGCCTTTGACGCGCTCTTTTCGGTCATCTATACGGAGTTTGGCCTGTGAGAACGGTAATCGAGGCAAGCGGCATTGTCACACGTTTTGGGGAACGCACCATCCACGATGGTGTATCGCTCAGTGTGCACGAAAACGAGATCTTCGCCATTCTGGGAGAGAGCGGGTCGGGAAAATCGGTGTTGATGAAAGAGATGATCATGCTGCTGCATCCCAATGCGGGAAAGATTTCCGTGCTTGGACGCGACCTGGATACCATCAGCTTTCAGGAAGCCCAGCAGCTGCGCAGGGAGTGGGGGGTGCTCTTTCAGTTCGGTGCGCTCTTCTCCTCATTAACAATTGCGGAGAACATAGAGGTGCAGCTAAAGGAGTACACGAAGCTTAGCAAGCGGATGCGCGACAAGCTGGTGCGCTCCAAGATTGCACTGGTGGGGTTGGATGCCCATGTAGGCTCCCTCTACCCAAGCGAGCTCAGCGGCGGGATGATCAAGCGTGCAGCCCTTGCCCGCGCACTGGCGATGGAGCCAAAACTCCTCTTTCTGGATGAACCCACATCGGGCCTTGATCCGGTGGGTGCGAGAAATTTTGATAAACTTATTGTAGAATTACGTAAGATGTTGGGTATCACTGTTGTGATGATCACGCACGATCTTGACAGTATCTTCAATATTGTCGACCGTATGGCGGTGCTTGCTGACAGAAAAGTCGTGGCGGAAGGAACGCTTGAAGAGGTGCTCGCTTCCACGCATCCGTTCGTGGAAGCCTTTTTCAAGAACGAGTATACCAAAGAGAAGTTTGCAGACAAGCTAAAAGGGAGGGGCGTCGATGTACAGTAAGGTGAACTACACGATCGTGGGCCTCTTCGTGCTGCTTTTTGGTGCAGGGTTGGTCGCCTTCTCTTTTTGGCTTGCAAAGTACGGCCTCTCGCAGCAGTATGATCTCTATAAAACCTACTTTACCGAATCGGTAGCCGGACTCTCAAAAGACTCCGTTGTGCGACTGCGTGGTGTCGACATTGGGCGGGTAAAAGAGATCCGGATAGACCCCGACAACATCCAGCGGGTGGAAGTGCTGCTGAGTATCAAACGGGGTACTCCCATCAAAGAGGATATGGTCGCCCACACCTCCATGCTTGGGGTAACCGGGCTGCTTTCGATTGAAATCGAGGGGGGGAGCAACAGTGCAAAAACACTCAAGCCCACAAAAGATCACATCCCGGTCATCAAATCCTCTTCATCATGGCTGAACCAGACAAAGAAAGACATCGGCACACTCGCAGACCAGCTTGCCCATCTTGTTGTGCAGGTGGACAAGCTGCTTAGTGACGAGAACATAGGGCATATCAACGGCATTTTGAAAAATACCGAAGTGATGACAGCCAAGGGAAGCGGTCTGCTTGACGATATCAACCAGACAGTTGTCGAGTACCGTGTGGCGATGAAGAAGCTCACCGATGATATTGACACCATCGCCAAGACATTCGATGAGGTAGGGGATGCAACGGTTCCTGCGGTCAAGAAATTTATGCAGACGACACGCAACTTCAACCGTGTGACACTGAAAGTGGAGCGCAGCCTCGACAGGGGAGACTACAACCTCAAAAAGATTCTCGAGCCCATTCTTGTAGACATCGAAATTCTCTCCAACCAGGTCAATGCACTGGCGCAGGAGCTCAAAGAGAGCCCAAGCGATATACTGTTCAAATCACGCAGGTCACGGCCTGGACCGGGGGAGTAACGGATGAAAAATCTAATAACAGCAGGATTGGCGGTAGCGGCACTATTGCTTGGCGGATGTACGGGAAAAGGAAAGCCGATTACCTACTACACCCTTGAAGCGGGGCATGTCACACCGGTGGCACACTCAGCATACAGAGGCCGTGTACTAAAAGTCTCCTACCCGATGGCGGTAAAGGAGAAGATCACCGACAGGATGCACTTCTCCTACAGTTTCAACGACAACGGCAGCTACCAGAACTCCCAGTGGTCGAACAACCTTGGAAAGCTGCTTGAGGGGGTGATCATTACGGCACTCGAGCAGAGCCGCCTCTTCAAAGCGGTACTCCCCTATGCTTCGACGGTCAATGCGGATTATCGTCTCGAACCGCTCATTTACGATTTCTCCCACCACGTCAGAGGCGATGCTTCCTATGCAGTGGTCTCCATACAGTTCAGTCTCATCGATATAGACTCCGGAAGACTCCTCAAGACAAAACGCTTCTCCTACCGTGAGCCCACACCGACAATTGATGCAAACGGCTATGCCGAAGCGACCAATAAGATTATGACCCGTATGGTACAGGATCTTGTTGCCTGGCTGAAGTAAGCCGCTTTTTGTTATAATATTAGATGAAACAAAACATAAGGAAAAACAATGAAAAAGATTCTAAGCGGCAGTATGCTTGCTGCTATGCTCTTTACAGGAGTGCATGCAGGCGGTGATATCGAAGCGGTAGAAGCAGACGATTTGGAGATGGTAGAGAGTGCACCATTCTATATTGTCGTCAAGGGGATGATGACCTTTGGCGATACGGTAAACCATGGTGAGGCTGTACTTGACGGAGACCAGGACTACGGTTTTGGTATCGACCTTGGGTACCGTATTGGCAACGGTTTTGCCGTCGAGTATGATTTCTCCTATTCGACGAATACTGTTACCGAGAAAAGAGAGGGTGAGGAGCCGGTCAATGTCAATGCGAAGTATTACACTTCAGCGCTCGATCTTGTTTACACCTATGAACTGACCGAGGAGCTTGGTGTGTTCGGAAAAGTGGGGTATGAGTATGAGTGGGAGAAGATCTCTGCGCTCGATATCGACAGTACCGACCACGACTTCGTTTTCGGGGTAGGCTTCGAAGCAGCGATGGATGAAGAGTTCAAGTTCGTTGCTGAATATGAACATTCACTCATCGAAGGGCCGCGCGGCGACAGCCTCTTTGCAGGGATTATGTACAGTTTTTAATGTACGAAGCCAACAGGCTTCGTATATTTAGACGATCTCCTCTATAGGAAGCGTTCTCTCCTCTTTTGTCTCCAGATCTTTCAGCCACACCGTACCGTTTGCAAGCTCATCTTCACCGATAAGCAGTGCGAATCGCGCATTGGACTTGTCGGCTCCCTTCATGTGGCTCTTGAAGCCTTTGGAGGTGTATTCGACGGTCACTTTTTTATTTTTTCGCTTCGTGTTGGCAAGCATCAGCACCTTTTCGACAGCTTCGGGGACCATCGCACCCATATAGTAGCCCTCTTTTGAAGACTCCGGCATCTTCACCAGCGCCATAATACGCTCTATGCCGATGGCAAAGCCGACTGCAGGCGTAGGTTTGCCGTCGAGGTACTCTACCAGCCTGTCGTAGCGTCCGCCGCCGGCAATGGCCGACTGTGCACCGATCTCGTTGCTGACGAATTCGAAGGCGGTTTTGTTGTAGTAGTCCAGGCCGCGGACAAGGTTGGTGTCTATCTCGTAAGCGATACCGGCATCATCGAGCAACGCCGTGAGTTTCTTGAAGTCGCTATCACAGGGGTCACAGAGGTTGTCGATGAGCTTGGGGGAGTTTTTTAGCAGACTCTGGCACGTTTCATTCTTGCAGTCAAGCACACGGATAGGGTTTGTGCCGATACGTCGGTTACAGTCCTCACAGAGATCCGCTTTGATCTCGGTCAGGAAGCCTACGAGGTTTTCACGGTAGGGAGGCATACACTCCGAACACCCAAGCGAATTGAGCTTGAGTTCGAAACCGATGCCGAGTTCCTCGAAAATCTGTGCAATCATTATAATGAGCGTGAAGTCCTCATAGACCGAAGCCTCTCCGAAGCTCTCGCATCCGAACTGGTGAAATTCGCGCAGGCGTCCCTTTTGCGGACGCTCGTAGCGGAACATCGGTCCGTAGTAGTAGAACTTCTGTTTTACCGGCTGACGGTCGAGCTTTGCGGAGATGAAGGCGCGTACGACTCCTGCAGTGCCCTCCGGACGCATACAGACATCGTTGCCGCCCTTGTCCTCGAACTGGTACATCTCCTTGCTGACGATGTCGGAGCTGTCACCCACGGAGCGTTTGAAGAGGGCTGTTTCTTCAAGAATGGGGGTTTCGATATATCCGTATCCATAGCGTCTTGCCACCTTGATGGCTGTGGTGACGATGTGGACGAAGCGCTGGCTGTCTTCGAACATCAGGTCTTTCATGCCGCGTAGAGGCTGTATCATCTTCTCTCCTTGACTCTTCTAAGAGCGCGATTATACCTTTAAGTAGGTTAGTATGGCTTGATGGATGTTCTCGACCGTGTCTGTAGCATCGACAAAAAGGTGGGGAATGCCAAGCTGTATGACACTCTGCTTCATATGCTCCTGGACGTTCAGTAGATAGGAGAGACCGCGCAGCTCTATGCCGTCAAGCTCCTTTTGCGAGGTGCGCTCCTGGAGGGTTTGCATATCGGTCAGGAAGAGGATAACCCGGTCGGGGAAGTGGCCCTTGAGGGCAAAACGGTTGAGGCTAACAAGCTCGTCGAAGTCGAAATCACCGTTGGCCAGTGCGTAACCGATACCGGAGATGAATCCCCTGTCGGAGACTACCACTTTGTCACGGTTGGGTTCGATGACCTCTTCGTAATGTTCTGCCCTGTCTGCCAGAAAGAGCAGTAGTTCGGCCCGTTTGGAGCGCAGGGTGTCGCTTAGCAGTATCTCACGCGCCTTCTGTCCAAATGCCGTGCCTCCCGGTTCATGGGTGGTGATGATCTCTGGATGGGCTTTTTTCAGCAGCTCTATCTGCGTACTTTTGCCGCAGGTGTCGATGCCTTCAAAGAGAACATACATCAGGCACGTATCTCCCGGATAATACGGTGTACTTCCGGTGCGACAAGGTGGTCTATCTTGCCGTCATAGGCCAATATGGCACGCACTACCGAAGAGCTGACAAAGGCGTGGTTGAGGTTTGGCATCAGGTAGATGGTTTCAAGGTCGGGTTTGAGCGAAGCGTTGGCATACCCCATCTGCAGTTCGTACTCGAAGTCGCTGACCGCCCGCAGACCGCGCACGACAATGTTGGCTTCAAGATCTTCGGCAAGGTCCACTAGCAGCTTGTCGAAGCCTATTACCTCTATCTTTGGAAAGTCTTTCGTAGCTGCCTGTACCATCTGTATGCGCTGTTCGAGAGTGAACATCGGCTTCTTGGCTTCTGATGCGGCAACGGCGACGATGATGCGGTCGAACATGTTGCATGCACGGGTGATGATGTCAAGGTGGCCGTTGGTGATGGGGTCGAAGGTGCCGGGGTATATTGCCGTTTTCATCGGATTTCTCCGGTGAAAACGGGATTGAGGATTGAGGATTGAGGATTGAGGATTGTTGGTATGCATTGCTTTGCAATGCTTTTATTCAAAGGGGTCATTTTGCTCTCTTTTAAATCAAAGCTTTTCGTCAGAAAAGCATACCACAACTCTTCACTCTTCACTCTTAATTCTTCACTCAGGATTCATTCCCACCAAAATTTAAATCTGAAATGCAATTTCTAAAAATCTGATAGGAGAAGTTGTAATTTTTGGATTTGAAGAGGTTAAATGCTAAACTCTCTTCTTTATCCGACCAAAGAAAGGAAGAGAATGTCTAAA
>JALWLU010000170.1 GCA_026996325.1 Sulfurovum sp.
CGGATGAAAATACGGATCTATTATGAGGATACGGACGCGGGAGGTATTGTCTACCATACGCGTTACATCAACTTTTGCGAGCGTGCACGTTCCGAAATCTTTTTCAACAACGGCATGCTGCCAACCGGCGGAGAGAAAAGCGGGTTTGTGGTGCGCAAGATCGATGCCGATTTTCTCGGAAGTGCGAAGCTTGGCGACCTTCTTGAGGTGAAAAGCCGGCTTGTCGAACTCAAACGCAGCAGCACGACACTCAGGCAGGAGGTATGGCTTGAGAAGCAGAAACTCTTTTCTATGACCATTTTGCTGGTCTATATGGACCACGGCAAAATCAGCCGTATCCCCGAACATTTTCTTGAGCTTTTCGAGTCACTCTAACGGGCAGCAACTTCGGCTTCACACAACGCTTTTAAGTCATTTTCGCGTATTTTCCATCAGCTTCGCCTGTGCTCCGCTGTTGCTTCACAGTTTGCTTTCAAATCATTGTCACCTATTTGCCAACAGCTCTTTTTATGTTCAAACTTCGCTTCACACAGAGCTCTTTTGTCACTGTTTTTTATTTTCCAGCAATGGCCGCCAGCAACAAGCGGTACTGCCATGCCAAACAGAACCAATAACACTTTTTTCATACCACACTCCTCTATCAGAATAGACAAAATTATAGCAAAAGTTAATGTGAATTGACTATAATACTCCCTCTATCAAACTTGGAAGTAACACACATGAAAAAATCTCTGATTTTTGGTTCTGCTCTCTTTGTCCTCTCATCTCTTCAGGCAGAGGAAAGCTCTACTATGAAAGAAACTGCCACTACAGCCTGGGGTGCGGGTGCAGCGGTTCGAAGCACAAATGTCCCCTATGCTGCACCGTTCGCACAGACAAGTGGTGAAAATACTTCCAGTTTCATACACCTGCTCTACTTTGAAGGCGAGCACTTCTATATGGATGGTACAGAGATAGGTTACCGTGCCCCTCTGACAGACGCTCTCTCCATTGCAGCAATCACCAAACTGCGCATGGCGGATATTCCCGAAGCACACCAGAATGCCTATCAGCTTGATGGCTACGACCCCGGTGTGCAGCTGCGCTACAGCTTCGAGAAGGGACACTACGCCCAGCTTGAAGCGATGACCGATATGCACGACAACTTCTACGCCAACCTCTACTACCAGTACACCTACGGCTGGGGGGATTTCGACTTCATCCCCTACGCACAGGCGACCTACAAGAACAGCGGCTTCAACACCTACTACTACGGCCTTGGTGCCATCAAGGCAATGCCTACAGACTCGCTTGGCGCAGGGGTCGACCTCTCTTTGGGTCTTGATGTCTGGTACCACCTTGCAAGCAACTTCTACCTCTACGGCAAGGTACAGACAAAGTTCCTTAACTCGGAAGCCAAAAAGAGCCGCTATGTCAGTGAGAGCAGACAGGATGAGTTCTGGCTGGGGTTTGCCTTCAAGAACGACAAGGACAAACCGCTTGCACCAACACTTGCAAGCAGACCCTATGTCAGGCTCGCCTACGGCTTTGCCACTGTATCGAACCTGGGAGAGATCTTTGTCGGCGATGTCATTCATGACGATTTTGAAAACCGTATGGTCTCGCTCTTTTACGGGCATCCTGTTTCTGACACTTTCTTCAATCTGCCCATCTCTATCTACTTCACACCGGGTATTGTCTGGCACAGAACTTCAGAAGTACAGAAAAACAGTTACGAAGTTGTCGCTGCTATGAAAGCCTACTATACCATTCCGCTTCCCTGGAGGGTGCGCCTTGGCGTAGGTACCGGCATCTCCTACATCACCAACACCACCTACATCGAAGATGTCGATATGGACCCGGGCGAGAAGTCAAGCAAACTGCTGCAGTATCTGGACTTCTCCGTCGACATGAATATGGGAGACATCTTCGGTGAAAGTGTCGAGGCGCTCTGGCTTGGCTACGGTATCCACCACCGATCGGCTGTATTTGAGAACGCTTCGGAGTACGGCCGCTTCAAGGGTGGCAGCAACTACAATACCGTTTACCTGCAGTACCACTTTTAACTTGTCCTTACGGCTTTATCTGTGCTATACTCCTAAAAAAGGAGTGCACAGTGCGTCGCTATATTTGCCCGTTTCTTCTGACACTTTCACTGCTGCATGGCGGTTTCTGGCCCGACTTCAGCTTTGCATACGACCAGAGTGACGACAACAGCCGTGTGGACAGAAATTTCGTGCGTGATGATAAAAAAGAGGTAGTGCTGGACAAAAAGCACAACAAAATCTACTATGATAGCAAGCCCTTTGGGCCAATGAGCTATGATGAGGCTCTCAAAACCTGCGAGAGGCTTGACTATCTCGGCTATATGAATTGGCGCCTGCCTACAAAAGAGGAGATGCGCTCGCTGCTTGAACTCTCACGGCGCGGCGTGACGGTCAAACATGCGTTCCAAAACATACAAAAAGGTATCTACTGGTCTGCAAGCAAAGACGGTGACAAAGAGGCGTGGTATTTCGATTTCGATCTGGGGAGATATTTTGTCGATGACAGGCACAAAAAGTACCGTGTCATCTGTGTAGATGAGCAATAAAGAGGCTATTTGCCGCCGCACTTGCCCTGGCCGCATTTGCCGGCCTGGCACTTCATCGCTTTTTTGGCTGCTTCTTCGGCTTTCTTGGCGCCATCTTTCACTGCTGCAGCCGTATCTTTTGCAGCCTGCTCAATGGAAGTTTTGGCTTTCTCTTCGGGACTCTTCTTCTCACAGCCGTTCACTACCAGCAGTCCGGCACCGATCAGTGCTATCAGTACAATTTTTTTCATTTTCTTCCTTTTTGGTTTGGATGTATCAGTATACCTTACGCTTTCTTAACAATACAAAGCGGCTCAAAACTGTACGCCTCGCCGTTCCAGTAGAGCCGTTTCGCCTGCATCTCTCCATCAAGAAGCTCATAGACCCACGCACCCTCAAAGCCCTCCATTGTCGCGCTGCCTGCACAGTAGAGCGGAATGTTGGTTTCGGGCACATCTACACGGTAGGTACGGTGGATATGGCCAAAGAGGATGGCACCCTTCTGTATGGGGCTGCACGCGTTCAAAAAGTCGTCGGCATTGTGCAGACCGTGCAGTTTTCTGTCGGGCTCTCCGTTGGCAAGACGCGGGGCGTAGTGGGTGATGACAAAGAGAAAACGCCCCCTGATGCGTTCATCTTCAAGAAGTTTTTCGAAAGAGGCAAGCTGGGAGGTTGGGATGTGGCCATCAGAGCGCCATGGCCATGGGTTTGGTTTGGAACTGTTGAGTGCGATGACGGCGACATCCTCACCCACGAACCTGACCAGAGGATAGTGCCCTCCGGCACAATACTCGGGAAGGTCGTTCTGGAGCACCGAACAGAACTGCTCGCTGAAGCGGTAGTGACTGTTGCCCTCGTGTACATAGATATCATGGTTACCAGGTACCGTCACATAGCGCTGCGGAGGGTCCATCATGGGGCCCACCAGTTCACGTGCAAGTCGAAGCTCATGCTCAAGCCCCAAAGCGGTGTAGTCACCGGTATTGATGACAAGGTCTATCTGCTGCGACTCCTTGAAGCGCACCATAGCGGCCATCTTCTCTTCGACTTCGTCAAAGTACTTCGCACGGCCGCGCAACAGGTTGATCGCACCGATGCCCCGTTTGCTGAACCAGCGCTTCCAGTGCATATGGCGCACCAGCGCACCTACATGGATGTCACTGAAGTGCAGAACGCGAAGAGGGCTTTTTGACATACTGCTTAGATACCTGAGAGCATCTTCTTGACGGCATATTCGATACGCGCACGCTTCTCCTCAATAGGCTGATTTTTCAAATCTCCCTCTGCAGTAGCGATACGCAGTATCTCACCTGTGTCCGCATCGACAAGCATAATGAGCAGTGCAGCCGCCGGCTTCTTCTCTATAATCTGCTTACCGTCGGCATTCACTTTCGCTACAACGGCTTCCATGTTACTGCCGCCAACATAGGCGACCAGGAAGTCAGGGTCTTTCGCAGTCGGTTTTTTACCGTGCCTCTGCAGCTGTTCGTTGATGACCTCTTCAACGAGTTCAGCAACTTCGGAGTTGGAGCGTTTGAGCTTACCGTTTTTATCCTCTTCCACGATACCGCTGTCCTCGAGGAACTGGTAGGTTTTGTAGGCTTTCAGGTTTGCCTTATCGTTGCTGACGCTTTCTACTTCAATGTCGTTTGTCTGTACACAGCCGGTTGCACCAAGTAAAAGTGCACCCGTTAGCAGTGCTTTGATCCATACATTTTTCATTCGCAGTCTCCTCGATAGTAATATGGTGATATTATAGTAAGAGTTTGTTAATGCTGCGGTTGCAAAGGGAGAAATTTGGAGGAAAAGAGATAAAAAAGAGACACCCCCAAAAGGGTGTCTGTTGAGGGCGAATTAGCCCACCATTGCGTCAAGCGCCTCTTTTGAGACCTGGTTGAAGTTGAGATACTTGTAGACACTGTCTCTATTCTCAGGTGTAATCTTCTTGTTGACGATATCGAGGTACTCCTCTTTTGTCGGGAGACGTCCAAGCAGGGCAGCAACTGCCGCAACCTCTGCAGAACCAAGATAGACCTGTGCTCCTTTACCAAGACGGTTGTCGAAGTTTCTTGTTGAGGTGGAGAAGACAATCGCATTGTCCGCAACACGCGCCTGGTTACCCATACACAGAGAACATCCCGGAATCTCCGTTCTTGCTCCGGCTGCTCCGAAGATAGCGTAGTAGCCCTCTTCGATGAGCTCTTTCTCATCCATCTTTGTCGGTGGAACGACCCATGTTCTCGCCTTGACCGCACCTTCGCCTCTGAGTACTTCACCCAGTGCACGGAAGAGACCGATGTTGGTCATACAGGAACCGACAAAGACTTCGTCGATGTTCTTCGGTCGCTTCTCGTCCGCAAGGATCTCGGAGAGTGTTGCAACATCATCCGGATCGTTAGGGCACGCCAGGATAGGCTCGGTGATCTCGTTGAGGTCGATCTCGATGACCGCCGCATACTGTGCATCTTCGTCACGCTCGAGCAGTTCAGGGTTCTTGAGCCACTCTCTCATCTTGTCCGCACGTCTTTTGAGTGTCGCCTTGTCCTCGTATCCCTGCTCGATCAGCTCTTCGATAAGTACGATATTCGACTCGAGGTATTCGATAATAGGCTCTTTGTCAAGCTTAACCGTACACGCAGCCGCTGAACGCTCCGCAGAGGCGTCTGAGAGTTCGAACGCCTGCTCACACTTGAGGTGCTCGAGCCCTTCGATCTCAAGGATTCTACCGGCGAAGATGTTCTTCTTCCCTTTCTTCTCGACTGTCAGAAGACCATCTTTGATCGCCTGGTAAGGAATGGCGTTGACAAGGTCACGCAGTGTGATACCAGGCTGCATTTCACCCTTGAACTTGACCAGAACGGACTCTGGCATTGTAAGAGGCATCATACCTGTAACCGCTGCGAACGCAACCAGCCCTGAACCTGCCGGGAATGAAATACCGATAGGGAAACGGGTGTGGGAGTCACCACCGGTTCCAACTGTATCAGGCAGACACATACGGTTCAGCCAGCTGTGGATAACACCATCACCCGGTCTGAGGATAAACCCTTTACGCTCTGTCCAGAACTTCGGCAGTGTGTGCTGAAGCTCGATATCCGCAGGTTTCGGATAGGCTGCTGTGTGACAGAATGACTGCAGTACGAAGTCCGCACCAAAGCTCAGTGCTGCAAGCTCCTTGATCTCGTCTCTTGTCATAGGACCTGTCGTATCTTGTGAACCGACAGTGGTACAGACAGGCTCACAGTATGTACCGGGCTTGACACCCTCCATACCGCACGCCTTACCGACCATCTTCTGTGCAAGTGTATACCCTTTGCCGTCATCCTGCGGCTGGTCAGGCGTCATAAAGACATCTGAAGCACCAAGACCGAGTGCCTCTCTCGCTTTTGCAGTGAGCCCTTTTCCGATAATGAGAGGGATACGTCCGCCCGCTCTCATCTCGTCAGGCAGCGTGTTTGGCTCGAGTTTGAACTCGGAAACCACTTTCCCGTCCTTTTCGATGACACCGTCAAACGGCTTGACTGTGATCACATCGCCCGTTTCGAGGTTGTCCACAGGCGCCTGGATAGGCAGACATCCTGAATCTTCCGCAGTGTTGAAGAAGATCGGTGCGATGATCGAACCGATGACCACACCGCCGGTACGTTTGTTGGGGATACCGGGAATGTCGTGACCCATATGCCACTGTACAGAGTTGATACCGGACTTTCTTGAAGAACCGGTACCGACAACGTCACCGACGTATGCAAGCGGGTGGCCCTTCTTCTTCAGCTCGGCCATCGTCTCAAGCGGCTTCTCCATTCTTGAAACGAGGAAAGCGTTGGCGTGGAGTGGAATATCGGCTCTGGTAAAGGCTTCGGAAGCCGGAGAGAGGTCATCGGTGTTTGTCTCACCCGGAACCTTGTAAACTGTCAGCGTGATCTCTTTTTCAAGCTCGGGCTTGTTGGTGAACCACTCTGCATTCGCCCACGACTCGATGACCTCTTTGGCAAAGCTGTTACCCTCGTCCATCAGTATCTTGACATCGTTGAACGCATCATAGACAAGAATGGTGTTCTTCAGCTCGTCAGCCGCTGCCTGCGCAACTTCTGCATTGTCCGACTTGAGTGCATCCACAAGCGGTCCGACGTTGAATCCGCCAAGCATTCTTCCAAGGATCTTGATAGCCTCTACCGGTGTAAGTGCCTTGCACGAAACATTGCCGGAAACGACATCGTTGAGGAATGCCGCTTTGACGTACGCTGCATCGTCAACACCTGCAAGAACGTGGTTTTTAAGCAGGTCAAGAAGATACTCCTCTTCAACGATAGGGTCTGCTTTGAGAAGCTCGACAAGTTCTGCTGTCTGCTCTGCTGTCAAAGGAAGCGGTGGTACTCCCAGTTTCGCACGCTCTTCGGTATGCGCTTTATACTCTTCTACTAAGGCCATATTCGGTCTCCTGTTCTATGTGAATTTGTAGCTTAATGGTAGCGAAATAGGGTTAAATCTTATTTGAATCATAAGTTTGAAAAAAAGCACTGGATGGGATGTGTCGTATCGTTACAAGAGTAAGTCAATATCAGGGGAAAATGTTACATTTTTACTACGTACCCCGCAAGGGGAAAGTGCCTATTGGGGTCTTTCATTATAAATAAGCGGCACAAAACGAAAGCCCGGATAGGCCTGCTGTGCGATCTGCCCGTCAGAGAGTTTCTCGAAGCGGTAGATCACTTCACCGATGGGAATGACAAGCACTCCGCCGGTGTTGAGCTGGTCGAAAAGCTCTTCCGGGACCATATCGCTGCTGGCAGAGACCAAAATGCGGTCAAAGGTCTCACCCGGCACGCCAAGCGCGTTGCTTGCCTTCTCTATGCGGCAGTGAGGGCCAAAGTCCATCTTTGCCAGATTTGCTTTTCCAAAGTCTGCCAGACGCTCCAGGCGCTCCAACCCCAGCACACTCCCCTCTTCGCCGACAATATGGCACAGCAGTGCGGTCGTCCACCCCGACCCCGAACCGATATCTAGGATCTTCTCTCCCCTTTGGGGCTCAAGGAGTTCAAGCATAAAGGCCACTGTGGAGGGCTGAGAAATGGTCTGCTCCTCTCCGATTGGCAGGGGAATATCGTTATATACCTCATCTTTGACGTTTTCCGGAACAAAATGCGCTCTGTCGATGTCACGAAACGCTTCGATGATCTGCGGGGTGCGGATCGCGTTTCCAAGGTAGAGCTCCTCTATCAATCTTCTATGGTCTCTCATACTGTATCTTCCTTTGTTGTGTTAGAGAAGTATCTCTCTGTTTCCCTTGGCGTTGGGTTCGGAGAGCACACCGGTTGCCTGCAGCTGCTCGATGATGTTCGCCGAACGGTTGTAGCCTATCTGCAGTTTGCGCTGCAGGTAGGAGATAGATGTCTTCTTGTCCGCAAGCACCACTGCCTTCGCCTCTTCATAAAGCGGGTCGAGTTCGATCTCACTCTCACCCCCCTTGTTGGAGACACCGCCACCCTCAATCAGATAGCTCTCGTCATACTCTGGCAGACGCTGCGCCTTGATGAACTCGACGATCTCCTCTATCTCCTCTTCAGTCGCCCACGGTGCGTGTATACGCACCAGTCCGGTGGTCCCCGGAGGGGTAAAGAGGCCATCCCCACGCCCAAGAAGGCTGTCGGCACCCGTGGAGTCGAGAATGACCTTGGAGTCGATCTTCTGCCCCACACGGTAGCTAAGACGCGACGGAAGGTTTGCCTTGATGATACCGGTAACGACATCGACACTCGGGCGCTGTGTTGCAACAATAAGGTGAATACCGCAGGCTCTGGACTTCTGCGCAAGGCGTGCGATGGAGGTCTCCACCTCCTTGCCTCCGTTCATCATCAGGTCTGCAAGCTCGTCGATGATAACGACGATGAACGGCATCGGCTCTGCCGAACCATCCTTTTTGACCTTTTCGTTATAGTTGTCGATGTTCTTGGTACGCTTGTCCGCCATCAGACGGTAGCGCCGCTCCATCTCCGCTACCATATTGGCCAGTGCGGCAATGGCCTTTTTGGGCTCAGTGATCACCGGCGTAATGAGGTGCGGAATGTCATCGTAGATGGAGAACTCCAGCATTTTGGGGTCGATCATCATCAGCTTTAGGTGGTCCGGATCGTTTTTGTAGAGCAGCGAAAGGATCATCGCATTGATACCCACCGATTTACCAGAACCGGTCGTACCAGCGATGAGCAGGTGCGGCAGCTTCTTGATGTCTGTAATAAAAGGTTTTCCGACAATGTCCTTTCCAAGCGCAACGGTCAGCGGCGACTTGGAGTTCTGGAAGAGTTCGCTCTCGAGGATCTCACGCAGGTAGATGATCTCCTTGTGCTCGTTGGGGATCTCGATACCCACGACATCGCGTCCGGGAATGGGTGCTTGTATACGGATCGTCTCAGCGCTCAGCGCCATGGCAAGATCATCCTGCAGCCCCAGGATTTTGGAGACCTTGACATTGGGAGCGGGTTTGAACTCGAATGTCGTTACCAGCGGTCCGGTATAGGTACGCACCACATCCCCGTTGATATTGAAGAGCTTCAGTTTCTCCAGCAGGTCTCCGGACTTTCGGTCAATCTCGGCTTCGTTTACCTTGCGTTTTTGCTTTGGAGCCTTCTGCAGGAAATCGAGTTTGGGCAGTTTGAAGTTCTTCGGCTTCTCCACCTTGCCCTTGTCGATCTCTTCCATCAGCTTGGAGTTCTCCTCCAGTTCATTGACGATCTCAACTCCGGATTTCGACACGCTTGGCGTTTCTTTTTCAACCGGTACTGCCGCTTCCTCTGCTGGCTCGTCCAGATCGAAAGGCGGCACATCATCAACGATCTCTTCAGCCTCTTCCATTGCAGCAGGTTCAGATTCCGCCACTGTTTTTTTGGCTGCTGCACGCTTTTTGGCAGGCTTTCGCGGCGCTTTTTTGGGTTTGACCTCTTCTTGCTCCGGCTCGTCCAAAATCGGCATCATCTCATCTTCAAGCTTCGGAGAGGCAAAGGGATTGGTCGTGAGCACCTTGCCAAAAGCCTTCAGACCGGAAAGCATTTTGGCAAAGATACCGGGGCCCTTCTTTTTGGTTCTGCTTCGTACCGTTTTTTCTCTGCGTTCAGGGATCAGCGAACGCCACTCGAACTCGTCATCGACAATAAAGACCAAAGCAAGCGCCATAATCATCAGCCACAGCAGCCAGAGCCCTGCCATACCGATGTAGGGCTGTAGGAACTCCACCACCTGTCTTCCCAGGAAACCCGCCTCCTTGAGGTCAAGCACCAGCGATTCAAAAAGAATCGCACCGATAAAGAGGAGTATCCAGCCAAGATAGAAGTCGATGTTCTTGCGTACCCTCGCGTCGGTATAGAGCTTGTAGAGTGGGTAGAAGAGCAGCAGAATGTTGACATAGGCGAAGTAGCCGAAAAGGTAGATGTTCATATCGCCTACCATCTTTCCTATGTGACCGGCGAGTGCGGTATCTCTGAAAAAGGTGGAGAAGGCTCCGTAGATGAAAAGTATGGCTGTAATGATGATCGTGATCTTCACGCGCTGTCCTGAAAATAGAGCTTTTAATATTAATTAATGCGATTATTATATCAGATAAACTTTAGGCAGTGATTGAAAGCGGGTCAAATTGCCATATTTTCCTACTCTCTCCCCTCTTAAACCGGCATTTAAGTTCATTGGGAGTAGAATTCGACTGCATTTGTTCAAATGCCGTTGCCTCGGTGGTGGAACTGGTAGACACGTCAGACTCAAAATCTGATGGGCTTTGCCCGTGCCGGTTCGATTCCGGCCCGAGGTACCACACATACAATTTGCCTTCATTTATAGTTTAATGAAAACTCCATGCGGGAGTAGCTCAGTTGGCTAGAGCGTCAGCCTTCCAAGCTGAGGGTCGCGGGTTCGAGTCCCGTCTCCCGCTCCACTTCTACTGTTACTTTTACAAAATCCTCAAAAATTGATCGATATCACTTGACCGTTAACC
>JALWLU010000171.1 GCA_026996325.1 Sulfurovum sp.
TGATGATTGCCTATGGCTGCGGGGTTGTCGCACAGGCTCTGCTCTATTGGCAGCATCCGCTTGCCACATGGGCTGCTTTTGCATTCTTTGGGCTCTTTACGGTCGCATCGCTCAATGCCAACCGTGCCTACATCTCGCACGCAGCGGACAACCGTGGGTCGGTTTACGGTGTCTTTTATGCCGGCGTGGCACTCTTTGGCGCCTTGGGTGCTTTTGTAAGCGGGCAGATATGGGAGCATTTCGACATGCCAGGCGCACTGCTCTTCTCACTTGCGGGAACAGCAGCTCTGGCACTATTGTTTGCAGGAAGGGTGTTATTGCTGCAAAAGCGCTTAAATTGAGGATATAGGAAATTGGAGCAATATGTGCTATGATACGATGCTAACAAAGGAGAGGATTGTATGAACAGGGGACGATTCAAATTTGCGGCAAACTTCATTGTGATTTTTCTGCTGGTAAGTTTCTTTACCCGCATGGTACTGCTGGCAGTGTCATTCGATCTGGCAGATACCTCACCCGTTGAGCTGCTCAAGGTCTTTGCAACAGGGATGTTTTACGACTTTGTGGCTGTGTCGTATTATCTGATCCCCTTTGTGATCTACCTGATTGTGGTACCGCGGAAGGTCTTCAACTCAAAGCTGCACAAGGTTATTGCCCTGCTGGTATACTTTGCGGTGATCTATTCGGTCATCTTCAACGGTTTCAGTGAGTACTTCTTCTGGGAGGAGTTTGGCAAACGTTTCAACTTCATCGCTGTCGACTATCTTGTCTATACCCATGAAGTGATCCATAATATCCTTGAGTCCTATCCGATTCCGCTGCTGCTGGCAATCATTCTGCTGATCACTGCGGCACTCTTCTATGCTAACCATAAAAAGAGCGGCCTGCATCATGAGGCATTCTCATGTGACATGCCTTTCGTGCAGCGTCTGAAGATAGGCGGTATCTACCTTGCACTGCCGCTACTCTTTTTCGTTATGCTCGACAAACAGACTCTGGCAGAGCGCATTCCCAACAAATTCGACCAGGAGCTGGCCAAGAACGGCCTCTATTCGCTCTTCAGTGCGTTCAGGCATAATGAACTCGACTATGAGGAGTTTTACAAGACACTTGATGACAAGAGTGTATTCGGACGTCTTCGCACACTGCTCAAACGTGACAATGCGCACTTTGTCTCCGATGAGCTGTACGATATTACCAGAGAGGTGCATTACGGGGGAAGCCCCCAGAAGCACAATGTCATTCTCATTATGGTCGAAAGTCTCAGTGCGGAGTATCTGGGGGCATTCGGTGACAAGCGCGGATTGACACCGCACCTGGATGCGTTGAGCAAAAAATCGCTCTTCTTTACCAATCTCTATGCCACTGGAACGCGGACAGTACGCGGAATGGAAGCTGTCACCCTCTCGCTGCCGCCGACTCCCGGACGCAGTATCGTCAAACGTCCGGACTGTCAGGGGCTGGACTCAGCCGGTGTGGTGTTTGGCAAGCTGGGGTATGAGAACAAGTTCATCTATGCAGGACACGGCTACTTCGACAACATGAACTACTTCTTCTCCAGTAACGGTTTCAAGGTTATCGATCGTTTCGATTTTGCCGATAATGAAGTGACTTTTGCCAATGTATGGGGGGTATGTGACGAAGATCTGCTGAACAAGGTTGCCAAAGAGGCGGACAGATCCTATAGCAACGGAAAGCCTTTTTTCAGTTTTGTCATGACCACCTCAAACCACCGCCCTTTTACCTATCCGGATGGCAGGATAGATATTCCCTCCCATACAGGACGTGACGGAGGCGTGAAATATACCGACTATGCAATCAACAAGTTCCTTGAAGAGGCAAAAAGCAAACCCTGGTTTGACAATACCATTTTCGTTATTGTTGCAGACCACAACGGCGGCAGTGCCGGAAAGACAGCGCTGCCGGTATGGCGCTACAGGATACCGCTGATCATCTATGCGCCCAAGCTGATTACGCCGAGAAAGATTGACAGGCTTGCTTCACAGATCGATGTGGTACCGACACTGCTTGGACTTTTGAACCAGAGTTACGAGGCGAAATTCTATGGTGACGATATCCTCAGAGATGACCATAAAGAGCGGGCTTTCATCGGGAACTATCAGAAGCTGGGACTGCTAAGAGAGGATGCCTTGACGGTACTTTCTCCTGATAAAACAGTACAACGCTACCGCATCGAAAAGCAGACACTCTACAGTGTGAAATATACGGAGGAGAAGCCAAAAGAGGCAGATGTCAACGATACTGTCAGCTACTATCAGAGTGCCAGCTGGCTCTACAAACACCATTTGCTTGGTGATGAAAACCGCTCCAAGCAAACAGCTCAGTAGATACCAAGGTAACGTTCGAGAATGATCTTGGCGGCGATGGAGTCGACCCTGCCGTCTTTTTTGTGCCGAAACTGTCCTGCGGTAAGCTCCTGCGCTTCGAAACTGCTTCCCTGTTCGTCCTGGTAGACCACCGGAATGTTAAGTTCAAGCAGTCCGACAAAGTGCCTGATGCGCCGTTCCATCTCCGCTTCGCTGGAACCACCTTTAGGCATCCCTACCACCAGTTTTTCAATCTCCCACTCCTTTAAAAAGGCTTTCACATCGCGTGCGGCCTGGTTGCGGTTCTTTCTGAGTATGGCATTCTGGGGCAGCACGATCTTTCCGTCCAGGCAGATGGCTGTGCCGATGCGTTTGAGTCCGACGTCGATACTTGCTGTTTTCATAGTGAAAGTATAGCAAAATCCGTTACGTTGCCAGGTGTATGGCAAGGTGATAATATTTATTTATGTTTTTGGGGGAGTTTTTTTTATCTTGTTGGTGTAAAATAGCATTTTGGAGGTTGTACTATGAAGAAACTGTTTATTGTCTATTGTAGCGGTGCGGCTACACTGCTGTTTGCCGGAACGGCTGTTACCTCTGTGGAGGATACATTTTGGGTCTGGGTGGCACTTTTTGCACTTGCCGTCATTGGTGTTCTGATCCTGTTCGTTTCGTCACGCCATACGAAAAAGATAGAGCAGATGCATCAGGATATGCTTGAAAGACAGAAAGAGATCGAACGCTCACAGACACTCTTTTTGGCAAATATCAGTGAGAATATCCATGAGATTATTGCAAAGAACTATCAGGATGCCGCATTTACTCCGGATACGGAAGAGGAGCCGCAGAGGGCACTTCCCAAAGCAAAACGCCGTAAACTGGTCGATGTAACCAATGACCTTATCGAGTTTCTGAGACTCAAGTCCAAAAAAGTCGAAATTACACATGAAAAGTTCAACCTTAACAATGTGCTCAATGAGGTCTCCGGTTCTGTCTGCTCGCAATTCAAAGGGAGTGAAGTAGAACTGGTTTTCGATATCGACTCCAACATCCCGCGTTATCTTATTGGCGATGCACGTAATCTTGAAAAGACGCTCAATAACCTTCTGGAGTATGTACTCAGCGAGGTCGACAGCGGTGAGGTGACGCTCGAGATAGCGATGTTCGGCAACTATGAAGAGCAGATAGAACTGCAGTTCAAGCTCAGTGACCGGGGGCAGGGGCTGAATGAAGCACAGCTGGAGTCCCTTTTTACTCCAACCTATGATGAGGAGAGCAAGACCTACACCGGTCTTGGGCTTTTCGTTGCCAAATCGCTGACAGAGATGATGCAGGGGGAGCTGGTGGTCGACAGTGTTCCGGGCAAGGGAACGACCTTTACGCTGACCCTGCCATTTGAGATGCTCGATCCTGGCAACCGGCGTAACTACAGACTTCCTGATAAGGTCCTCACGGCCAAAAATGTTTTCATTGTCGACAGAAACTACAACTCCGCCCTGGCGATCAAAAAGATGTTCGCCTATTTTCGTCATGATGTCAAGGTCGTCACCAATGAGGAGTTCCTCGGCAAGATGCACAACCTGACTCCTTATGATATTATTGTGCTTGACGAGTCTCTTTTCAAGCCGCGTCTGGTCGAATATCTTGAAAAGCTGAAAAAAGAGAAGGATCTCAAGGTTATTGCGCTTAATTCACTCCTGCAGAAAGATGAGCAGGAGGAACATTCCGAAGTCGTTGACAAGATTTTGAGTAAACCGGCGAACCAGGAGCGTGTCTTTGAGCTTATTATCAATCTTTTTACGCCGCAACGTATTCAAAAGAGCAGGGAGGAGGAGAAGAGTCAGGATACCTATGGGCTTACCTACCGTGGTGAAATCCAGGAGGCTCCGCATATTACGCAGGAGAGTTTCCGTGAATTCTCAGGGAAGCGTCTGCTGATAGTCGAAGATGATATCATTAACCAGAAAGTACTGACAAACATACTCAAGGTATCGGGTATGAAGATAGAGATCGCCAACAACGGGCGAGAAGCGGTCAACAAAGTCAAGGAGAGCATCGATCCTTTCGATCTTGTTCTGATGGATATCAACATGCCGGTCATGGATGGGTATGTCGCAACACAGATGATACGGCTTGAGAGCGAATATGACAATCTGCCAATCGTCGCCTTTACCGCACTCGCCCTTGAGAGTGAACGGGAGAAGATATTCAACAGCGGTATGAACGCCTTCCTGACAAAACCGCTCAATATCGGCAAGCTCTATACGGTATTCAAGATGTATATGCCGGGCAGTACGACACAGCAGCAGAGAGCACAGGAGCGTAAGGTGATTGACAGCAGTGTGCTCGATATCGCCAAAGGGGTCGGATATGCAAACGGCAACGAAGGGTTCTATATGGAGATTCTGCAGGAGTTCCTGGACGCCTACGGGAACAGTAGTGCACTCTTTGCCAAACTGGTCCGGGAGCACCGCTATGAGCAGCTGAAGATGCTCTGCCTGGATATGAAAGGGCTTACAGGCAGTATCGGTGCGATACAGATGTACCAGCTGATTGCCAAAGTGCATCAGAAGGTGATCTATCATCAGGAGGAGATGCTTACAGAGTATATCGAGGCCTATGAAAAGGAGCTTGGACGCTTGCGAAGTGAAATTGAACGCTATCTGGCGCTTTGACCGGATGTCAAACAGCCACTATCGTATTTCAGCGATAAAGGCATCCTTCTGAATGCTTTGGCGTATCTTTTCCCGCACAGGGAGTGTTTCAGCCCTGGTGGCATACGGCCCGATCAGCAGTTTGTTGATCGTCTGCCCGTTACGCGGGAAGCTGATGATTTTGTAGTGCAGTCCCGCACGGTTAATCTTGTAGAGAAGATCCGCCTTGGGACGTCCCACAAAGGAGCCGACCTGCACATAGTAGTGTCCTGTTTTGCCTTTGGGTTCGAGCTGGCGCATCGGTGCCTGAATGACGATGGCCTTTCCTTTGTCCCGGGAGGCGGTAGATGCAGTTTTTTTCTCAGAGGATGAGACTGTTTTTGTGCTTTGCCATGGCTTCTGTGCCTGTGCAACCCGGAACTTCTCCTCAGGAAGGTATCTGCGGCAGACACGTAACCGCTTCTTATAGTAGGGAGAAGTGAAGAGGTTGGAGTAGACTACCTCTTTTTTTGTGGTGCTTGCATGGGTGAACCAGCCATCTCCCAGATACATTCCCACATGGGTGATCTTTCTGGGGTGTCGTCTGTCGGTGGCAAAGAAGATCAGGTCACCATACTGCAGTTCATTCACTTTTACCTTTTTGCCCACCTTCGCCTGCTCTCTTGCCACACGCGGGATCTCGATACCCATTGAGCCGTACATATAGTAGGTAAATCCAGAACAGTCGAAGCGGTCGGGCCCCTCTTCGGCCCATACATAGGGGCTTCCCTGCAGCTGTTTGACCATCTTTTCGAGGTTCTTTCTGTCCGGTGTATAGCGTACTTTTGGTTTGATCACTTCATAATGGGGGTTCTTGGGATAGGGGTCGGGCTTACAGCCTGTAATGAAAAAGAGAGAAAAGGTGGCTGCGGCAAGATAAAGAGGTTTCATGGGGCAATTATAGAACACTCCTCTTTAAAGCAAGGCGCAACGCTAACCGTGTCTTGGTACGGCACGCTTTGGCAGTCCCTTGTCAGGTGTCCATGGGGTTGTATAGCGCATGCTCGTCTCCCCCATCTTCTGCAGCGGTGCATCGCAGTTCATGTATTTTTTGCGTTCATCCAGGCTGAGGTAGCGGCGGCATACTTTGATACGGCGCATATATTTGGGCTCTTCCCTGAAGTTTGTCAGGGTAACCCTGCGTTTTTTGCTGCTGGCTTCTGCAAACCAGCCGTTGCCAAGGTAGATGCCGACATGACTGATACGCCTGCTGCGTCTGTTGGTGCTGCCAAAGAAGATAAGGTCACCATATTCAAGCTCCTTGAAGCTCACCTTTTTTCCAACTTTCGCCTGCTCACTGGCAGTACGGGGGATCTCGATACCCATTTTGTTGTAGATGTTGTAGGTCAATCCCGAGCAGTCGAAGGCGTGCGGCCCCTCTTCGGCCCAGACGTAGGGTTTGCCAAGATAGGAGTCCAGCAGCGCCTGAATGTTCTTTCGGTTCGGTTTGCAGACGGGTTCTGGTTTGATGATATCGTAGTTGGGGTAGTGGTAGGGTTTTTTTTCGGCACAGCCCTGTAGCAGTAAAAGTGCAGCAAAGAGATAGAGGAGCAGTTTGGGCATGAAGGACCCCCTTAAAGGATGAGCATTGCGTCTCCGTAGGAGAAGAACCGGTAACGGTGTGCAACTGCCTCTTTGTACAATTGTAACGTTTTTTCTCTTCCGATAAAAGCGCTCACGAGCATTATGAGCGTACTCTTTGGCAAATGGAAATTGGTGAGCAGATGGGTGACACGCTGCGGGGGATTGTGAGGGTTGAGAAAG
Source organism: Sulfurovum sp. (assembly GCA_026996325.1). Lineage (GTDB taxonomy): Bacteria > Campylobacterota > Campylobacteria > Campylobacterales > Sulfurovaceae > Sulfurovum. The sequence continues at coordinate 6,785 of JALWLU010000171.1, forward strand.
AGGTCGCATTCCCCTTCGGTTTTTCCGGTGCGGACATAATATTCAATGGTGCGTGTTACGGTCGTGCCGATTGCCAGTACCGGCACACTTGTGTCCAATACGGCTGCCGCCTCCTTTGGGATATGAAAGTACTCTGAGTGCATTGGGTGGTCGAGAATGTTGTCAGCTTCGACAGGTTTGAAGGTGCCCGCACCCACATGGAGTGTCAGGGTGTGGGTAGGGTGTGCAGCTTTAAGTGCTGTAATGAGCTCCGGTGTAAAATGCAGTGATGCTGTGGGAGCTGCGACCGCACCGGCTTCTTTGGCGAAGAGCGTCTGGTAGTCACGCTCGTCGCTTTTTCTGTCTGAGCGCTGCATATAGGGCGGCAGGGGAAGGTGCCCGATTGCATCGAGCAGCTGTACCAGTCTCTCGAAGCGCACCGCCTCGCCGTTGCGGCTGAAGGTGACGACGCGTGAACCATCTTTGTTGAGTCTCTCGACTGTGGCGACAAGGTCTTCATCAAAAAAGAGCCGTGTGCCTTCATGCACCTTTCCGCGTATCATAACCAGGGAGCGGTAGGCATCGAGACTTTTGTTGAAAAGAAGCTCCACCTTCCCGCCGCTCTCTTTTTTGCCGAAGATGCGCGCTTTGATGACACGGGTGTCGTTCAAAAAGACATCACACTCGGGAAGAAAGTCGAGCAGATGTCGGAAGGTGGTATGGGTTACGGTGTCGCTTTTTCGGTCGTAGACAAGCAGCTTAGCCCTGTCTCTGGGGTAGACCGGCTCCGAGGCGATAAGCTCGCCTGGCAGGTCGTAGTCGTAACTTGCCGTCAGCAGTTCGGCGGACATCTATGCCTTCTGTGAGGATGCTTCGTCGGATTCATCCTCTTCCTCGTCTTCATCGGGCTTTTCGGGATTGACCGCTGCAACGATGAGAATGGAGACACCGTAGAGAATGACCAGCGGTGCAGCCATAAGCAGCTGTGTCAGAATATCCGGTGGTGTCAGCAGTGCCGCAATGAGGAAGATGATGACGATGGCGTACTTGAAGAAATCCTTGAGGGTACGGTCTGTCACCAGCCCCAGCAGTGCGAGGAAATAGGCGAATACCGGCAGTTCGAACGCCAGCCCGAAGCCCAGCATGATTTTGGTGAAGAACCCGACATAATCCTCGATGTTGATCAGCGGGGTATAGAGGAAGGCCCCGAAGGTGATGAGGAATTGAAAACCAAACGGTGTGACGATGTAGTAAGCAAACATGACACCGACAAGGAACATGACAGACCCGCCGATGACAAAGGGGAGCACCATCTTCTTCTCATGGCTATAGAGCCCGGGCGCGACAAAGAGCCAGAGCTGGTAGAGAATATAGGGCATCGCCAGCAGCAGTGCTGCAAAGAAGGAGACTTTCAGGGCAACGAAGAAGGCACCGCCGACCTGGTGGGTGGTGATCTGTCCGTTGAAGGTGTTGTGCGGCGAGAGGCCGTTGGAGCTGTTGTTCTCCATGTCCGAGAGCAGTTGTGTCAGCTCTTTGGCAGAGGCGGCAGCCTTTTGCAGCAGCTGTGCCAGCTTGCCGTTGGTCTCTTTGGAAGCTGCATCGAGATTTTTGCTCAACTCCGCAGCTGTTTTGGAAGGGAGTGAAACGGTGAGGTTCTGCTCCTCCTGCTTCATTTTCCAGGTCGCTTTGTCCTGCGATTCGATAATACGTCCGACCTGTACCAGCGCATCGTTGAGCGGCTGGGTGATCCATGTCAGTATCTGGTTGTGAAAGGTAAAGGTGACAATGAAGGCGATGAATACCGAAAGTACGGAGAGGCCAAGCCGCTTTCGCAGCTCTGCCAGGTGTGGACGAAGCTCTTCAAACATCAGCTATCCCTCTTTTCATCTTCTGTTTGCATCGTTACTTCACTCGCATCTGTCGTTTTGAAGGTGCGCTCCTTTTTCTTCAGTGGAACACTCTCCATTTTGGGTTCGACCTGAACGGTAGGACGGTTTTCGTCTGCGTAGGGGCTGTTGTTCTTGGCAGGTACGGATGCGGGTTTCTCCTCGATAACGACAGGCTCGTCAAGAATATCGTCCATGGAGATGTTCTTGAAGCCCTGCAGCTCCTCGGTGGCACTGTCAAGCTGACGCTTGTAGCTCATCGCCTCCTCTTTGAGGTCTGCGATGCGCATCTCCTCTTCAAGTGAGCTTTTGGCTTCGTTGACGGTCTTCTTGACACTTTTGAACAATTTGGCAATCTGTACCATCGCTTCGGGAAGCTTGTCGGGCCCCAGAAAGAGAATGGCAATGACTGCAATGAGAAGTAATTCGGTAAATCCGATGCCAAACATACGCTGCCTTCGTAATAGAGTGGGGGTATTTTAACAAATTATCCTAAAAGGTAGAGCGCAAGAGCATCAGCGATGAAGAATTCGGGGTTGTAAAAACGCCCTGCGTTTTGGGTCAGTTTCCTCTCTGCAACGAGCGTATGGGCACGTTCATGGTAGGCTTTGGGCAGGATTGTTGCATCTATACCCACACGGCTGCGCAGTCCAAGAAAGATCGCTTCGGTAAGCAGGTCATTTTGACTGAGGTGCTCCTCTTCTGTTTTCAACGGGTTAGCGATGTAGGCTTCGATACCGCTTTGGGGGTAGAAGCGGGTGTTTTTCAGAAAACCGACTGCACCGGCACCGGCACCGATGTAGTCTCTAAGTTCCCAGTAGCCAAGGTTGTGACGGCTTTGCCAGGTGCCGAAGTTGGAGATTTCGTAGTGGTCAAAGCCGTGCGCTTTGATCTGCTCGGCAACGAAGAAGGCGAGGGTGTCGTCCTCCTGGCGTACCTGCGGGGTAGCGGCGAACTTCGTACCGCTTTCGATGGTCAGTTCGTAAGCGGAGAGGTGATCGATGGGGAGTGAAAAGGCGGTTTCTATGTCTCTTTCAAGCAGTGCCTGCGTATCGCCGCTGTAGTTGTAGATGAGGTCGAGTGAGAGATGCCCAAAACCCAATGCATGGGCATTCAGCAGAGCCTCTTTGGCCTGTTCCGGAGAATGGGCACGGTTGAGGGCTTTCAGTTTGTCCGCATCGAAGCTCTGCACACCGAAACTGACGCGGTTGACACCAAGCTGCTTCATTCCAGAAAGCCAGCTCTCTGTCGCTGAGTTGGGGTTGGCTTCAGTGGTGATCTCGGCATCTTCAGCCAGGTAGGGGGAGAGTAGTTCGAAGAGGGGTGCATAGAGCTCAGGCGCGACGGTGGAGGGGGTACCGCCGCCGATGAAGAGGGTTTCGATGCTGCCCTTTTGGGCATCAAAGCGTTCGAGTTCGAAGCAGAGCTGCTTTTTCAGAGCCTGCATATATGCCCGGCGGGTATCGAACTTGTCGACATAGGAGTTGAAGCTGCAGTAGTGGCATTTGGAGTCACAGTAGGGGATGTGCAGATAGGCTAACAAAATGGCTCGCTTTCATTCGTCTGTAATCGTATTTTAGATAGAATCATATCAGAAATTTCAGAGCAAGTCTCTAAATATTAGTGTCAAAATTTACCGAAGATGAGTGTGAAGTATGCAAAAGAAAAAGCGTTATCGCCCAAACGTTGCAGCGGTCATACTCTCTCCAAAATATCCGGAAAAGTGCGAGTTTTTCATCGCCCACCGCAGTGATATCAAGAATGCCTGGCAGTTTCCCCAAGGGGGGATAGACGAAGGGGAGACGCCGCAGGAGGCGTTACGCAGGGAGCTGCTTGAAGAGATAGGATGTAATGACATCGAAATACTCGGAGAGTTCCCGGAGTGGATCACCTACGACTTCCCCAAAGTGGCCAGAGGCAAGTGCTACCCTTTTGACGGACAGACGCAGAAGTACTTTCTCGTCCGCCTCAAGGAGGATGCCAAGATCGACCTCAAAGCGTTTGAGATACCGGAATTTGAAGAGTATGAGTTCGTTGAATACGAAGAGTTGTTCAAGCGTGTGACCTACTTTAAACGCAAAGTTTATCGGAAGGTGATCGATTATTTTATGCAGCAAGGATTGATATAGAATGTTAGTGGTACAGAAATATGGCGGAACGAGTGTCGGTGACCTCGACCGCATCGAAAATGTCGCCAACCGTGTCGCCAAGGCGCGTGACGAGGGCAAGGACCTTGTCGTGGTCGTCTCGGCGATGAGCGGTGAGACCAACAAGCTCATCTCCTACGCCGAGCACTTTACGAAGCAGCCGGCAAAAAAAGAGATGGACATGCTGCTTAGCTCCGGAGAGCGCGTCACAGCGGCACTGCTCTCCATTGCGTTGCAGGCAAAGGGCTACGATGCCGTTGCGATGACGGGACGCCAGGCGGGTATCGTCACTGATGACCTGCACACCTATGCACGTATCGAGAAGATCGACCCAAGCGCGATGCAAAAGGCCATTAGTGAAGGCAAGATCGTTATCGTCGCCGGTTTCCAGGGGGTTAACAAAGACGGTTCTGTCACGACACTCGGACGCGGCGGTTCGGACCTTTCGGCTGTGGCGCTGGCAGGTGCATTGCAGGCAGACCAGTGTGAGATCTACTCCGATGTCGACGGTATCTACACGACAGATCCGCGCATCGAGCCCAAAGCGAAGAAACTTGACACTATCAGCTACGACGAGATGCTTGAACTCTCGAGCCTTGGAGCGAAAGTACTGCAGAACCGTTCGGTGGAGCTTGCCAAAAAGCTGGGAGTTAAGCTCTATGCCAAGAGCAGCTTTACGGAGAATGAAGGAACATTAATTACAGAGGAGACGGAAAATATGGAAGAGGTACTGGTAAGCGGTGTGGTGCTTGACAAGAATCAGGCGAGAGTGACCCTCAGAGGGGTTTCGGACAGACCTGGCATTGCAGCAGAAATCTTCACCAAACTGGCAGAAGAGAATATCAATGTCGATATGATCATCCAGAATGTCGGTACAGACGGCAAGACGAATCTCGGCTTTACCGTTCCCCAGAGTGAGTTGGAGAATGCAAAGCGTGTGGTTGCATCGTTTGACCACGATATCGAGGGTGCCGACTATGACGAGAATGTCTGCAAGGTATCCGTCGTCGGTGTGGGGATGAAATCCCACTCGGGCGTGGCGGCAAAGGCATTCAACGCACTTGCCGAGAACAATATCAACATCCAGATGATCTCCACTTCGGAGATCAAGGTTTCGATGATTATCGACGAAAAGTACGGCGAACTGGCTATTCGCACGCTTCACGAAGCCTACGAACTGGACAAGTAAAAGACCGTGCAGCAGCTTCTGAAGTGGACACTGGAGACGATCCGTGAGGAGGACTGCTTCTCGTGGATGGAGGAGCACCGCTACGAGTGGGCGCCGCTTGTCAAAAGTGCCATCGACCAAATCCTTGAAGGCAAAACGGTACTGCTGCTGACAGATGTTCCGCGCAAGTGGTTCGGGAAGTATGTGCTCGAGCATATCAACGATACAACCAAGAACCGTCCGCTGCTTCCGGTCTTCCCTATGGCGAAGATGTATCCCGCTTTAGGGACGCTAACCTCTAATCAGGAGCTTGAACTCTTCGAAGATATGCTCGAACTCGCCTACCCCAACGGCTACTTCATCTGGTACATCGGCAAAGGTGACCACCCTTTTACAAAACTTGCCTTCCGCTGTAACGACAGCTTTCTGTGGCTGATGGACGAAGAGGTGGAGAACAGTTTTCTGCTTCGAAGCAGTGACGAAATGCTCGACATCAAACTGCTGCAGCTATACAAACTCTTCGACCGGACACTCTCGGAGTCACTCTTTGGAGAGCTTGACCTTGAATCCTGACCTTACGCTTCGCAGCCAGGTACTCATCAGCAGCGACATCGAGAGTACTGTCGAGCAGTTGCGAAAGTTCAAAAGGAACGAACGTATTGTCGAGATATGTAAGCTCGACCCAAAGGATGATACATTCAAGGTCGAGGATGCCAAACTCGCCATCGAAAAAGCCTACCTTGCCAGCGAAGAGATCACCGTCATCATTCTGGCAGCAAAGAGTTTCTCTCCAATAGTACAGAACAAACTCCTCAAGGTGATCGAGGAACCGCCAAAGAACAAGGAGTTCATCCTTGTAACTGCGAGCAAGGCGACCATTCTTCCTACGATCCGTTCACGTCTGCCTATCAAGGTGCTTTCGCAAACGGTAGAGGAGGATGTGCTTGGGATCGATGTGGCACAGCTTAGCCTTGCAGGGGTCTATGACTTTGTACAGACGCACAAACGTACCGATGCCAAGCGTATGAAGCGTCTAGTGGAGCGCATCGTAAAAACGGCCATAGCTTCCGAAAGGTTCGATCTGGACGAAAAGACGCTCAAACTCTTCTCCGATGCCTATGTCGCGCTCGATGTCGGCTCCCCGCCACAATTTGTGCTTAATACACTGCTTCTGAAACTGCTTGCCAAAAAGCGAAAGTAGTGCTGTTTAGTATGATCGTTAATATTTATACTATAATATCCCAACTGATATCCATGAGAAGTATCGGTTTCACTCGATAGCTCTGGCAGATGCAAATGGCAAAGCCACCCTACGGGCTGAGTGCATCTTTGTCGCCATCGAGTGAAACCTGCGTAGTATATTGTTTGGATAATTTTATGTGCAAGGAGCATAACGATGTTAAAAGTCTATTTTGGCCAGTGGCGTGACGGACGCTTGAAGCGCCTGCCCTATCTTGGGTACTATGTTTTGCTGATCTTCCTGATGATGCTGCTCATTGGTGGTGTGATTATGGCTGCGGGTGCTGCCGAGAGTATGATGGGTATGGATGTCGCGGCGGTTCAGGCGATGCTCATAGCGAAGTTCGGTATGGTGATGATCTTTGCGGTCTCTCTTTTTATGATCGCTATGGGAGTAGCCAATGTCAACATCATGGCAAAGCGTATCCGTGATATGGGGCTTCCTGCCTGGTGGACGATTCTCGGGATCATCGTTGTCTCCATAGCGTTGAATCTGCTCTTCCCTGTCCAGGAAGTTTCGGTTGCCACTGCCGTGGTTGACAACGGCGGTATGCCTTCGGCCTCCTTTGCCGCACACGGTACGACAGCGGGATGGATCACCCAGCTTTACGATACGCTTATATTCCTCGCTCTGGTGATGATTCCCAGCGACTTTTTCAAAAAAAGCGTGGTGTAGGAGATTTCAATGCAGCTCTACAGGCTGGGGGACCTCTCCGATACCAGAGCCCTGCTCAAAAAGCTTGGTGTAGAAAGCGGCGGCATTGCCATTATGTCCAAAAAGATGGAGCTGCTCTGCTTTTACGTTAAAGGTCTGCGTACACCTGCGGCGAATATTCTCAAGCAGGATGCGCTGAGTATCGGTGCCGAGCTTGCGGTGCCCGGCGGTGTGATCACCTGTGAAAAGGAGCACTTCGACTGCATTCTCATCGGGACACGCAAACACATGGAGATCCTCTCTCGCAAAGAGCTTGCACAGCCCTTTGGCCTCAAAACACTTGCCAAAGAACTCAAAGCGTTTCTACATCCTGTCACCTTCCCTGTACGTATTATGGGTGTCATCAACGCAAACGAGGACAGTTTCTATTCCGGGAGCCGTTTTCAGGCAAATGATGCCATAGCACGTATTGAGACGATGATCGAAGAGGGTGCGCAGATCATCGACATAGGTGCTGTCTCCTCCCGCCCGGGTGCCGCGCCGGTCGATGCCAAAACGGAGCTGGCACGCATCCGGCCGATCTGCGATGCCATCAAAGGTTCGAAGCTCTATGAGAAGGCTCTCTTCTCCGTTGACAGCTACAGCCCCGAAGTGGTCGCCTATGCACTTCAGAGTGGTTTTGGACTTGTCAATGACATTACCGGCGCTTCCGACGAGAGGCTCGTGGCGCTGGCGGCAGAATATGGTGCCAAGTACTGCATGATGCACATGCAGGGTACGCCGCAGACGATGCAGAAAAACCCTGCCTACAAAGATGTGACAGCACAGGTGAGTGCCTTTTTCAAGGAGCGCATTGCCAAAGCGGAGTCGTTGGGGATGAAACGGGAGAATATCATTCTGGATGTGGGGATCGGTTTTGGCAAGACGCTCGAGCACAACCTCACGCTCATCAAGAACCTGCGCCACTTTACCCACTTTGGGTGTGAAGTGCTCATCGGTGCCAGCCGCAAGTCGATGATAGACAAGATTGTTCCCACACCGGTAGAAGAGCGTCTGCCCGGAACCCTTGCACTGCACCTCAAAGCGGTAGAGAACGGTGCAAGTATCGTACGCTGTCATGATGTGGCAGAACACGCCCAGGCACTTGAAGTGTGGCAGGCACTGCATTGAAAACCCCTTTTTCAAATAGTTGGAGAACCTATGAGTTATGAAGAGTATGTAAAGAACGTTGAAACTCTCAAGAGGTGGGCCTATGCCTATTATGTCGAGGACAACCCCATCGCTACCGATGAGGAGTATGATCGGCTCTACCATGAAGTGCTTGCCTATGAGCAGGCACACCCTGACAAGGTACGTGAAGACTCACCCACGCAGCGTGTCGGCGGTGTGGTGCGTGAAGAGTTCAGTAAGGCCAAACACATCAAACGGATGTGGAGTATGGAGGATGTCTTCAGCAGGGAGGAGGTTTCCGAGTGGCTGGAGCGTGTCGAAAAAAATGTGGGCAAGTGCGACTACTACTGTGAACCGAAGTTCGACGGTGCAAGTATGAATCTGCTTTATGAGAACGGAAAGCTGCTGCGTGCGATCACCAGGGGGGACGGTATTGTCGGTGAAGAGGTGACGGAGAATGTCAAGACGATCCGCTCCGTCCCGCTGGTGATCGACTATAAAGAACTTATCGAGATACGTGGTGAAGTGGTCATTCGAAAAGATGACTTTGAAAAGATCAACGAAGAGCGCCTCAGAGAGGGGGAGGCACCTTTTGCCAACCCAAGAAACGCCGCTGCAGGCAGCCTGCGACAGCTGGACTCCTCCGTAACGGCCAAGCGACGGCTTGTTTTTTATCCGTGGGGTGTGGGGGAGAACACACTGCCGCACAAGCGGCTTTCGGAGAAGATGGCCTTTGTCTATGAACAGGGGTTTCTGAAACCGCCCTACGAGCGGCCATGTAAGACGCTGGATGAGATTGAAGATTTTTATCAGTTCCTGATTCAGAAGCGCGACGAGATCCCTATGATGATGGACGGGATGGTTATCAAGGTTGACGAGATAGAAAAGCAGGAGCAGCTTGGCTATACGGTCAAGTTTCCCAAATGGATGTGTGCCTACAAGTTCCCTGCAGTCGAAAAGGTGACCAGACTGCTGGATGTGACACTGCAGGTGGGGCGTACGGGGGTCGTCACTCCGGTTGCAGAGATAGAGCCTGTTAATATCGAAGGGGCGGTGGTCAGCCGTGCGACGCTGCACAACTTCGACGAGATCGAGCGGATGGACATCCGTATCGGGGATTATGTTATCATCATTCGAAGCGGTGATGTGATCCCGAAGATCACCAAAGTGCTTACCGACCGAAGAACGGGAGAGGAGAGACCCATAGAGCGTCCCTCAGCATGTCCAGTATGCGGTTCGGAGCTGCTCGATGAGGGGGCGCTTATCAAGTGCCAGAACCTCGAGTGCCCCGCCCGTGTGGTGGGTTCCATCATCCATTTCGCCAAAAAGGGGTGCATGGATATCGACGGGCTTGGCAGCAAGATCGTTGAGCAGCTGGTAAGTGCCGGGAAAATCCATGATATCCTCGATCTCTACAGTCTGACCTACGAGGATCTGGCCGACCTTGAGGGGTTCAAGGAGAAGAAGATCAACAATCTTCTTAATGCCATTGCCGCTACCAAAGGCGCACCGCTGCACCGGCTCATCAACGCCCTTGGTATCGAACATATCGGCGAGGTGGCAAGCAGGGCGCTTGCGGAGCATTTCGGTCTTGGCATTGTCGATGCAACCTACGAGGATTTGGTCGCCATTGACGGTATCGGAGAGGAGATGGCCAACTCCGTATTGGAGTTCATGCGCGTCAACCGCAACAAGGTGCTCAAGCTCTTTGAGGTGGTCCAGCCTACGGTGGAAGAGAAAGTAGAGGCTGCCGACAATCCGTTCAAGGGGAAAACGGTTGTACTGACAGGTACGATGAGCCGACCGCGCGGTGAGATCAAAACGATGCTGGAAAAGCTTGGGGCGAAAGTGAGCGGTTCGGTCAGCAAAAAGACCGATTTCGTCATTTACGGGGAAGAGGCGGGAAGCAAACTGACCAAGGCGCAGAGCCTTGGCGTGCCGACCCTTACGGAAGAGGAGATGGCGCGTATGCTCCACAGCTCCGGCGTAACGGTGTAGTTACGCTTCGTTGAAGATGTTTACGAGCTCCTCTTTGCCCGTTTTGAGATAATCTTTTTTGATCAGCTTTTTGATCTTTGACTTTGTTGTACTGTCAAGCAGCGCTTCGACCTCTTTTTCGATAGGCTCCGGGATGGAGACAAAAAGCCTTCCTTTTGCATCCTGCGCAACGGCATTGATATCTTTGGCAAGGTCTTCGATAACCCTTCGTTTGATCTCCAGCTCGAGGTTGTGCTCTTCAGCGATGCCGCCTTTGAAACGTCCCGCTTCATCGGTTACGATATCTTGCAGTTTTTTGTGTGCATCGATGTAGTCTTTTGCTGTCAGGAGGTCCAGCTTGACTTCAAACTCCTTCAGTCCCGCTTCGGCTTCAAGTGTTCTTGGTTTTGCCTCATAGACTTTCAACTCTCCAAGACTCGCAACTACGACAGTATCTCCGACTTTTATTTTTCCAGGCATGCTTGCCTCCTTTTGGTAAGATATATTTCTACTGCTATTATAGAATGTTTTGGCAGAGAAAAAGGCAAGTTTGGTTGCAAAATCTCTTAATGACCCCTTTTTTGATAGAATACGGGAACAAAACGCAGAGATGACGTAAAAAAAAGAGGTGCAATGAGACTGGACAAATACCTTGTGGAAGAGGGCTACTTCGAGAGCCGAAACCGTGCGCTTGAAGCGATCAAGAGCGGGATGGTGACCGTAAACGGGAAAAAGGCCAAGCCTTCTGTCAAGATCGATGCCGACACGCTGGTGGAGGTTGCCGATGCGAAGTTCTATGTCAGCCGCGCCGCACGCAAACTGGAGGCCTTTTTGGAAGAGCACCCTGTCGACATAGAGGGGAAACGGGTACTGGACATCGGCTCTTCTACGGGAGGTTTTGCGCAGATCGTTCTGGAGCAGGGGGCCAAGAGCCTTGAGTGTGTGGATGTGGGCAGCGACCAGCTGCACAGAACCATACGCAACGATCCGCGTGTCAGTGTCCATGAGGGAACGGATATCAGAGCGTTTCAGAAGCAGGGCTCCTACGGGCTCATCACCTGTGATGTCTCCTTTATCTCCATTTTGCAGATCATCGACAGCATAGACGCGCTTGCCGACAGTGGTACGGAGATGATCATCCTCTACAAGCCGCAGTTTGAAGTGGGCAGAGAGGTCAGGCGCGACAGCCGCGGCGTGGTACTCGATGCCGATGCGATTGCACGGAAAAAAGAGATGTTCGAAGCGGAAGCCCAAAAGCGGGGATGGAAGCTTGTGGCAGAGGCACCCTCGCAACTGTCGGGCAAAGAGGGGAATCAGGAGTACCTGTACTATTTCGTTAAAATTAGAAATTAGAAGTTTGGAAGTGGAAAGTGAAAATTGACAACAGTATCAAATCTATTGCCATAGGCTCCTTTGACGGTATGCATATCGCACACCAGGCGCTCATTGAGCGTGTCGAAACGGTAGTGGTCATAGAACGAAACGGCGGCTATCTGACTCCCGGATACAAGCGTGCCGAATTTACCCAAAAGCCCTGTGCTTTTTACCATTTCGAGAAGATACGTCATCTTTCACCCGAAGCCTTTGTCGGTAAACTGAAGGAGGATTTTCCGAAGCTTGAAAAAATTGTCGTCGGGTACGATTTTGCATTTGGCAAGAACAAGCAGGGAAGTGCCGTACTCCTGGAAAAGCTCTTTGAAGGGAAGGTTGAGATTGTCGGAGAGATCTCTATAAATGGCATCTCCGTACATTCGCGGACGATCAAGGTACTTTTGCAAAAAGGGGAGATTGTACAGGCGAATCAACTGCTTGGCAGAAGTTACCATATCGAGGGAGAGGTTGTAACGGGACAGGGGCTTGGCCGTGAAAAGCTGGTGCCTACGATCAACCTGAGGGTACACCGATATCAGCTGCCAAGGGAAGGGGTTTACAAGACAGCGACAAAAGTAGATGGGAAATGGCTGCCGAGTGTAAGTTTCCTGGGACACCGTATCTCGACAGACGGCACGTATGCGGTAGAGAGTCATATCGTTGAGAGTAGCGTTGGGGTCGAGCCTGGAGATGAAGTTGCTGTACGGTTTGAGGCCTTTTTGCGAGAAAACAGAAAGTTCGAGAGTCTGGAGAGTCTCAAGGCGCAGATTGATACAGACATAGAGGCTGCGCGAAAGGGAGCAGAATTTTAAATGCTGTAGTTGGGATTGGTACAGTAGGTGGATGCGTCTATACGGTAGTAGGCAACCTGGTTCTTCCCGCCATGCTTGGCCCGATACATCGCTTCATCTGCACGTTCCAGCAGACTTTCCGGAGAGTCTGCATCGTTGGGATAGAGTGAAGCACCGATACTTATGCCCACCTGGAGCCTGATGCCGTCGACAATAAACACCCTTTCTGATATGGCACGCAGTTTCTCAAGAATGGCCTGGAGGTATTCGAAGCTCTTGAGCTCTTCTATAAGGATGACAAACTCGTCACCTCCGAAACGGCATACCGTATCCTCCTTTCGCAAGATCTCTTTAAAGGCACCTGCTACCTCTTTGAGCACCTCATCTCCAATGGAGTGCCCATAGGTATCGTTGATGGGTTTGAAGTCGTCCAGGTCGCAGAAGATGACGGCAATGCATTTGTTGAAGCGGTTTGCATGGTTGATGGCGTGTTCGAGCCGATCATTGAGCAACAGACGGTTGGAGAGGCCAGTAAGCGGATCGTGTGTAGCTAGGTATGCCTGCTGCTGGGCATCTTTGCGCTGGTGGGTGACATCGGAGAAGATACCGATGTAGTTCTCCACTTCCCCTTTGTCGTTACGGATGGCATTGACACTGAGCCACTCTATGTATATCTCCCCGTTCTTCTTACGGTTTGTGATCTCTCCCTGCCAGTAACCGTTGTGCTTGATCTGTTTCCACATCTGGCTGTAGAAGTGTTTGTCGTGTTTTCCGGAGCGTAGAAGCTTCGGGTCTTTGCCTATAACCTCATGTGGCAAGTAGCCTGTTATCTGAACAAAGGAGTCATTTACATGGACAATACGGTTTTGTGCATTGGTAATGAGCACGCCGTCCATTGTATGCTCGAAGACTGCCGAGGACATCTTCAGCGAGGTGATGTTCTGTGCATTGTTGATGGCCGACCCGATAATGGATGAAGCGGTACTGAGCATCTCCACATCGGTCTCTGTCAGCTCCTGCCGGTTACTGTTTCCTATTCCGAGAAAACCCCACCACTTTTCGTTGACGAAGATAGGCAGGATCAGAAGCGAGTCAATGGCGAAGGCTTCAAGAAGGCGCTGCTTGGAACGGTCATAATCCTTGATGCAGCCATTGACAAGCTCTCCCCTCTCAAGCTGCTTTTTCCAGCGCATGAGGTGGTGCCTTTTGTAGTGCAGCCGTTTTTTCCCGCGTACTCTTGGAATGTCTGTAATTGCTATAAGCTGAGTGGCGGTCTGGTTCGCATTGTCATTTTGGTAGAGGAAGACCGCAGCGGTCTCTGATGCCTGTTTGAGGTGAAAGAGCTCCTGGTAGAGTGCTGCTTTCCAATCCGCCTGCTGCAGGAAACTGTGGGACATCTCGTTGATCGCATGCAGGATCTTCTGCTGGCGGTTGAGTTCGGCGCGAATACGTTTTTTCTCCAATGCATCGTCACACAGAGGCTGAATTACCTGCGCGAAGACCTTTGCTTCAAAGGGTTTTGAGAAGAACTGGTTAACACCGAACTTGATGGCCTGCAGCAGAATATCGCGGTTTTCGAAGTTGGTGAAGATGGCTATCTTGACATGCTCGTCGAGTTTTCGTATCTGCTCGACCATCTCCAAGCCCCCCATTCTGGGCATGTTGATATCGGTCAATACAATCTCGGGACGGTGTTCCTTGAAGAGTGCAAGCCCCTCCTCACCATTGGATGCAACAATGATACTGCTTGCATACCTCTCCAGCATGTGGGTCAATATGGAAGTGGTAATTTTGTCGTCGTCTACGACGAGTACGGTAAGTTGATGCACGTTTCCTGCCGATATTTGTTTTGTTTATCCATTGACTTTGTATATTATAATCTCTTTTTCTTTGCCTATCTTCTAAAAATAGAAAAAAAGGTCGTTTTCTCCATAAATAGTAGCACAATAGGGAGATTTTCATCAATATAATAGATGAACTACAGAGAGGTATTGCATAAAACTGTTGATCTTGGGGAAGTTATGCTACAATCATCACAAGTATATAGAGCAAAAGGAGTGTGTGTTGCAGAAAGATAAGGTCTTTGCCAGCCCTATAGAGAAGAAATTCGAATTTGACAGTGCAGTTGCGGCTGTTTTTGACGATATGCTCTCCCGATCTGTCCCTTTCTATGATGAGGTGCGCAGACTCATCATTTCGCTGATCCTATCCGATGCCCGAGATGGGCTGCGTGTGCTTGACCTTGGATCCTCCACAGCGAAATTTCTGATCGATCTTCACAGCAAGTCGCATGTGCCCCTGAAGCTTACCGGTATTGACAACTCACCGGCGATGCTGGAGCGTGCCAAACAGAAGAGTCAGGCGTTCGGTGCGGATATTACTCTGAAACTGGCGGATATGCTCACCTACGATTTTGGGAAAAAGGATGTCATTGTCGCGAACTACACGCTGCAGTTCATCCGTCCGCTTCAGCGTACCCGGCTGGTAGAGCGTATCTCCGGTGCGTTGGAGGAGGGGGGTATGTTCATCTTCTCCGAAAAGGTGGTCTTTGAAGAGAAGAAACTTGACAAGCAGATGATCGACATTTACTACGAATATAAGCGTTCACAAGGCTACAGCGAATTTGAGATTGCACAGAAGCGTGAAGCGTTGGAGAATGTCCTTGTTCCCTTTACGATCGAAGAGAATATCCATATGTGCAAAGAGGCGGGCTTTACCCATGTCGATACCATTTTTCAGTGGGCGAACTTCGTGACATTCGTGGCGAAAAAGTAACACTTCTTTGCTCTTTGCCGTCCTTTCGGGCTTCATTATTTAATATGAGTTATTCACCACTTATTCACCATGTGAAAAAGTCATGCGCTGAAAGTGACGTCCAGAGCGGGGTTTATTATTTAATATCACTTCTTCACACCTTTTTCACCGTGTGAAATGTGAAAATTTTTTAACATATTTTCAGGATTGTCTGCTAAAGCGTACTCTTTTTCATCGTTTTTCGGCTATAATCTTCGCAATTTATTTTATGCAAGGAAGCAACCTATGAGCTGGACACCCCAAAGCTGGAGAGATTTTCCCATCAAACAGCAACCCACCTATCCCGACAAAGAGGCGCTTGAACGTGTGGAGCAGGAACTCAAGCACTACCCGCCGCTGATCTTTGCAGGAGAGGCACGAAGACTCAAAGAGAAGCTTGCTGCCGCGGGACGCGGTGAAGCTTTTCTGCTTCAGGGCGGCGACTGTGCCGAGAGCTTTGCGGACTTCAACGCGCAGAACATCAAGAACCTCTTCAAGCTGATGCTGCAGATGAACATGGTGCTGATGTACTCTACCGGCAAGCCGGTGGTAAAGGTGGGACGTATCGCAGGGCAGTTCGCCAAGCCAAGATCGTCTGATTTCGAAGAGAAAAATGGTGTCAAATTGCCAAGCTACCGCGGTGACATCATCAACTCCATCGAGTTTACCGAAGAGGCACGCGTTCCGAAACCTGAGAATATGCTTCGTGCCTACAACCAGTCTGCAGCCACGCTCAACCTGTTGCGTGCCTTTTCACGCGGAGGTCTGGCAGACCTGAACAAGGTTCACCAGTGGAACCTCGACTTTATCAAGGACAACCCGCTGGGCAAGCGCTACGATGAACTCAGCGACAAGATAGACCGTGCGATGAAGTTTATGGCTGCGTGTGGACTCACAAGCGACATCGTTCCACAGCTGCACCAGACAACACTCTATACGTCACACGAAGCACTGCTGCTCAATTACGAAGAGGCGCTTACGCGTAAAGACAGTGAAACGGGTGAGTGGTACGACTGCTCTGCGCATATGCTCTGGGTCGGTGACAGAACGCGCGATCTGAACGAAGCGCACATCGAATACTTCAGAGGCATCCAGAACCCGGTAGGGTGTAAAGTCGGACCGACGATGCAGCCGGATGAACTGCTGCAGCTGATCGATGCGCTCAATCCTGAAAACGAAGAGGGAAGGCTCAACCTCATTGTCCGTATGGGAGCGGACAAGATTGCCGAACTCTATCCACCGCTGCTTGAAGTCGTACGTGATGCAGGTAAAAACGTTGTCTGGACGATCGATCCGATGCACGGCAATGTGGAGAAGTCCTCTACAGGTTTCAAGACAAGAGACTTCGACAACATCCTCTCCGAAGTGAAGCAGTTTTTCCAGATACATCAGGAGATGGGAACGGTCGCAGCGGGCATCCATCTGGAGATGACAGGAAACGATGTGACAGAGTGTACGGGAAGTACGTCGTGTGCCATTACCGCAGAAGGGCTTGCAAGCCGCTACCACACACAGTGTGATCCTCGTCTGAACGCGTCACAGGCGCTTGAGCTTGCCTTCATGATCTCCGATACGATCTGCGACAACTGCAACTAAACAGTTTTCATGTTTCGGGGTGCGATCCGGTCGCACCCGTTTCTTTCCTTTACTTTACAGTAAAGATATTCTCCCCGTTTTCATATCTGTATGTGAGTGCCATATGGTGAATGTCAAGAATACTCTTGACAATGTAGAGGCCAAGCCCCAAACCGCCTTTTGAGGCGTGGAAGGGTTTGAAGTACTCTTCGAGTGGTTCGGGGAGTGCCTCGCCTCTGTTCTTGATATCGATGTGGTCTGTATCTATCGTGACCGTGACATGCTTGTCGGTCGAGTATTTGATGGCGTTGTCAAGCAGGTTCTTGACCACGAGCGTGAAAAGTTCAAAATCAACCTTGAGGATGTAGTCTTTTCTAATATCGACATCCACCAGCCTGTTGGGGTGTTCGACCATTAGCAGGTCTATACTGGCTTCGATCAGGTCGCTCATCTTATAGGGTTTGAGGGCGAGTTCGAAGTTCTTGGAGGTGATCTTCTCTATTTTGGCAAATTCGTCTATGAGAAGGTTGAGCCGTTCGAAGATGCCGTGCATTCTTTGTTTGCTCTTCTCATCTGGCAGCATTTCGCTCATCAAACGCCCTTTGGCAATGGGAGTTTTGAGCTCATGCATAATCGCGCGCAAAAAGAGCTGGCGTGACTGCAGAAGCTCGCGTATCATCGTGACGGCATGGTCGAACTCGTTGGCCACTTCGGCGATCTCGTCATGCCTGTCGCTGGCACAGTGGATGTCCAGATTTCCCTCCGAAAAGCGTTTGATTTTCTCTTTGAGCTCCGAGAGTGGTCTAAGTGAGCGGATAACCCAGAAGTAGAGTATGACAATGAGCAGGAAAACGATGGTAAAGACGATGATCCGTTTGAGCGGATACTTGGGCTTGTTCTTGTTTTTCAAAAAGAGTTTGAAGCGGTCGTTATTGATAAGAATGACACGCTGCAGCCGGAAAGTGCCTACGGCATACTTTTTATACTCTCCTTTCTCTTTGAAGAAACGCTCGATTTGTACCACCTTGCTTTTGTCTTTAATAAGAGAGAAGTTCTGGGATTCAAGGTAGGCCTCGTCGATCTTGCCTGTTTTGAGATAGTAGTTGTAGAGGTAGTGTGCGATGGCACGCTCTCTGATGTCGTTGAGCTCTTCATATTTGGCATGGTCGTACTTGATGGAACCGATAAAGAGGGCTGAAAGCAGCAGGAGTGTAATGGAGAAGATCAGTTTGATCTTGCTCCTGAGCGAGGTGAAGTGTTTAAACAAGCTTGTACCCTACACCGCGGACTGCCTGAATGCGTTTGTGGTCGCCGATCTTGGAGCGTATCTTGGAGATGATGACATCGAGGCTCTTGCCCTGTGAATCGATGCTCATCGTGGCAGAGGAGTTGATGATCTGCTCACGCGACTGTGTCATCCCCTGGTTTTTCACCAGCAATGAGAGTACTTCGAACTCCGCCGGGGTGAGGCTTAGGGGTTCGCCCTTGTAGTAGATGGTGTCACCCTTGATTTCGAAGTCGCTCTTTGGTGCTGCTTTATTTGTTTTGCCTTCCCCTTTTTGCACTCGGTTGAGGATGGCCATTATACGCGCATACATCTCTTTTGGATCATAGGGCTTTGGAAGGTAGTCGTAGGCCCCCAGTTCGAAGCTCTGCACCTTGTCGTTGATATCCGAGCGTGCGGAGGAGATGATGACGGGGATGTCATATTTGCGTACCAGCTCTTCACACACTTCAAGCCCGTCCATGCCCGGAAGTGTCAGGTCGAGAATGACCAGGTCGAACTTCTTTACGCCGGCACTGAGCCCAAGGAAGGGGTCTTCATAGTTGGTCACTTTGATGTCGAATTGTGAAAGGTATTCGCTGAGGAGTTCTGCAAATTCCGGATCGTCTTCGATCATGAGTACGTTTATCATAGATTTCCTTCTGTCTGTTTACCTTTATTATAGAGCTTTAAGGTTAATTAAAGGCAAACCGCTACTTTTGCGGCAGCGGTGCCTCCATTTTGTCCCACTCGAGCATGCCCCACTTTTCAAGATCTTTCTGCAGGCTCTCAAGCGTTCTGTTTTTGTGGCAGGCGTAGCAGGCGTTGGTCTCAGGCGGCATACCAAAGCGTTTGGTTTCGGCAGGGTAGGTAAAGGCAAAGCGGTGGGAGCGTACCGTAAGCGGAGATTTGCCCGTATGTTTTCCCGTCTTTGGCATATGGCATTCGATACAGAGAGAACCCTTGGAGTCGGCCTTGTGGTGGGTGTGCGCCTCTATGCTCTCCTGGTGCGGTCCGATGAGTGAACCGAAACTGTGGCACTTCATACACGCCTGGTTTCCTTCGGGGTTCTTGGCGGTGTTGGTCAGCTTATGTGGATCGTGGCAGTTGATACAGGTAATGCCGTGCTTGTACATCGCATCGTGTACATATTCGTTGCCCTGTGTGCGGTTCTTCTTTGCCGCACCATTTGGCCAGAACTCTTTGGTAGCCTTGCCCGCAGTGAAAGGTGCGGGAAGTTTGTACTCAATCAGAGGCTTGCCTGGCTCATACCCTTTGGGGTAGTCTGTGGCGCTCATCCAGAGGTCTTTTGCCGTTGCACTTTCAGTCTGTATTCGCTTGTCGCGGTTTCGCATATGGCACTGCAGACAGACTTCATTGGTGCGGATAGGGTCGGCAAGGCTTGCTTTGAATATGGGGTTGTCGGGATCTTCTGTGTGCTTGCTTCCAGGCCCGTGGCAGCTTTCACAGGCGATGGCGGGCTCTACACGCTTGCCTGTAGCCATGAAGCCGGTAAAGTGGCAGCCGTCACAGGTGGTAGAGGTGGGGAACTGCTTGTTGTCGTGTGGATAGGAGTCGTGGTACCAGTACTTGTAGGGTTTGAAGTGCTGCCACTTGCCTGTCTGTGTGTTCCACTGGTAGTTGCCAAGTCTATAGTCGGCCTTGCCGTTGATGGTCGCAGGGATCATATAGCGCTGTTTGAACTTGCTGCCGATGGTGTAGACCGCCTCTTTGAGGGTAAAGTCGGCATCATCAGGCAGTTTGGAGAAGTCGGCGACGACGACGTCTGGGTTATTTCTGATATCCTGGATCATCTTCGAATGCATTGAGGCTTTCCAGTCGTGGTACTTCTCTTTGTGGCACTCCTTGCACTTTTTGGAGCCTACAAAGGTGGCCTCTTTCTGCTCAAGTGGCTGCAGGTCGACATTGAGTCCGACACGGGGTTTGGTAAGCTGCTTGTAATAAGGAGCGATTTTTGGCATGTTGCCCCAGATGAAAGCGGCGAGAAGCAGCAGAGCAAGTGTTAGCCAGAAAAGTATTTTTTTCATAGTTCAAAGGCCTTTTGCATATGGTGCTTGATCTCATCGAAACCGTAGCGGTGGTCGGTAAAGTGTTCAAAGGCGATGATGCCCTGATAGAGCAGCATGTCACTGCCGTCTTTGGTGGGTTTTCCATGTACCTTGGCCAGCTTCAAGAAGGGTGTCTCTTTACCGTAGATGACATCGACACATGCCTTTGCTTCGGGAATGACGTCATCGAGAATACCCTGTGGTGCAGGAAGGCTCTCGTCCTCAAGGCCTGCGGAGGTCATATTGACGACAAGGTCGTACGCTTTGGGGGAGAAGTTCTCAAAGGTTGCCGTCTCAAAGCCCTCCTTGATGAACCTCTCAAGGCGTGGGGCACTGCGGTTGAGGATGGTAACCTCGTATCCGGCCTCCTTGAGAATGACGGCAGTTGACTGTGCCGTACCGCCAGCCCCCAGAAAGAGCACGGTTTTGACATCTCCAAACTCACCGATAGCTTTGAGAAAGCCTGGTGCATCGGTGTTGTAACCGTAGAGCTTTCCGTTTTTTTCGACAATGGTATTGACTGCACCCACCTTTTTGGCAAAGTCGTCAAGTGTGTCGCAGGCGTTGTAGGCGTGCTCCTTGTGCGGTACCGTGATGTTGATACCCTTGAGACCCAGGGTGAAAAAAGTTTCTCTTAGCATCTCTCCGTTTTCAAGCCGGTAGCGGTTGTAGCAGCCGTCAAATTCGAGTCCTTTGAAGGCAAGATTGTGCATCAGCGGTGATTTGGAGTGGGAAACGGGGTTGCCGAAGATGGCGAAAAGGTGTGCGGCCATAGGGTGAGATCCTTGCTGAGAGTGTGATGATATTATACCACCGTAAACTTTTCTGTTTTTGGCAGGTAGACATTCAAAGCAAAAAAAAGTTTCCGATATGCCATTCTCAAATGTGTGAAAAGCGCTTATACTTCCGAATATAGAACGACTTTTTAAAAATGGAAGAGTCTCAGACCAGACAAAGGGCAATGATGTCAAAGCTAAAAAAATTACGCCGCAAACAGATGAAGTGCTACAGTGAATATAGAGAGGGAAAGATGAGTAGCGAAACATATCTGGCGCAGATGAGGCCTATCGATGAGCGCATCGATGTAATGGAGATGGCTACTCTTCGGGGCACTCTCGGTGTGAAAGAAGCATGCGCACCATATATTCGGAAGCAAGAAACTCCGGAAGAGTCTGTCGGTAGGTCTGCAGTTCTCTCTCTTCCTCAATGATTATACTCTTGTAGTGTTTGAAGCTCATGTTCCGTGTCAGCTTGATGGCATCCTCTATCATTGTTGCGAAGCCAACCTCGATAGTGACATCCTGATTGGCAATGAGGTGAGCGAAGTAGCGGATAAAAAGAAGTGAGGCACTCTTTTCGTTCAGTGCGAAAAATGAGATGATATAGCTGCATCCGGGTTCATCGAACGTAGCGAAGTCATCGAAGCTGATATCTTTCTCCTTTATCTCGAGCGACATCACCTTTTCAAATATCTCCGGCTTCAGTCGCAGTGCAAAGAGCAGGCCGAAGAAGTGGCCTTTATAGGTCGAGACAAAAAAGGTGTTACTTGGATGTAGCGCCCACGCTTTGAAATCTTCGTTGTCAAGGCCGGTGAACCTCTGGTTGAACCCCTGGTCCAGGTCGACATTGAACTGGGCAACCTCATCCAGTATTTCAGTGTTGCGTAGCTGCTTGACGACAAGATCTCCGGCAGCGGTCATCTTTTCCGGGAAACGCATCACCAGTTCTTTGCTTTTGCTGCCGAGCATATTCTTCATACCCGTTTCACAGATCTGTGCTTCTGCTTCATCGGCAGTGAGATGCTCCCAGCAGGGCAAGGCTTTGCCGGTATGCTGCTGAAAGTAGCGCAGCACACTTGTCTGTTTGGCGGTACTCGGTTTGGTGATACCCCTCTCCCACTTGCTGAACGTGCTGGTATCGAGCCCCTGGAAGTATTTTGTATCGAAGCTGTAGAGCGCATGCACCAGTTGCTCTTGTGTTAACCCGTTTCTCTCCCGGCATGATTTTAGGTAGTTGCTGAAGTACATAAATACTCTTTTCCTCATATTTTCATCAGTATATCAGAGGCGTGATTAGAAAAAAGTAGGCATTTAGAAAAGAATTTTTTTTTGAAAATGACCTTCTGTAGATTTTTTGAAAAGAATATACTTAAAAAAATAGGAGGTAGAGCGTTATGGAGCTAATTATTGGTTTATTTCTATTCGGATTGATTGGACTAAAACTGTTACGTAAGACAAAAAAATATGTACGTATGAGCGATGGTCGAAAAAAAAGAGATCAGCATGTTGAATCTTCAAAACTGGTAAGAGGAGTAGAACATGATCACAGCATTAAGATAGTGTCCACCCAACATCACAAAGAGATAGAAAAACTTCCATCGGTTGTTGTAAAAAATATTATTGACGGGGATACAGTTGATATTGTGTGCAATGAGGTGCGAGAACGGATTAGGTTGGATGCGATTGACTGTCCAGAAGATGGTCAGGAGTGGGGGGATATTGCAACGATGGGGTTAATCAAGCTGATTGGTGGACGAAAAAAGGTAAAACTCGAAAGGCATGGAACGGATATATACGGAAGAACGATTGGTACTTTGTTTGTATATAATTCAGAAAAAAAGTGCTGGTTGAATGTCAGTGAGCGGATGGTAACATTGGGACATGCATGGGTGATGCCCGGTTTTTGCAACCATTTGCCGTGGCAGAGAAAAAGAAGGCTTATGGAGCTTGGCAGTTGGGCAAGATCTAAAAAGGTTGGGTTATGGAAAAGAGAAGATCCCATTCCACCATGCAATGGCGCAAAGAGTGTATAAATAATACGAAAGAGATAGCGCCTTAAAGTGACTCCATCTCCTTGAGGGTTGCCAGAAGCGCCCCCAGTTTGTTTTTCACTTCGAGGTACTCCAGTTCGGGAACGGAGTCGGCAACAACGCCTGCACCTGCCTGCAGTACAATCTTCTCTTTGTCTATCAGCGAGGTACGGATGGCGATGGCGGAGTCCATGTTGCCGTTGAAGGCGAAATAGCCAACCGAACCGGAGTAGAAGCCGCGCTTGAGCCCTTCGAACTTCGCAATGAGCTCCATTGCCTTGATCTTTGGTGCGCCGGTCATTGTTCCGGCAGTGAAGGTTGCTGCAAAGAGGTCGAACATATCTTTGTCGTCTCTAAGCAGGGCTTCGACATCGGAGACCATGTGCATGACGTGGCTGTAGCGCTCCACACGCATCATATCGGTCACCTCTACCGTACCTGTCTTCGCCACACGTCCCACATCGTTTCGCCCGAGGTCGATGAGCATCAGATGCTCGGCGCACTCTTTGGGGTCGTTGAGCATCTCCTCTTCGAGCTCTTTGTCGCGTTTGGCATCTTTTCCTCGCTTACGTGTTCCTGCAATAGGGCGAAGCAGGATTTCACCATCAGTCAAGCGCACCATCACTTCCGGACTCGAGCCGCAGATGGAGAACTCCTCGTAATCGAGCAGAAAGAGGTAGGGGGAGGGGTTCTTCGAACGCAGTACCCGGTAGAAGCTGAGCGGATCGATCTTCCCTCTTTGTGTGTAGCGGTTGGAGAGCAGTATCTGGAAGATGTCACCTGATCTGATGTGCTCTTTTGATTCGATAACGAGCTGTTTGAATCGCTCCTCGTCGATGCTGAACTCTCCCTCGCCATCGAGTTCTACGGGTTTGAGCGGTATGGGAGAGAATGGCTCGTTGACGAGGTTCTCGATCTCCTCAAGCGCCCCTGCCATAGAGTCGTCGTTGAGAATGAAGGTCAGCTTGGCACTCTTGTGGGAGTAGGCGATGATGATCTTGGGGCGTACCATGTCAAAATCCGGTGTGTTAAGGGTGTCAAGCAGTGGATCCATACTCTCTTCAAGTACCGGCTCGAAAACCTTGACCATATCGTAGGCGATGAAACCGATGAAGCCGTCGACAAAGGAGAAGCCGACCTCTTCGGCCTTTTTTTTGTAGATGGCCTGATTGATATTGGCGTAGTAGTCTTTAAGGAAGGTAAAGGGGTCCTCTTCAAGGACGCGTACGTGTCCTTCGCTGTCGGTGTGTGTCGTGATTTTGTTCTTGTATACCACGCGCTCTTTTGCACCGATGGTGATGAATGAGAAGTTGCCGTCACTGGTATTGACAACACTCTCGAAAAGCATCGTGATCTCATGGGGGAAACGCTCTTTTATCTCTCCGTAAAGTGCAACGGGCGTGAGTTGGTCAAAGAGTACGGTCTTGTGCATTCTGGCTCCTACTTCTTGACCACGAAGGCACTTTTGTTGATCAGGTCTCTGACACGGACGATTGCACGGTCGGCTGCTTCCCTGCTCTTATATGGCCCGATGCGCACCTTGTGCATACCGTTTTCATCCATGATCCTGTAGGTGTAGTGGTACTTGTGAAGGGTCTTGATTAGTCTTGAGTCTTTGCTTGGCATATTGCTGTAGGAGGCCACCTGGATGTAGAATCCGCCCGTTACAGTTGCAGGTGCCGGTTTCTTCTTCGGCTTTGCAGGCTCTGCCTTCTTGGGTGCGCTGTAGGTGTCTTTTGGAAGTGCAACCACCTCTGCTTTCTTGGGAGCTTCGACTTTTTTTGCTGCAAGAGGTTCGGCTTTTGGTACAGGCTCCGCTTTGACAGACTTGGGAGCGACGTCAGGTGTTTTGGGAGTCTCATCAATGGTGACAGTCTCCTCTTTTACCTTCTTGTCTTTGGGGGCATTTATCTCACTCTCTATCATTTTTGAGAGTTCAGCCTCATCATCTTCTGATGCTTTCTCTTCAGTGTCATTCTCGAGTGTCAGTTCGGGATCGATCATCGCCGCAGTATCGTCATTGAGTACGGCATTGTCGGCATCGGGATCTTTGAGAATGATTTTTGTCAGTATGATCGCAACGATCAGTACGACAATGAGCAGGGCGATAATGGTCAGAACACCCTTTGCTTTGCTCTCTTTGGTTGGGGTATCTATAATGAGGTCATCCAGGTTGTGATCTTGCATAGTAGGGGAGTTCTCCGCGTATAATTTTGGACTTATTATACCCTAAGAGATGTTATAGAAACGTTTTTGGAAAAAGAGAAGGTGAACACCCCGAAAAGCGGAGTGTTCGGAGGTGATGGCGGAAGATTACTTCCAGCCGTCTTTGACGATTTTCGCCGATTTTTTGTAAGGGTATTTCTTGACAAGCTGCTTGACTGAAAGTTTCTGGTCTCCCTCTCTCATAAAGTGAGCGAGTGTAACCGATGCCCAGTAGTCATTTGCATACTTGGTACCCTCAAGCTGTACCGGAACACCGTTTTTGTTGACAGTGTGACATGCCGCACAGGTAACCGGTCCTGCATACTTGCCGTCCGGTGAGTACTGCAGTGCCTGCTCGTGTGTCGTTACGTCAACCGTTCTCTCTTTGCCGTCGAATCTTGTGGAGTAGAGTCCGTGTGCCGATTCGTGACAGGTTTGACATGCGATGCTGCCGTGTGCCTTGGAGTATCTGAAGAGTGAATACTTGTTAGGCTGGTCGATAGGGAAGTATTTCCCGCCTGTATTCTGCTCGACAAACGGTGCAAGGTGACAGTCCGCACAGTGAGGTTCGGATGCTGCAAGCCACCAGTCGTTACCGCCGGATGCCGCTTTGTACGGTACATCTCCGCCTTTTGGATGGTTCCAAGGCTTGAGATCGAGTTTGCCGTCTTTACCGACATTTTTCACCAGTGTCGCAGACTCATGCTTGGTGTAGTAGTTGACCACTTCGTTGTCTGCACCGATCGCTTTTGGATCTGCAAGTGCGGCAAACTTCTTCATATCTCCGCCTGCAACAGCTTTGACGATCTCTTTGAGAGATTTGTTTCTGATCGTTTTGCCCTCCTGCTTGGAGTCATGTGTGATGTTGTCATATTTGTACATTGCCTGTGCCACCTTCGTATGACAGTTTGTACAGTAGAGACCTCTCATCTGCTTGACAGGTTTGCCGTGTTCGTCTTTCATAGAGACATTTTTCAGCTGCCATTTACCATATGCATTCAGGAAGAACGGAGGTTTGGCGTTAGGGTTGGAGTGCGCGTCACGTCTTACGTAACATCCGCCGCCAGATTTTCTGATGTCGCTCTTGGCAAAACGCCCTTCACCATATCTATCCGTTACGCGGAACGGATTGGTGTCGTCGTTCATGTTCGGGTTCTGGAAGTGGGTAGGGTGACAGCTTTGGCATGACTGTGTTCTTCCCGCTGCATCAGGCATTGGTACCATTGCAAGGTGGAAACCGTGAATCGCTTCGGTAAGCGGCTTGGCCTTGACTGCCTTATAGCCTGTCGCAACCGGTCTTGGCTCCTGCAGGTTTCCTGAAACGTTGTCTCCGTGACAGTCTGCACAGTTGACTTCACCGACTTTTCCAAGTCTGTTACCCGGTGCATCATGCTTGTAGTCGCTGAGGAACTTCGTACCGTGGTGCGCATCGTGCAGTGAGAGGATATTGATGGAAGCTTCGGAAAGTCTTGCCATATACTCACTCTCATCCGGATAACTTTTCCAGTATGCATATTCTTGATCGGATTGCTTGAGCCCTTCGTCTCTTGCCATCTGTGCCGCTTTACCGTTTCTTGAGTGACAAGCATAACAGTTAGGAATGTCGACCGGGTTGGTACCGAAATATTTGTATGGTTTACCGTTTTTGTCTGTGATAGCCTCGCCGGTATTGTCGTGCAGTTCAACCTGCGAATACTGAAAGGGCTGGAAGTCCTTCTGTGTGATAGAACGGATGGTTCCTCTTCTGGTAGAGTCATTAAACGCCGTAAGCGGCAGACCGAGCGCATCCCAGAGGTGAGAAGCGGTCAGAATCAGCTTGACGTTCTTAACCGGAGGAACGAGAGTATCGGTCATAACGACATTGCCGCCGTCTTTCCCGGCATACTCGAGGTATCCGCCCGACATCGGCTTTCCGGATGGTCCTGCGTCGATCTTGACTTTGATCTGGTGCCCGATGCGGAGTCTGTCCTTGTCGGTCGCTCCCTGTGGAATCGTACCTTCAAGGTCTTTGTAGATGAAGAGGTGTCCCCAGACGTAGTTGGCAACGTTGTCACCCGGGCTGTCGAAGTGGCCGTCCCCGTCGACATCTTTGGGAACGGACCAGTACTTCATTTTGTTCCCTTCGGAGTATGAGTTGTCTCTGGTGTTATAGTAGAGTTTTACTTTGTCCTCGGGGGAAAGCAGTCTTGGCATCTTGCCGTTCTTCCCTGACTCGATAGCCTGGGCCTGAATGGAGTTGTAGGGCGGAATGACACAGCAGTAGCTCATCTCGAACCCGACACAGTGCATCCCCAGTTCGTAGTTGATGAAGATGTTGTAGTCGTTTTTTGGCTGATAGGCAGTCTTGCCCTTGACTTTTACCTTTTTCAGCTTGTCGAGCGAGAACGGCGGTTTCTTGTCGTAGCCCGAAGAGGCAAAAGTGACCGTTGCAAGCAGTGAAGCAGCGACGGTACTTTTTAAGATTGTCGAAATCATTTTTAGTCTCCTTTTAAATTTGATTACGCTCAATTTTTGCATCTAAAAGATTAAGAACACTTTAAAAACAGACAAAAACAAGAGATTTTTTTATTGGTGTGTATAAGAATAAGTGATTTATATTGTGGAGTAATAGGCACGATAAGGTTAAGATATAAAAGTCAAAATTTGCCTAAAATGCCCATAAAGCCTATTGGTTTTATAGACTTTAAAGCCCCGGTTTCATCGGGGTTTGTGATGGTTTGGGTTGAAATCGAGTCCCTGAAGCAGCTGTTGTGTCGCATCGGGTTTTTTGGCCTGAATCTCTTTCATGACCTCAATGGGTCTGTCCATTTTGAACGTATCTGTTTTGATGATTTTGCCCTCTTTGTCATACCAGATCTGTTTGCCCTCTTTATAGCCGTTGATATAGTTCACCTTCGAGGCGAGTTTGCCGTTTGTGTGGTACTCTTTTTGCAGCCCCTCTTTTTTACCCTTTGTGTAGTTGACCTCAAGTGCGAGCTCCCCGGTGCTGAAATACTCTTTGTATGGCCCCTCTTTTTTGTCATCGATGTAGTTCACCTCTGCACGCTTCTTGCCGTTGCTGTAGTAGAGAACGTTGGGGCCGTGACGCATCCCGTGTCTGTATGTAATGGTCTCAAGCAGGTTGCCCTTCTGGTCGTACCACTTCATCACGCCTTCACGCGTGCCTTCGACATAGCGTACCTCGTAGGCGAGTGCACCTGTGTCGTAGTAGACTCTCTCCAAGCCATGTTTGATACCCTCTTTTGTTTTGGTACGCGTGCCGTCCTTGTATTCGATGCGTGACTTGACGACACCGTTCTTGAAGTGGTCAGTGAAGAGCTCTGCATGCAGCAGTGTGCATGCAAGCGCTCCCAGGATAAGTAATCTTTTCATTGTAATGCTCCCGATAGTATATTGTGTGGGTAATCTTACAGCCTAAACGGTAATACATAACTTATTGTACTCTATAAAAAAGAATTATTAATTGTGCTGGGATATAATAACCGGACTACACTATAAGGAAGAGACATATGTTTAAATGCGTTATTCTGGCAACAACGGTATCGGTTTCACTTCTGCTGGCAGCAGGTGCAAGTGATGATCTGGCAGTGAAAAAAGGGATTCATTACGGCAAAGTGCTGGAGAAAAAGGAGGTGACGGGTTACACCTACCTTAAGGTCGATGAGAACGGTACGAAGCGATGGGTGGCCATTGCCAAAGCACCTGTGAGTGTCGGAGACAGGATAGGGTATGATACCCGTACGGTGATACGGCACTTCAAGAGCAAGAGTCTGGGAAGAGAGTTTGACGAGGTGGTCTTCGCCAATGATGTCTATCTGCCTGCAAAGCGGCAGGCTCCCTCAAGCATGAAGGCAGCCATAGCCAAAGATA
>JALWLU010000172.1:0-7608 GCA_026996325.1 Sulfurovum sp.
GTCTTTGGTAGTAATCTGCACCCCCGTACAGGCATCTGTAGCCGTAAAGCCAAGTATCATTGTCAGTGCCGCAATCGCAGCGATCGTTCGTTTTTTTATGTTCATGTTCTTCCTTTGTGTTGAATTGGATCTAATTTTTGTTTCCACAGAAAGCGTCAAACGCCTCCGCACTTTTTTCAAACTTCTCTTTTTTTGCAAGTTCCCACGGGCGTTCACAGCGGTTGGTTTTGGCACACCACCTGTAGCCGGCAGAGCCGATACAACCGTGGGTGTCTTTGTCGCCACCTATGAGTTTTGTTTTTCTCATTTTAGGTTCTCCTCCAAAGACAACCCCCGCAACTTCAATATCTTTGATGTGCTTTTTGTCCACTTTGAATGGGTTCTCCTCAAGAATGGTAAAGTCTGCCGCGTTCCCTTTTTTGATAGTAAAGCTTGGCAGTGCATCTGTCCTATCGGATGAGAACACCGCAGCGAGAAGACGCGGCTCTATGAGACCGGGCATCATTGTTTTCCCTTTGAGGTTGACCTCTTCGGTCTCTCCTGCATAGTTGTTGACTGCATCCGCTTTTTTGCCGACATAGATGACCTTTCCCTCAAGCACCATGACCGCTTCAACATAGTGTGGCTTGCCACCCTCCATTGTAATGATGTCACCACCGTAATAGAGTGTCTGTTCAGGCAGTTTTGTATCAGCAGCCATCAACGCTGTCACACCGCTCAATACCAACATACATACCGCCACTATTGTCGTAATACTTCTTTTCAAATTTACTTCCTTCTAATTTAGAGTATCGCTTTTACCGCTTTAACTTCAAGCTTACGCTTCTCTTTTTTGATCTTCTTGTCGATATTGAGCTCTTGTTTCACTGCATCTTGCGCCTTCTCTTTAACCTCATGCTTCGCCTCTTTTTTCACTTCGTGTTTGATCACCTTCGTCGCCACATTCGCAAAGAGCATACTTCCAAGAATCATTGTTACTGCTACAATTTTTTTCATCTTTTCATCCTTTTTATGTATTATCTAACCCTATTTGGGGAAAAGCATCGTAAAGACCAGCCTCACGCCCCAACCCTGAGGTCCACGGTCCGGACTTTCGACATAGTACTTTACACCGCCGCCGTAACTGACCATCTGGTTGCCTACCTTGCCGACCTTTGTGACCATCAGAAAGACGGGTACCGTCCACGCATTGCCACTTGCCGCATTCCAGTCGTAGGTCGTCTCCGTCATCACTGTCGTCGAGAGCGCTTCAGGGGTCGTGTAGGTAAAGAAAGGCTGTACAAATGTCTGGCTGATATCGGCATTGCCGCCGATATCCCAGAGATGGTTAGCCAACACACCGTAGGTGTAGGGGCCGTCCTGCTTGAGCGCGACCGCCGTCGGCCCCGCGCCCCAGGTCTCTGCCGAGACATCGGAATTTGTCGGCACCAGAAAGACCGGTCCCGCACCCCATATCCAGCCGCTCTCAGTTGGTGCTTTTGGGGAGAAGAAGAGACTCTGGACAATGTCGCCCACTCCGCCGTTTATGCCGCTGTTTAGCGGGAGATTGTCCGTCCTTATGACCGGAACGATCGTTCGTGAAATGAGGTTCCACTCATCATTGAGCGAAAAGGGGATGACCGGCTGGATATTGAATGTCCATTTGTTACTCTCATTTCCGGATGTATTCAGAAACCCCCGCTCGTAGTTGAGCTGGAACGGCACAGAGATCAGTGCGGCAATGGGGTTGGCAAGCTTCTTTGCAAGCTCCTCTTTGTCCGGCTCCACGGCCTTGGAGACGATCTCCTTTTTTACCACATCACTGTTGAGTGCTGCGGCAGCCGTAGGCTCCGCCATCAACGGACAGGCGAACAAAAATGCACATAGTGCAGCTTTGGCATATTTCATCTTTTTCCTTAATACAAAACCCTTTTAGTTTCTCTTTGATAATAAATAAGTATAGCAGAAAAAAACAATATAACATACAACTTTTGAGCCCAAATCTCGGAATAAAGATTTGGGGTAAAGATACACATTGACAACAGTGACACAAGATGATATGTTTGGGATCAACAAGAAAGAGAGTGGGAAACTCTGTAGTATAGTACATCTCTACCGGGTAGCTGCTTCGACTGTCACGGTAGACAATGACGGCAACTGCCCTTTTGTTGATCTGTGTTACGTAGGGTCGGTCCATAAAAACCGTTTTGAGCAAAGATGCTGTTTTGGGACTGTTTCGCCTGGCTACCAGCACCAGCAGCAACTTCTGTTCCTTCAACGCTTTTTGATGTGCCCTGTCGTAGTCTCCCAGCCGGTGCACATGTTATGCTGCAAACGGCAGGAGCTTACGCATCGCCTACTCTTTTTTCTTCTTGGAGTTATAGAGGAAGATTCCAGACGGGTGCTTGACCTGGAAGATATCGCGCTCCAGCCGCCAGTCGAGTGTATCGATAACGCTGACCTGGTTGGCATCGTTGACAGAGACGTAGAGGCTGGGGTACTCATGCGACCAGCGCACGTGCAGTACCTTTCCTGGGAATGTGAACGTTTTGATAATCTTCAGACTCTTCGTATCAATAATCTGGATGGTCGGGAAATCCTTGCCGGAAAAAGTAACAGCCAGATACTTCTTGTCCGGACTCAGTGCAGTAAATACCGGCAGCCCTTTGGTCTTGATGTTTTTGATGAACTTGAAGTCCTTGTCATACACCATCACCGCATTGTTCCCCACAGCGGGGATAAATGTTCTATCATCACTCAGTGACCAGAAACCAAAGTGCGGTACTTTCAGCACCGGCTTGTCCCCCTCTCCTGTCACTTTTATGAGGTGGTATTTCATCGTATCAAGATCGATCACCCCGAACCCTTTGGTAAGGAAAAAACCGACAATGTAAGTGTTCTCTTTGATCATCGCATCGAAAGGCATCTTGCCGACATTGAACTCTTTGTAGATTTTGAATTTGGGCAATCCCTTGCCGGCATTTTCATCTTTAAGCACCGTCACCTTGTCGTTGTCCATCTGTGCGAAGATGATCATATCTTTGTAGATCTTGATACCCACATTCTTCGAACCGGTCACGATCTTCTGGATCGGCTTGAGATCACGGGTGAGGATATCGACAGACTTGTCGTCGTAGTTGGCGACCGCCACATAGTTTTTCCCGATGACAAAACCGATGGCCGACTTGCTCGTCTTGTACTCCGCTTCACGCTTTTCGGTCTTGGGGTCGAACTTGACCACATAGCCGTCACGGCTTATCAGATAGGCATCATCTCCGGCAAACTTGATGATGCCGTGGTTCATATTGTGCATATCTTCCATATGGCGCTTGGTAAGGCCATCTTCGATGACGGCCACCGATTCGCTTTCACGCTCTACGACAAAATACTTCTCTTTTGCACTCAGAGTAATAGAGAAAAAGGTTGTTCCCAGGAGGAGAAAAGAGAGAAGAAGGTTCATTGGTTTATCCTTGGTATGCGTAATTGAATTCTATTGTACTGAAAAACCGCTAACAATTCTGTTGACATCTGTCAATTTCCTCTTTTTGAATGGAATAGAGACAAAAAATGACAAGTGCTGTTCTTTGATGTTAATCAAGATAAAAATACTCCTATTTAGATATATTTCGGCAAATTTCTATTTTCAAGAAAGGTATAAAGATGAAACTACGTTATCTGCTGCTGGTTATCACCATAAGCAGCACACTGTTTGCAAATGTAGAAGCCGGGAAGAAGGTATTTGCCGCCAACTGCGCCATCTGCCATACAACCAATGGAGGAAGGGCCTTGGGACCGGATATGAACCTGGTCGCCTATCGCAGACACAAAGAGAAGATTGCCGCCTACGCCAAGGATCCGTCAGAACACTACAAGGCATTCGGATACAGTGCCAACGCCATGCCGACCCTTCCGCTTGAAGATCAGGAGTTCAAAGATGTCGCCGACTACATCAGCTCGCTGCAGCCTTTCAAAAAGTGGATGATAAAGAAAAAACCGAAACATTAGAATTTTTTCCAGAAACTTCGCCCAAAAAGCAGAAAGACTGTATAAAACTCCAGTCGTCCGACAATCATTGCAAAGGAGAGCAGCATCTTGTCGGCATTGGAGAAGAAGGCGTAATTCTCCGCCGGTCCTGTGAGTGCGAACCCCGGCCCGATGTTCCCCACTGTCGCCAATGCGGTGGAGACCGCTGTCATCGCATCGAAACCGCGCCCAAAGAGATAGAGTGTAACAATCATATTGGTGATGATGAAAAGAAAGATGAAGCCTGTTGTCGCATTGATGATCTGTGAAGAGAGCCGCTGACGGTCGATGAAAACCCCCACGATGGCATTGGGGTGCAGAATTTTATGCATCTGCGCTCCCAAGTTCTTGAAGAGTACGATGTAGCGAATCACTTTCACCCCGCCTGCCGTCGACCCGGCATTGCCGCCAATAAGCATGGCAAGAAAGATGATACTGATGGCGATATGCCCCCACTGTGCATAGTCAAGCGTCGCAAACCCCGTCGTGGTCATCACCGAAGCGATCGTAAAAAAGGAGTGTGTCAGCGCATGAAAGGTGTTGTCGTTGTCAACAAACTCATCCACACCGCTCAAGACCAGCGAAAGACCAATGAATACGACAATGTACCACACCACCTCTTCGCGCCTGTAGCCGTCACCGCTTCCGGTCGAAAAAAGCTTCAGGTGGGCCAGGAAGTTAATACCCGAGAGTATCATGAAAAGAGTGGTGATCCAGACAATCAGGCTTGAATCGTAATAGCCAAGCGAAGCGTTTTTCGTAGAGAAGCCTCCGGTAGAGATGGTGGAGAAGGCGTGGTTTACCGCATCAAAGAGGTTCATCCCCGCCAGTTTGAGCGCAATGGCATCGACCACGGTAAAGAGCAGGTAGATACCCCAAAGACGTATGGCGGTATCTTTGATCTTCGGCGTGAGCTTCTCCATCTTGATCCCTGTCGATTCGGCTTTGAAGAGTGCCAGCGAACCGCTGGGGTTGATAAGGGAGAAGAGCCCCACTCCCAGTACGATGATCCCCATCCCCCCGAGCCAGTGCATCAGGCTCCGCAGATAGAGCATCGATTTTGGCAACGATTCGATATCGGTAAAGATCGTCGCACCCGTTGTCGTAAAGCCGCTGATCGACTCAAAGAATGCATCGTAGAAGGAGGCGGAGGTATAGAGCATCAGTGGTGCCGCGCCAGCGATGCCAAGCAGTACCCAGATGAGATTGACGGAGAGAATCCCCTCTTTGATACCAAGCCGTACCGAATGCTTTCTGAGCAGAAAATAGACTGCTGCATTGAAAGCAAAAAAAAGTACGTCAAAAATCAAAAAAGCGCCCATATCCTCATGGTAGAGCCATCCTACGACAATGGCACTCAGCCAGAAGAGCGAGAGTACCATCCCGATGATGGAGACAAATTTGAAAATATTCTTTAAAGCGTATGTATCCACTCTTCGATCTTCTCTTTCTCATCAATGTGGGCAAATACTGCAACAATGTCATCTTGTGCCAGCGCTTCGATCTCACCAATGCCGTATATCTGTTCTTCTCTAATCAGCAGTGCCTTGGCCTGAAGACGTGACATTACTTTAGGTACCTTTCCTATCAGCGGAGAGTTACTGTAAATTTTGCGCATAAAGAGTATACCGCTTCCGCCACAGAAGTGGCGCTGTGTAACGATGGAGTCGGAGGAGACTTTTTCTAAAATGGCGTAGTGTGCACTCGCTTTGCTTCCGCGAACGACAACAATGCCCATCTTGTGCATCAGGTGGTAATATGCCTTGTCGTTGTTGATCGCCACGACCTTTTCAATGCCATACTCCTTTGCCTCCATGCACTTGACAATGTTCTTCTCATCGTGTGGTCCTGCTGCAATGACCATATCGGCATTTTTCAATCCCTCCTCTTCAAAGAGGCGCTGGTCCTCATAGGCGGAGTTGATGATGGTCACACGTCCCTCCAGCAGTTCCGAAGCGTGTTTGCAGTGTTCAAGGCACTTTTCGATCATCTTGATCTCTGTTTTGTCATCCACCAGTGCTTTTGCGATCTTTTGTGCCAGCGTATCTGCCCCGAAGATCACAATGCGGCGGATGGAGGAGGGCATCTTCTCATCGAGCCTTTCAGAGAGCGCCTTGATCGCCTCCAGGTCCCCAAAGAGGTAGACCAGATCGTTTTCGACAATACGCTCATCTGCCCCGGGTACAAGAAATCTCTTGCCCCGCTCAATGCCTATTACCGAAACATCTCTACTTAAGAACATTCCTGCGGTCATCTCTTCGGGTATCTCATGCTGTACACGCAGCGAAACCAGCTTCAGCTTTGTCTGGTGGAACATTTTGACATTGTTGGCCTTGGGAAAGGACATCAGCGTCTTTACCTTTTTTGCCGTTGCGATATCAGGAAATACGGCATGGTCGATGGAGAGCTTCTGCAGCACATGACTCTTGAGAAAGCCCTCGTTTTTAAGGCGAATGATCTTCTTTTTGATCTTGACGACATCTTCGACAATGAGCGTCGCAAGGAGATTGGCTTCATCCGAATCGGTAACCGCGATGAAGAGGTCTGCTTCATCAATGGCAAGCGACTGGTAGATGTTGGGGTCTTCAATATCCCCATGGAGTGTCAGGATGTCGATATCTTCTTCAAGTTTGTTCAGCTTGGTGATATCTTTGTCGATGACGAAAATATTGTGTCTGAACGAGAGCGACTGTGCAAGCGAATAGCCTACCGTACCCGCCCCTGCAATCATAATATTCATACAGCCATTGCCTTTGTGTGGTTCATAGAACGATTATAGCACTTTCATTTTGAAGGGTTAATGTGAGGAAAAAACACAGACGAGGGAAACCTATCAAACTTAAAAGGAGACTAATCTTTTGCGTTCGTAGATTTCCCGCCTCTGTGTAGAAAGGGGGTACGGCGTAGCAGGGGGCCCTGCGCCGTACGAGTATTCAAGACAGCTTATGCACCCGGTACGTGCTGTCTGTGCTCTACCGAGTAGGTAAAGGTCGGTGTGGTCAGGTTCTCAATGTACTTGATGAACTTACCGGTTTTAGAATCATAGATCCCGATACGTCCGGTGGTCCACTCCGAGATCATTGTCCACTTGCCATGGTTTGCAGGCTCAGCATGCAGCAGTCTTGGCTGTACTGGGTTCTTGACCTTAGGACCGTGCTTGCCTTCGGCAACCGGCGGCATCAGCTTCTCTTTGCTCATCGTGGAAGCAACTTCGTTTACAGGTACCTTTTCGTACTGTGTCGCATCCCACTCCTGCAGAACTTTTCCAGTTTTAGCATCGATGAGCTGTCCCTTCTCTTTTCCGACTTTGATGATACGGTCGGTCTCGAGTGTCTCTTTGTTGATCAGGTGTACTTCGTTGTACTTCTCAGGCTTACCGAGTACACAGTCAGACCAGATCCAAGGCGTATGCGGAGAAGTTCCTACAAAGAGACCACCGCCTGCCGTTTCGATCTTCTTGACGACCTTCCAGCCCGGAGAGTCCCAGATAACGACAGAACCGAAGTTCATGGAGTTGGTCGCATTGAGCTGCTTGCCCATCTTCTTGTTGAACCAGCTTGAACCCTGTCCTGGGTGCGGCTTGGATTTCTTACCTGTATAGACCTT
>JALWLU010000172.1:7618-10493 GCA_026996325.1 Sulfurovum sp.
AAGTCGACAATACCCATCAGGTCAGACCCCTGTGAAGCAATCTGGAAGTAACGTCCAAAGTCCTCACCCTCGTTTTCGTTGAGGAAACAGTCATGCAGGATCTTACCGATGTTCGGTACATCCCCCACAATCGGGAAGTCAGGCTTGGAGTAGTCGATGATGTAGGTATGCCCACCATCTTTGAGTGCCATCGCGAAGTACGGTCCATACGGTGTATCGGCAATCCCTGCAACACGTGATGGTCCAATCTGTCCGTCCGGGTCGATGACACGACTGGTATCGTACGCTTTGAGCGGCTCGAGTGTATGTGCATCACACAGTACTGCACCGCCCGGGTTGTAGTTACCTGCAAGGACATACTTCCCGTCAGGGCTTACAGCAAGACCTCTTGACTCCTGTCCAACCTGTACCGAAGCGATCGCCGGCTGTCCCGGTGCACCGATATCGAACATCGTCAGTCTTCCTGAACGCGAAATGGAGTATGCGTAACGCGGCTCGTTTTTGTTGGTGACCGTTACGTGTACCGCAAATCCCGCCTTGTGGCGCGAAAGCACTTTACCGTTTGTCGAGTCGATAAAGTCAACCAAAGAGGCATCACGCTCTGTTGCGAATGTAATGTCTTTTACATTCTTGACATCACCGCCTTTGTACTTGATGTTACCGTCTTTGTCTACCGGATACTTCTTCGCAAGCGCCTCTCTGTCAGCCAGTTTCGTCCAGGTCTCTTTGACCTTGTCAAGATCGAGCTTCAGTTCGACTGTATTTTTCCAGTTCATCAGCCAGTCAACCATACCTGCGGCATCATCTTTGGTGAATTTGTCTTTCCACGCCGGCATTGCCGTATTTTCTCTACCGTTGAGAATAACCTCTACAAGCTTGTAGTGCTCTTTCTTCTTCAGTGCAGCAGGTCTGAGGTCGGATCCGACACCACCCTGGTGGATCGGTCCGTGACATCCCTGACACTCTTTCTCGTACATTTTGGCAAAATCCATCTTGGATGTTCCGGCAATCGCCATGGTCGCCGCAACGCTTGTGATAATGGCCAATCCTGCAATTTTGTTCAGTTTCATTCTTCGCTCCTTTTTTAGCATGAACCACATTTTTAGCTTCTCTTAAAGCCAATGTGAATACAATCGCGTGTCTATTATGTTAGATAACAGACACTCTTGTGAGGGCGCTACCCCGTCCTCACTTCCTTCAGCACGACCAAACCCGGTCATACCTTCTTAAACCTACTTTCCGTTTTTCAGCTTCTTCTTCTCATCGAAGTAGATCCAGATCATCGGCAATATAATCACTGTGTGCAAGAATATTGTCAAAGTCAGTGGACCCTGATTGAGGTATCCGAAGAAACTCGGTACAACATCTGTAAACTGTTCAAACATCTCTGCTCCTTTTTGTAGCAGTGTGGCAGTGCCACACCTTTTTTAACAGCTTACGCTGCAGCCTTTGACGCTTTTCCGATTGTCAGAAGATCCCATACCAGGTAGATGAATCCTACGAAGGTCACCACACCCATGATGGTTCTCCAGATCTGAGCCTGTACATACCAGGGCAGTTCCTGTGCGGTAAAGAAGGCACTCCATCCAGCGCCCAGTTCCGCTCTTTCGACCAGTACCTGCTCATACCCTGCGATCGTCAGTGCGATGGTCATCCCGATGACACCGAAGGTGATGAGGGAGATCGCCATTTTCGACTTGAATGTCGCTTTCAGACGGTCAATACCGTATGCCCCCTGTATACCAAGGTACATCATGCCGATCAGAATTGTCGCATAGGCTCCGAAGAATGCCAGGTGTCCGTGCGCTGCAGTAAACTGTGTACCGTGCGTATAGATGTTCACCTGTGGCAGTGTGTGGAAGAACCCCCAGATACCTGCACCCAGGAAGTTTCCAAATGCGTTGGTGACAATCCACGCCATCGCCGGACCGTTTTTCATAACAGAACCTGGCTTGCCTTCGGCTTTCGCGATCCCCTGCTCTTTTCCCCAGTCATAGAGGACGTGTACGAACATCGCTACCAGAGGCACCGGTTCGAGTGCAGAGAAGAGCGCACCGATCTCCCACCAGTACTCAGGTGTACCGATCCAGAAGTAGTGGTGACCAAGCCCAAGAATTCCTGAACCAAAGAGCATCAGCACTTCGATCCAGAGCCACATCTCGACGATCTCACGCTTGGCGTTGATGATCTTGATAAGACCGTATGCCGCGAGTGAACCGACAAAAACTTCCCAGGTCGCTTCAACCCAGAGGTGAATGACCCAC
This sequence comes from Sulfurovum sp., assembly GCA_026996325.1. Classification (GTDB taxonomy): domain Bacteria; phylum Campylobacterota; class Campylobacteria; order Campylobacterales; family Sulfurovaceae; genus Sulfurovum. Next base: position 9,883 of record JALWLU010000172.1, read on the forward strand.
CACCACCAGTACTGGTCCATTGTAATGTTGTCTGTAAAGAACATTCCCGCAAGATAGAGACCAGCCAGTGCAAGGAGGTCGGCTACCAGTACTGTCAGGATACCTGTCTTCTGCCCTTTCATGTAGGTCGCAAAGACATTCCAGTAGAAGATCAGTACGACCACGACGATACCGATATCGGCCCATCTCGGTGCTTCGATATACTCTCTACCTTCATTGATCAGCCAGATAGTCGACTCTTTACCAGGTCCGACCTGGATGAAGATGTATACAAGCACTACCACAGCAACTGCAGCTGTCAGTACCCAGAAAGCGAGCTTTCCAAGCCCTACACCGACGGTTTCGATACCCGCTTCGTCAGGCAGCAGATAGTAGACCGAACCGATCATCGCATAGAGCATCCATACAACAAGTGCATTGATGTGAACCATTCTTGCGACACTGAAGTCGAACACTTCGAACAAGAAGTTTGGAGCCAAAAACTGGATGGCTGCGATAAGTCCCATCAGCAGCTGTGCACCGAACAGGATAATCGCTACCCTGAAGTACATCATCGCCAGTTTTTTCGACTCACTACCCGCAAATTCATTTGTTTTAATACTAGTGAGCAT
>JALWLU010000173.1 GCA_026996325.1 Sulfurovum sp.
CGCTCGAAGAGTGCACGCAGTTTTGCTTCCGGCAAAGAGGGGTTGTGCGCCAGCGCGGCAAGCATCTGCGTATCATCCCCTGCCCTCTCATAGAGCGTTTCCAGAATGGCTTCGGGCGTAGCCGGATTTTTGGCAAGCGCCAGCTGCACCTGCCTGCCACCCTTTTCATAAAGTTCTGAAAGTACTTCGCCCGGAACCGTTCTGTTTCCCGCAAGCATCTGCCACAGCGTTTCATTCTTTGTAGCGACAAGGGCTTTTATGACATCTGCTCCAAGCATCTCGTTTGCGCCGATGAGTGCGAAGCGCTCTGCATCACTAACTGCCTTGCGTACCTTCTCGAAGCGTGACACATCGATGGGCTGATGCACCAGCAGCAGTGACACGGCCTCATCACCACGCCCAAGCAATGCATCGAACAGTGCATTGTCAATAGCGCTGTTGGCGGCAAGCGCCTTGTCGATGGCTTCGTCACTCTGCGCAAGCAGGTGCTTCTGCACCTCGTTCGTGATGGCGCTGTTCCCCGCAAGCGCACGCAACACGGCTATCTTCCGTGTCGCAAGGAGTTTGCGTACCGTCTCTTCATCGATGTGCGGGTTTCTGGCTATCGTCTCCTGCATCGTGATCTTCTCTCTTCCACGTACCAGAAACTCGAAATTGGGAAAGTTCAGCAGCGCCTTGAGCAGCTCCGGGTCGGTCGCTTCGGTAGCAAGGCGGCGCAGCGTGAGGTAGCTGTAGAGCAGGTCCTCTTCGTTGGGCTTTATGTCGATGTAACGGCGCAGCGTGTACATAATGACATCCCTGTCCTGACGGTTGTCCTCCTCATCGCTGCTGAAGGTGTAGAGCTTGAGCAGGCGCACGAAAAGCGCATCACTGAGGTGCTCGTTGCCAAGCAGCCGGACCACACGCTCCTGGTCGTTGCCAAGTTTGATGGCCATCAGCAGCGCATCGTCATCTATCTCTTCTGAAAGCAGCTGTTCAAACTCACTTAGCTTGTATATTGGCAGATGCTGTTCGTAAGCTTCGTTGGAGATATCCTCTTCCACCGGATTGAGGCGGTGGTTTTCGACCACTCCAACGACCCCCTCTTCCAGATACTTTACCGGTGTAACCTTGAAGCGCTTCAAAAAGCGTTCGATCTCTTTTTGGGTAAATATCTGCTCCTTGCCAAGCAGCAGCAGCTTTTTGCCTGCAGAAGTCTCAAGCAGCGATTTGAGTGTCGGTTTTTCATTCATCATAGAGTGAGTATAGCATAGCGGATTTTAAATAGGAGTTAAAAACTCCTATTTATGCAGCGTGAAGGTGAAATCAGTACTTCTCAAGCGGGTCGTAGCGCACCACGGACGCTTCGGAGAAGTTGGGCACATCATCGTAGGTAAATACCGCATAGTACTTCTCCTTGTCGAACGAGCCGAAGTTGTCGTAGGTCCAGGTATCTTTCCCACCGTAGAGCTTGACACCGTCCATAAAGTGGCGCGGCGGATGGAAACTGTTTCGTACGACGTAGTAGCCTTTGAGCGCCTCGTCATCGACTTTGTCCCATGTCAGTTTGATCATCTTCTTCTCTTTGGAGATCTGTACGTTTTTCACAGGCGAAACCGGATGGCGGCGCTTGGGGATATACTTGACAATCAGCTCGGCATCGTCCGCCCACTCGGTAATGCGGTTCTTCGCCCCCAGTGCGGAAGTCGGCTTGATGACCAGTTTGAGAGTCTTGCCCTCCTGGTGCATCTTGTCCAGCGCCTGTTTGGAGAGGGTATCGAAGTTGAAGTACTGACACTCTTTGGCGTTAAGATCGCTCTCGGCCACTTCGTAACCGATGTACTCTATCTTCTCACGGTTCTTGATATCTTCGTAGGTGCCTACCTCGTCAAGCTCCACCAGCTCGACATAAAAGCGAACATCGGACTTCTTTTTGAAAGTGTTTTTGTTGCGAATGCGCAGTGCACACTGGATGATCATCGTCTTGTCGTGTTCTGGAAGCTTGGAGAGGTCGAAGTTCAGATAGCCGTAAACCTTGTTACCCTCAGCATCAAAGCCGCTTTTGAGTACATTCTCCTCCACACCCTCTTTTGCGATGGTCGCCCTCTCCTGTGTCGGCAGCTTGATCTTCTCGTTCTCTATTGTGTACTTGATATCAAGCATCGGACGGTAGTGGATACCGCCGCCGAATTTCCCGTAGCCGATATCAAACTGCATCATCTGGCTGTCTTCACCGTCTGGCAGGTATTTTGGTCCGTCAATACGGAATACCGCCTGCTTGTTGACAATCTCCTCTTCCAGCAGCTGGCACTCACGCTGTGAGAACTCCCAGAAGTTCCAGATACCCTGTGTCAGCTGACGTGATTTGATCGCCTGGCCGATGATCCCCTTGGCTTTTGCGTTTTCAATTTCGTTGAAGTCGCTGATATCGCTGAAGCTGCCATGCTCAAGCAAACTGAGGTCCCACTGTCCGAATTTCTCTATCTTCGCACCTACGCGGTTCATCGGGTAGAGATAGAAGCGTGCCGATTTGATGACGGCGTTGTCGGGAATGGAGCTGAGATCGAAACTGACTACGGAGTCGCAGATGCCCTTGGATTTGTTGATGCCTACAAAAAGGGAGTTGTTCCCAAAGTGTGCGCGGTTGCTCTCCTGCGTGTACTGCCCCACATATCCCGTACCATCCTTCGTTGCGAAGAGGAATCGGAAGAACTCATCCTCTGCCAGCGCGGTGCGCGCCTTGACCACCGGTGCGAATGCCGACTTGTAGCCGCTTTTTTTGCTGACGGCACGAATGGTGTAGTGGTAGTTCGTCGAACTCTCCAGATCGGTATCGGTAAAGGTATGCTCACCTGCGATCCCTACCCTTGTACGTTCGTCACAGGCATCTTTGTCTTTGGTGCTGCGGTAGATCTCGAAGAAGATGTCATCACGTTTCTCATACTTCCACACCAGTGTCACACTCGTGTCACTGACAGATTCCACCCTGAATTCATCAACACGGCGCGGGGCATACTCGGAGAAGTTGACCACTTCTGAGAAGGTACGGATGAGCGCGGGGATGTTCTCATGCACACTGCTGCTCATACTCTTCATATAGTCGGGGATGTTCTTCGTTCCCACTTCGACCACAAGCGCTTTGATACCACGCGAATAGTAGTACTCACGCCCGCTTCCGCTGATGAGCGCTGCGGGCGGCTTTCCGCGGTGGATACCGTAACGTCTTCCTGTAATTTTCTCTATCTCGTCATTCATGTTCGCCGCGATGACATTCATATCGGTCCCGTCTATCTCCGCTTCGTGCTTGAACTTGTGCGCAGGGAAGAAGACGTTGCCCTGGGAGTGGTAGTCGAGTGCAATCGTGATGTTCTCGTGCGCATCGACGAACTCTTTAATGGCACGCGTTTCAGCCTCCGAAAATGGCTCCTCTCCGCCATAAACGTTGGAGGAGGTGTTCTCTATCTTCTTAAAACCGATGGAAAAGTTACGGTTAAGATCGACGCCGATGGTACCGTCATGGTTCTTTCTGCGGTTCTTTCGCCAGAAGGAGAAGTGTTTTCTCGAATACTCGTATCCATCCGGGTTGAGACACGGCACCATGTAGATCGTCGACTCTCTGAGCGCCTTTTCAAGTACGGGATTGACATCCTGGTTTTCAGCCACGTGCTTGATGAACTCAAGCGCCAGCTCATGACCGATCCACTCACGGGCGTGGATGGTACCGGTATAGAGGAGCGCCGGCTTCTCATCGGACTTTTCGACCTCTTTTGAGATCTTGGCAAGGACGATATCGCGCCCTTCGTAGGTCGTACCGATCTTGATGACTTCGATCAGATCAGGGTACTCTTTTTCCATTCTGTGCAGAAAGTCAAGACTCTCCTGATAAGACATATACTGGTTCTTCATCGTTAACAGCCTTTACAATAGTGGTTTGGAATATAAAAGGGGTCTCTTACCATGCCGGGAAGTACCGGCAGAGAAGAAAAAATCGGCGAAGTGTACACCGTTAGAGCTTATCTTTGAATGATTTCCACTCTTTGAGCAGTTTTTTCATGAACTTTTTTTTAAACCAGGAGAGCTCTTCACCAATCTTTTCAGGCGCAGTCTCAAGGGCATGCACCAGCTCGGTTGTGTCAAACTTCTTCATGATCTTCTCCGCTTTCTTCTCGCCGATACCCTCGACGGAAGTAAGCAGTTTTTTCACCTTCTTCTCAGAAAGCTCGATGATGTTCTCCTGTGCTTCACTCTGTGTACCCTCGTCGTCATCGTCATACTTTGGGTTCTTCTTCGCACTGACCTTCTCTATGGTCTTACCGTAGTTGTCCTGGAAGTTCCACTTCTCACTCGGCCACTCCTCTTTGGTGCGGGTGTAGGTGTCAAGCATCGGGTAGAGGCTGTCGAGCTCATGCAGGTACATTTCACCCTCGGCCGTCTCTTTGGTCTTCTTGTCGAGGAAGAAGGCTCCGTCATAGCTTGGCGTATAGCGGCCAAAGGTAATGTAGCGCAGGGTACGCAGTACACTTGCATCCATCTTGCCAAGCTCTTCCCAGTTGTAAAGCGGAATGTTCGGCAGAGGGAAACGCCCGTTGGAGAATTTCCACATCAGGTACTGCCCGATCCAGTCACGGATGTACGGGAAGGCCGCAAAGGCTGTCGCACACTCGAGAATGCGGTACTTGCCATCCTCACCGACAGCCACGTCACACGCCCAGTACTCGGCGTTTGCCGCTTTGGAGACTTTGACCGCAAGGTCAAGCAGCTCTTTTGGCACGTCCATGTAGTCCATACTTCCACCCTGGCTCGTGTTGGTCAGCCACTCACCCTTTGGCGGGCGTCTCCAGAAAGCACAGACCGGCTTGTGACCGATGAGCATCACGCGCACATCCGCTTCCATGGGTACGAAATCCTGCATATAGATAGGGTGATACTTCTTCTTCTCAAGCAGCGCTTTCGCCTCTTTGGCAGAGTCCACCTTGTGGACGAAGTAGCCGCCGTAGTTGGAAGGGCCGTAACTCTTCTTGATGATCTTGGGGTACTTCGTCTCTTCGATGAACTTCATCCCCTTCTCTCTGTCGTAGAAGATGTAGGTTTTTGGCACGGGAATGTCGTACTTCCAGGCAAAACGGGTTACGTTCTCTTTTGACTTGTTGGCAAACTGCGTATCCAGAGAGGGGATGAACTGCACATGCGGCAGCTCTCTTGCAATTTCGCGGAAGGTTTCGTACGCCGTTGCGGGAATGTTCCCGATGAGCACATCGATCTTCTTGCGCTTTACCTCTCTGATGAAACGATCCTTGTCGTTCTTCCAGTGGTAAACCACTGTTTCAATCTTGTCCGGCCATCCTCTAAAGTTGCTCTTGTCGAAAAATCTTAGTACGTGATCGAGGTAGAGCAGTCCGAGTTTTGGTAGTTTTTGCTGTTTGTTCTTTTTGGCCATATAATACTCCTTGTTTGTATTTTAGTTATGCTAAGAGAGGTTTCACTCGATGGCGACAAAGGTGCACTCAACCCGTAGGGCGGCTTTGCCGTTTGCACCTGCCAGAGCTATCGAGTGAAACCTCCGATATCTCAGAAAATGCTATTTTTTCTTCTTTTTCTTTGTCTTGCGGTCGATCAGGTCGACAATGAGGTCGATCTTCAGATCGTTGAAGTCAAGCCCCATCTTCTCCTGCTCCGGTGTAGCGAATGCCGGAATGCCGTTGACCTCCAGAACCACATACTCCTCACGCTCCATATCGTAGATAATGTCAACTCCGGCGATGTCCGTACCGCACACTTTGGCTGCCTTGATCGCAAGCTCGACCACTTCATCGTTCGGCTCACGTTTAAAGACAGAGCCGCCACTGGTGACATTGGTACGCCAGTCGCTTTTGCTTGCCTTCCTTCCATAGCATCCGACAAATTTTCCATCAACGATATCGACGCGGAAGTCGGTGTTGTCGTACTTGACGAACTTTTCGACGTAGAAGAAGCGCAGGTCGGTCTGGTTAAGGAAAGGAAGCAGCATATTGAGCGTCTCTTCATTCTCAATCTTTGTAAGCCCTACCCCGCCCCATCCGTCGGTCGGTTTGTAAACCATCTTCTTCCACTTCTTCATAATCCGCTCGAGATGTTCCGTATCGTCCCGGTGGCAGAGCTGAAACTCCGGTGTGACAATGCCGTGCTGCTGCAGCAGGTAGGCAGTTTGGAACTTGTCCTCGGTCAGGGCGAATGCTTCGTAGGAGTTGACGGTCGGAATGACGCGTGCAAGCGCCTGGTACAAAAAGACCTGGTACTGTGTCTGTTCTCCGGCGTTATAGGAGAAGAAGAGATCGAGCTTATCTACCTTTCGTTTACCGTGGTAGATGTGCCCTTTCTTGGCTACGGCATGACGCAGATTGATACCTGTGACTGTCTCTATGCCACGCTCTTTGAGTCTTTTGACCATCTTCTGCTCTATTTTGTCTCCGCCGCCGTTGTGATACATCCACATCCCGATCTTTCTACCCATTGACCATCCTTACAATTTTACTGTGCTTTAATCTCTTATTTTACTATATTTTATTAAAATATCTTCAGAGAAATATAACAATTTTGTAACATTTTCATAAAAAAGGCAGTAAAGAGTATGGATTTTAAGGAACTTCAAAAGATTATTGAGATCAATTCCTGGACAAAGAACAAGGAGGGGGTCGACGAAAACGGTGAGATATTCGCCTATTGGCTGGAGGAGCTTGGCTATACGCTTACACGCTACCCAAGAGAGGAGATAGGAGACCATCTGCATCTGAGTGCTCCCGAAAAGGAGGGGAAAAAGCTACTGCTGCTTGGACACCTTGACACCGTTTTCCCTCCGGGCACCTTCGAGCAGTTCAGAGAGGATGAGGAGTGGATCTACGGTCCGGGCGTATGCGATATGAAAGGGGGCAACTATGTTGCTCTCCAGGCGCTTCGCAACGTCCATAAAAAGTTTGGCGCAATCCACAACATCGACTTCCTGCTTGTCAGCGACGAGGAGACCGGCAGTGACGACAGCAAGCACCTCTCTGCCAAGCTGGCAAAGTCATACGACTACTGTATGGTATTCGAAGCGGCGGGCGTACACGACGAAGTGGTCATCGGACGCAAAGGAGTGGGCACCTTCTTCATCGACATTGAAGGTATCGCCGCACATGCGGGCAACCACTACGACAAGGGAGCCGATGCCAACCTCGAAGCGGCACTCAAACTACAGAGACTCGTCGCACTGACAGACCTTGAAAAGCAGACCACCGTCAATGTCGGTAAGATAGAAGGCGGCATCGGTGCCAACACCATTTCGCCCAAAGCGAAACTCACTTTCGAACTGCGCTACACCACGACTGATGAGCGTGACAGGGTTCTTGAAGCCATCGATGAGATCGTCACCACCTCTTATGTCGAGGGGACAGAGTCCAAACTCTCCGGCGGCATCCAGCGTGACGTGATGCAGCCCACCCCTGAACAGGCTACCTTTGTAAAAAAGATAGAAACCCTCTGCAACACTACCCTCCCCACCGAAAAACGCGGCGGTGTGAGTGACGCCAACATCATCGCGTCACAGGGTGTGCCTACCCTCGATGGCTGGGGTCCCTACGGTGACGGCGACCATACGGTACACGAGAGGGCGAGTAAAAAGAGTTTCGAAGAGCGCATCGCGCTGGTTACGCAGATATTCGAACACTTTCTGCAAGGGGAGATATAGCACGCTCCCCGCTTTTTTACAGAAAGAAGAAGACCAAAACCCCACAGCCACCATATAGACCAGCACGCCAAGCATCAATCCGTCGGTGATTGAATATGTCAGTGGCATCCCTCTTTCACACTTACCTTCGCAGGGAATATCTTCCGGTTGAAAAGGTCCACATAGTTGGCTGTTATCTCCATGCAACTCTCCTTTTTACCATTTTGCCTGCCCGGCTTCCGTTTTGCAAACGAATCTATTGCTGCATACACCGCTCTATTGCCTGTGGTGTATGTGCCTTTTTGGCACATGCTACACCTGCAAGCGCTCTGTCTATCTCATGGAGTGTCTCCTCTTTTGTTCGTGCATCCCATCTCTCAAGCGGTTCACCTGCTTCCCCCATCATTGCATCCACTTTGCTGGCACACTTCTGCGCCTGATTGAGCGTATTGGCTTCCGTTAGACAACGTTTGGCAAACTGCATTGCCTTCTCCTGCTCAATCAACTGCTGTTTCATCTGTGGCATCAGAGCACCCATCAACGCGTTTTCCAGCTTATGCTGATCTTCTGCACTCATGTTTGGCTTGTTCATATCGATACCACTCTTTTGCATAGCAGCGCTCATCACTTTTACCGCTTCAGCCATTTTTGCAATATCGGTTTCACTGGGCTGTGGCATCGTCATACCGCCACTCTGCCTGTCCGGCACTTGTCCCATAGGTGCCGCCCCCTCCTGAACCGGGAAGTTAGGAAGTTTGAAATCATCTGCGGAAAGCGCTATGTCAAATTTCGTTTCGGTAGCGATCTCCCTGTTTGTCATACCCATAATGTTCGATTCGACTTTAAGTGTCACCCCTTTGTAGATACACTGCTTCGTATCCATAAGCTCCCAGACATCACAGGTATAGCCCAGTACCTTGTCCGTACCGATCTTTCTGCCACCCATGCTTCATCATCTCCAGGCCCTTCTGTTTCATATCCACACCACCGAGCATTTTGGCACCGACATTTTCCATTCTGGTAATCTGTTTACGCTGAAAATCTACCTGATAGATCGTGTTGCCGTCCATCAGGGTCATTGTGTGGCTCTTTTCAGTCTGATTGCCTCCCATACCGCTGCGTTTTTCCGTTTTAACGGTTTCAGTGAGATTTTTCGCACCGTAGTCATCGAACAGCAGCCTCTTTTCGCCCTTGCTCTGCATCTGTATCCCCATCATATTTGCCGAACCACTGATTGCGTAGGTCACTTTTCCGCTCTTGATATCGAAAAGATGCATCTGGCCTGAGGCCTGCAGGCTCATCGCTCCGACCGCTGCCACTACAACTGTTTTTATAACACGATTCATCCGTTTCTCCTCCTTCTCTTTTTTCAAACAGGTACAATAGTATTCTACCCTCTTATAAAAGCATACCAAAAAAGTATGTCAAAAGTGTGCTAAAATGATTGTTTTTTGAAAATCGGAAGTAACGACAAAGTATCAATCTGTCTCTACACTCGCAAGTGTCAGCGCAAAAAGCACCTCGACACTATGGCTCACAAGTGTCCGCTGCGCTTCATGAAGCGTCGCACCGGTTGTAACGATATCATCGACCAGTATGGCATTGATATTCTCTTTGCCGGTATAGCGGAAATCTCTGGGGTTCTCCAGCCGGTACTGCAGCGGTTTTCCCGAATAGTTCACCCTGTTGCATGCCCGAAGCACTCCGTGAGTTACATTCACGCCAGGCATCTTCATCGCACGGGCAAGCTGTGCGACATGGGAATAGCCGCTGCGGATATCTTCATCGACCCCGATGACACAGACCTCTCCATCGTCCTGCTCCACAAACTCCTGCATAAAGGGACGAAAGAGCATCCTGCCAAGTTCACGGTATATCCGCCAGCCTTCCGGCTTGTGCTTTGTCAACAGCAGAGGCTCAAGCGTTGCATAGCTGTAAAAGGAGATCACATCGAGTGTGCCGATACGACGGGTTTGGATAGAGGGAACAAAAAGAGTCGTTTTGCAGGTTTCGCATACAATACGAAAACTGAGCCTGCCACAACTGTAACAGCGCATTTTCTTATCGCATTGAGCGTATAATGGACTTTATGTGCGGCAGATACTCCCGAATGACATTTTCAATCAGAGCAAGATTAACACCCTCGTAGTCATGCGCAATAAAATTTCGTACCGCAAATGCCCCTCGTACATCCTCCTTGTCAAACTTTGACAAGACCTCATACTCCATTGCATTCTGGAGACGCCCAAACTGCTCGGCAATGGAAACAAGATGCATCATGATAGCCGGTCTTGACAGCGTCTCATCTTCAAGTGCTTCAACAATCGAGCCGCTCTGTGCTATTATCTGTTCAATCCTATCTATTTTATCTGCAATAAGCTCCAGGGATTCATGCATAAATAACATCTCCCCTCTGCTTGCCATTCAAGCCTGCTTCATCACAGATGTCCACTTTTCTGCCAAAATGTCTGGAGATCGTCTCTTTAAGATTCTCCAGATAAAGAAACCCCTCTACTCCTTTAAAGCGCTGGGCAAACTTCGGTGTTGTCCGCACCATAACATCTATATCACTAAGCATATCTGCTTTACCATTAGCCACCGAACCAAACAGACCTATACGGTCTATTCCTTTCTCTTCCAATTCCGGTTTCAATAGTTTCAAGTATGCTACTACTTCATCTTTGTCGATAAACTTCATAATGAGAATTATAGCATATTTCAGTGACGGAAAAACCACATCACTATCGAAGCCACAGCCGAAACAAGCAGCATTGACGTAATGGGAATGAAAACGAAAGTATTCTCACCCTTGTAGCGAATATCACCCGGAAGATTTCCAAACCAGTCAAGCAGACCGTACTTGTAGGCAACACCAGCAACGATCAGCCCGATACCAAGACAAATCAGTAAATTTCCGTTCATATATCATCCTAACGGTGCGTGACTACGCACCCTACATCCAAACAGAAGCTTTCCAAAGGAAAGCATACCAAAACTCCTCATTCCTCATTCCTAATTTCTAATTTTTCCAGCGCTTCCACCGCTCCCATCTCCAACCCAATCTCAGCCCCATGCGCTTCACGCGGATTGATGCGTATGAGAGGCACCCCGAAGTGACGCGCCACATCTTCACTTGTCATACGTACCGTCGGCACTGCCGTACCGGCACCAAGCTCGATGACGGCAAGTCTGTCGCCCTCCTCTTCAAGCATCGCCAGCCAGTTCTGGAGTCTTTGGCTCTGTGCATCGGTACGGCGGCTCTCCCACATCCAGTCACCGAACATCAAAATGTTCGGACGTGCCAGTGCACCACACGCCGGACACCTTGGCAGCGGCTCCTGTGCTCTGAAGTTTTCATCTATCTCTATGTGCACGCTCTCTGCCGGCCATATTTTCCCCTGACAGTTTTGCGTACACTGCAGATGGTGGATGGAGCCGTGACACTCCATGATACGTGCTTCATCGAAGCCCGCTTTCTGGAACTGCCCGTCGACATTGGAGGTAAAGACAAAATATACATATTTTTTAGTATTACCCAAGTTTCTCAGTATCTCAAAGCCCCTGTGCGGTACGGTATCACGGTAAAGATGCAGCCTGTGTCCGTAAAATGCCCATGCCAAAGCAGGGTCTTTCTCGAACCACTGCGGATTTGCCATCTCCTCAAAACGAAGCCCCAGCGCTTTGGCTTTGGGGTACGCATGCCAGAACCCCTCTACCCCGCGAAAGTCCGGCAGACCGCTGTCGACCCCCATGCCTGCTCCTGCAGTGATGAGCAGCGCATCGGCCTGGGCTATAAGCTGTTTGGCTTTCTCGATTTTTCCTTGCATCAGATCCTCTTGTAGTATATTTGGACTGTACTATTTCTATCTACAACACAACCATTTGCCATTTTATAAAAGCTTCATTCCCTCTATATATTTGAAATCTTTCTTGTTATACGTCAACAACTTTGCATCATTAAGCAATGCTGTAGAGGCTATTAGACTGTCGGGTATATCAAGCGTGTGGCTTTTTGCATAACGCTTGCTGAGCTTTACAGCCATTCTTGATATAGTTTCGTCTATATGGATAATATCAAAGAGGAAAACGAATTTTTCCAGTTTGTTCAACTCCGCTTTATTCAGCGCGCCATAGTAGAGTTCCATCACTGAAATAGACAAGATAGATAGATGTTCTGTCAGCGATTCTACCTTTTCTACAGTTACACTGTCACCTTTGAGTATTTCGATAAGAATGTTTGTATCCAGTACAATCATTTCCAGGCTTTATCTCTAAGTGATTCCTGCGTAATCTCTCTACCTTCCCACATACCCGAAAAGTTCGACAGATCCACCGATGAAGGCTTTTGCCTGTTCTCTTCCAGGTTTTTTTTGAGTGTTTCACGTATATAGGCAGAAAGAGACATGCCGAGTTTGTTGGCTTGCTGTTTCAACTCTTCGAACAATGGCTCTTCAAAATAGATCTGTGTTCTGTGCATGGTTGACCTTTATACATCATTTTTATACATTACTATATCAGGTTTTTGGTAAGATGTAAATACAATCCGATTAACCCAAAAACCGCTATACTTACAAAAAAGAGAGAAACAAGAACGATGCTTCCGCAAAAAGACGGCAGAAAACGCCAAAACATCAAATACGGTCTCGATGTCGCCGTTGTACTCAAAGAGGATCAGAGTACCGGCAGGCTCACCTACGGCAAAGTGCAGAAGATACTCACCAATTCTCCAACCCATCCCCACGGCATCAAAGTGCGCCTGAACACAGGAGAGGTGGGACGTGTCAAAGAGATATTGTGAGACTCTTCATCGACGGGGATGCCTTCCCCAATCTGCTCAAGCCCATAGTTCTTCGCAGCATTCAGCGGCTGAAGATTCCGACAACGGTCATCGCCAACAAAAGGGTTACCATCGGCAGTGCCAAGCGGATGAGGCTGACCATGAGATCGTCGAGCGCTGTCAGAACGGTGATCTGATCATCACTGCCGACATCCCGCTGGCAGACAGGGTCATCGCAAAGGGTGCGCATGCCATAGACCACAGAGGGGAGCTCTACACTACCGAGAATATCAAACAGTACCTTGCCATACGCAACCTCATGGAGAGTATCAGAGAGAGCGGAGAGATGACCAAGGGGCCAAAGGCATTCGGAAGCAAAGATGCCCACGCCTTTGCCAACCAGTTCAACGCCTTTCTGGCAAAGCACGAGAGCTTCCTCTAATTAGCGAAACAACTTCCACTCATACCCGTAAACATCCGGTCGCATCTCCAGTTTGCCATCCTCCCCTATCCATGCAGTATGGTATTCGATATAGACAGGAATCTGCTCATTGAGCGTTATCCAGCGTGTCTTGCCCGGACGGTACTCATATCCAAGTTCATGCAACAGGTCCATCGGGCGTTCCAGACGGATACAGCCGTGTGAGTAGGCCCTGTAGGAACGCTTGAAGAGCGACTTGGCCGGTGTATCATGCATATAGACATTGAACTTGTTGGGAAAGAGAAACTTCACAAGTCCCAGTGCATTCCGTCTGCCTGCAGGCTGGTAGAGCTTGCCGTCACTGCCGTAGCGAAGCCCAAGTCTTCGGAGCTGCTCCGGGGACTTGTGTGCATACTCTTTGGCATAGATTGACGGCGGTACATTCCAGGTAGGATTCAAAACAATAAACTTCATGTTACGGTTGAAAACCGGGGTCCTCATTTTCGGTTTTCCCACAACGGTATTCATATCGAGTACCGGGTAGCCGTCACGGTAGAAGTACATATGGTACTCCGGAATGTTCACCATCACATAGATGCCCGGCTTTGGCTGCGTGATACGTTCTATTGTCAGGTTCTTTTTTATCTTTTTGATAATAGCTTGTATGGGTGTTTTGAGCGCACGCTTTGTCTGCGGCCCTATCTCACCGTCCACAGCAAGGCCGTTTCTGCGCTGAAACTCCAGCACCGCCTCCTCGAAGGCGTAGTCGCGCACCGGTGTCTCATCAAGTCCTGCATCGTACAACAGGTTAAAAATACGCTTCATCCGTACGGTATCTTCGGCTTCATCACCCTTGAAACGCGGTGTCACGTACTGATTTTTGATTGAGTAGAGGTAGTCAAGATATCTGCGAAGTCCCTCGTAACGCTCTGTGTGCGGCAGCTGTTCCATGGTGAACTCATAGAGTCTGCCCTCCTGTTGCGCACGGTAGATCTGTTTTGGCGAAAGATAGCGGAATGCCCTTCTGTCTCCCCTGAACATACTGAAGTTCAAATCACCGTTGAGCAGACACGCTGCTATCTGGTAGTCGTTCTTCTTGTTGCAGACCGAGTAGCGCTGCTGGTATGTCAGCAGTCTTTCATCTACAGCAGCTGCAGAGAGAGTCAGTGATACAAGCAGGAAGAGTGAGAGTCGTTTTTTCATAAAAGATTTCCAGTCACTGAAAGCATTCGGGCGTCACAGCATGCCCCGATATTTCAAATCAGCAATAATTTCCTTGAATTATAACATAATCAAATTATGTTAGAATAGCCATAAAGATCTTTGATAGAAGGCACTAGACGATGAAAATAAAGATACGTACCAATATACTGCTCCATTTTCTTTTTATTGTACTGATACTATCTCTCTCTTTCCTCGGCGTACAGTACTATTTCAGTGAAAAAATCGCCACAGAAGCAGTCGACAAAACTTTCCATCAGACAGCGCACACTGCAGCATTGACACTGCAACAGAAAGACCTTCTTGCAAAAGAGGTACTTTACCAGGTTGAAAGCCACCCCTCTCTCGCAAAGAAACCCTCTGGCGATGCCGCCAAAGTGATTGTCCGGCTTTTTACCCACATTCTTGAACGCTACCAAAATATGTATGCCATGTATCTCGGCTATGAAAACAGCGATTTTTTTGAAGTGGTCAATATGGCATCAAGCAAAACGATCAAAAACAGGTTCCATGCACCAGATCGCACAAGATGGACCATCATCCATATTTATACCAAGCCGACCGGGAAACGTGTCCGTGAATTTGTTTTTATGGACCGGTTCCTGCAGATCATAGAGAGCAGAACGGAACCCTCTTCCTATGATGTTACGGTACGTCCCTGGTATCAGAATGCACTTCAGGCAACGGGTGCCGTACGCAGTGACCCTTACCTTTTCAGCAATCTGGGCGAAAAAGGTATAACCTACTCCAAACGCCTCGAGGGAAGCAAAACAGTTTTAGCCCTGGACTTCACACTTGACAATCTGCAAAAAGTTCTGGAAGATCTTCCCTTTGCCAAAGAAGGTGTCATCAGCTTTTTTGGACGCAACAGCACACTGATTGCCAGTTCTGACCCCCAGGAGACAACTGCACAACAGACATTCAAATCCATGATCACAAACAATACCATCGATACCATACACAAAATAACGTTTGAAGACAAAACCTATTTTGCCATGGTTGTCCCCCTCTCTGTTGAGCTGGATAAAAACACTTATGTGGGGATTGCCATCGATTATGCTGTCATGATCGCACCTTACAGAAAACAGATCTATTATGCCTTCGGAATTGCTCTCCTTCTGATTATACTTTTCATTCCTCTCACCCTCCTTCTCACCCATTACATTATCAAGCCGGTCAAGGCGCTGATGACAGAGAATGAACTGATTATGCAGCGAAAATTCGAAGCGGTAAAACCGATTCAAAGCAACATTGTCGAATTCATCGCGCTCTCCAACTCCCAGATCGAAATGTCCAGAAGTATACAGAACTATCAGAAACAGCTGGAAACACTGCTTGACTCCTTCATCAAGCTCATCGCAGACACGATTGATGCCAAATCAGCCTACACCGGCACACATTGTAAAAAGGTACCTGTTATTGCCACGATGTTGGCAGAGGCTGCCAGCAGTTCAGAAAAACCGCCGTTTGAACATTTTTCCTTTGTCAGCGAAGAGCAGAGAAAAGCTTTTGAACGTGCTGCGTGGCTGCATGACTGCGGCAAGATCACCACACCAGAATATGTTGTCGACAAAGCGACCAAACTGGAGACCATCTACAACCGTATTCATGAGATACGGACCCGATTCGAAGTGCTTTGGCGCGACATCGAAATCGCTTATTATGAGCGTCTGATTAATGGCGAGGAGAGAGTGAAACTTCAAAGGTGGAAAGAGGAGGAGCAGAAGAGACTGCAGGAGGAGTTTTCTTTTGTTGCCCAGTGCAATATAGGTGCAGAATTTATGGAAGAGAAGAAGATTGAACGGCTTAAGAAAATCGCGGACCGCACCTGGACGCGCCACTTTGATGACCGTCTTGGTCTGGCACAGGAGGAACTCGCCCGCTACAATACGACTGAGCCGCTGCCTCTCCCCACCACAGAGAGACTGCTTGATGACAAACCGTACCACCTGATCGAACGGATCGGATTCGACAGAGAAGCGTATGAACATGAACACTTTACCCTGCCGGTACCGCAGTACCTCTACAACCGCGGCGAACTCTACAATCTCTGTGTACAAAAAGGCACCCTGACCGACGAGGAGCGTTTCAAAATCAACGAACACGTCATTATGACCATCAAAATGCTCGAACGTCTCCCCTTCCCGGAGAACATGAAAACAATACCCTCAGTAGCGGGTGAGCACCACGAAACACTTGACGGCAGAGGCTATCCGCGCTCTTTGTCAGAGAACGACCTCTCCATCCCTTCGCGCATCCTTGCCATTGCCGACATCTTCGAAGCGCTTACCGCTTCAGACAGACCCTACAAGAAGAGTAAGACGCTCTCCGAAGCGCTTGCGATCATGAAGAAAATGAAAGAGGAACGCCACATCGATGCCGATCTGTTCGACCTCTTCATCACCTCCGGTGTCTACAGAACATATGCAAAGGTATATTTGAAGCCGGAACAGATCGATGAAGTGGATGAAGCGTCACTATTGAAATTGTGAGAAGCTGATTCCCACTTGCTGGATACTTATATAGTGGGGATTCAGCAACTTAAATTAGAATTTGTAGTTGGCGATGACACGGTACTGTTGAAAATCATCAATCTGGGTTACCGTCCCGTCTGCACCCGCACCGGTATTGTTCTTCACCCAGATGCCTTTGAGTGAGATAGAGAGGTGTTTGTCGTAATTGTAGGCAAGTACGACATTGAAGTCCTGCTGGTTTCCTTTATCAAATCTGCTGTTATGTGCATTCATGTAGGAGAGTATAGTCTTGAAGCCTCTGTGGCCGGTAAAGTCGTATGTCTGTGTATAAGCGAGCTTAACAGAACTGGTACCCCCAATGTAGATGGAGTCAGCCTTCAGTCCCTGCCCGTAGTTTGACGAAAAGAGATCGTTTGAAGTAATCATATTGGTATAGAGCGGTGTACCGTCCCACGGCAAGACAAGACTGTCGTGTGCATTGTCATCTTTGGTGACATAGGAGTAGCCCACCATAAAGGTACTCTCACCAATGTGAATGTCACCTTTCAGAGAGATCGATTCTGTGTTGATACGTTTTCCTCCCGTAACAGAACCGGTTTTTGCAAGATTGGTATCGGCATTCCCGATACTGCGCTGTATGATCCCTTCGGCAGCAATCCCAAATCTGTACCCGTTATAGTCACTGTGATAGACCACATTGGCATAGAGTGAATTAAGAAAATCTTTTGTGTAGTAGTCATAGACAGAGACTGACACCGCGTCGTTGTGCCATATGGCGTCCAGATACCACACATCTCCATTGTCATGACCGGTGACCGCCCGTGTTTCACTACCCAATGCATGCTTCACGATGTTGGTGAAGCTGTCCGATGTTCGCTGCTTGAAGTGTGTCAGGTAAGCCCCTCCTATGCTCCATCCATTTTCTTTGTCCGAGTAAGAGAGCATCGCCCCCTGAACAGCAGAAGGTAGCATACGCACCTCTTTGGCATGAATAAGCGGTGTTTTGATAACCTGACGCCCATAGTTCGCCATGAAGCCCTCGTAGTCATACTGCAGAAGCGCTTCACCGAGTACGATAAAAGATTCCTGTGCCGCAGGACCGGAAGGATCATTTTCAAGACGCACCCCGTTGTCACGCCCTATAATGGAAGCATCTACCGGATCGTCAAGCAAAAATCCGTTGGTTGTCATAAATGTTACTTTGGCCTTGAATCCCTTCAGCGATGCCGTTTCAAATCCAAGCTGCCCCCCAATAGCGTTGGCATGTGCCGAAGTATCCTTGTACGGTAAGCCATTTTGCTTGTCTGTCTGTATATAGTAGTACTTTATGTTACCGTACGCTTTCCCCTCGGCAAACATCTCCGAAAAAGTGTCTGCTGCATAGATACATGAAGCTGCGGCCATAGAAGCCAAAACGATTTTGTGCATAAATTTTTCCTCCTTGAACTCTTGGCATACTATGCTATCAGCCAAATGGTTAAAAAGTTTCTTTAGATGAAGATAAAGGAAAGAAAAAACGTCTTTTATTGTTTTTGTTCGTAGAAAATAGAAGATAAATCAAGAAAACAAAACGATCAAATCATTATATTTTCTGCTAAAACTTATAGGATATTGCGCAGTACAATGGCATAGTGCATGACAAAAAGATTCAGAAAGAAGATGAGCATGCTGGAGCTGCGTGATAGGAACTGCTGCAACGGCGTACGTACCTTGCCGTTAGTCTTGTAGGCGATGACAAAGTGAACAACGGTCGCCACGGTCAAAATGGCCACAAGAATGCTCTTCTTCTGCAGTGCGTCTGAGATGGGGCTGCCGTTGGGGTGCAGCAGAATATCCATAAGATGGTAGTGGATCCCCATGATAAATCCGGTAGTAAGCAGCAGTATCAATGAAGCTACTTCAAACCAGCCAAAGATGGGGCCGATATGTGGGTAGACCTCCTGCTGCGCTTTCTTGTCTCTGAGCGTAATGCCCAGTATGAACATAAAGACCGATCCCCCGATCCATGATATCGCCATGATCAGATGGATATGAAAGGCCCACTTGGTGATCCAGTCCCACATATGCGCTTTACCTTCTCTTCTTAGCTGTCAAGCTTCAATACTGCCATAAAGGCTTCCTGCGGCACATTCACCTTGCCGATGGCTTTCATACGCTTTTTACCCTCTTTCTGCTTCTCGAGCAGCTTACGCTTACGGGTAATATCACCGCCGTAACACTTGGCCGTTACGTTCTTGCCCATAGACTTGACATTGGTTCTGGCAATGATGGTGTTTCCGATACTCGCCTGGATTGCCACTTCGAAAAGCTGTCTGGGAATGAGTTCTTTGAGCTTCTCTACAAAGGCAAGGCCACGCTGGCGTGCCTTGTCCCGCGGTACGATAATGGAGAGGGAGTCGACCACTTCGCCTGCCACACGGATGTCAAGCTTGACAAGATCACCGGGACGGAACTCTATGGGTTCGTAGTCGAAACTTGCATACCCTTTGGTAACGGTCTTGAGACGGTCGTAGAAGTCCATGACAATCTCGTTCATCGGTATGTCGTACTCCATCAGAACACGCGACTCGTTGAGATAGTCCATCTTCACCTGTACTCCACGGCGGTCGTTGAGCAGCTTGATAAGGTTACCCACATACTCCTGCGGCGTGAGGATGGTCGCTTTGACATAGGGTTCATAGATGGTGTCTATTTTCTGTACTTCAGGCATCTCGGAGGGGTTTTGAATAGTTATCTCCTCGCCGTTAGTGAGCTTAACACGGTAGACGACCGTCGGTGCGGTAGCGATGAGCTCAAGGTCGAACTCACGTTCCAGACGTTCCTTGACCACCTCCATATGCAGCATTCCAAGGAAACCTACACGGAATCCTGACCCAAGCGCCATCGAGCTTTCAGGCTCGAAACTAAGCGCGGAGTCGTTGAGTTTGAGTTTATTAAGCGCGTCACGCAGGTCTTCGAACTTGTCCGTCTCGATGGGGTAGATACCCGCAAAGACAAAAGGCTTCGCCGGCTCGAAGCCGCCAATGGCTTCGGGTGTCGGGTTCTTCGCATCGGTGATGGTATCTCCCACCTGAAGCCCTTCGACGGTCTTGAGGCCAGTAACGACAATGCCTACCTCGCCCGTATCGATACTCTGGGTTTTGATAGGCTTGATGGGGTTGGGGTACATCAGGTCCAGCACCTGGTGCTCCTCTTTGGTACCCATGATCTTAATGCGCTGCCCCTTCTCTATCTTGCCCTCAAAGACACGCACCAGTGCCAGTGCTCCAAGGTAGTTGTCAAACCAGCTGTCGTAGATAAGTGCCTTTGTCGGTGCACTCTCATCACCTTCGGGTGCAGGAATCTTTTCCACAATCATATCTATAAGTTCAGGCACCCCCTGCCCCGTCTTGGCAGAAACCAATGCATGCTCGGTCGCATCGATACCGATAGCCTCTTCAAGCTCTGTCAACACCCTGTCGGGATCCGCTGCAGGCAGGTCGATCTTATTCACCACGGGGATGAGCTCAAGGTCGTTCTCGATGGCGATGTAGACATTGGCAATGGTCTGCGCTTCGACACCCTGCGCGGCATCGACGATAAGAAGCGCTCCCTCACACGAAGCCAGAGAGCGGCTGACTTCATAGGAGAAGTCAACGTGGCCCGGAGTGTCGATAAGGTTGAGGATATAGTGCTCGCCATCTTTGACATAGTCAAGACGTACCGATTGCGCCTTGATGGTAATGCCGCGCTCTTTTTCGATATCCATCGTATCCATCACCTGTGCGCTCATCTGGCGGTCGCTCACCGCACCGCACTCCTGAATGATACGGTCAGCCAGCGTCGACTTGCCATGGTCTATATGGGCGATAATAGAGAAGTTGCGGATATTCTTCTGCGGTACTTTCTTAGTCACACGTTTCCTTCATTTGTTTAAGATCTCTGAAAATCGACGGTTTCACTCGACAGCTCTGGCAGTCGCAAACATGAGAAGCGTATAACGAAAGACAACTGCTTGTCTTTCGTAGCTTCGGAACCGAAATGGTCGGAGCGAAGCGCAGCCATGATGGCGCCGCCCTGCGGGTTGAGTGCTCCTTTGTCGCCGTCAAGTGAAACCTCCGTATTCTACTAAAGTCTATTATATAAAAGCATTGCAGAGCAATGCATACCATAACTCTTCACTCTTCTCTATTCACTCTTCACTAAAAAAAGTTAGTTGGTTTCAAAGAGCGAATTGACACTCTCGTTGTTGTGTACGCGTCTTATCACCTCTCCCAGCATCGCAGCGGTGGAGAGCATCTTGATCTTCTTGGATGGCTTTGTCATCGGAATGGTATTGGCAACGACCAGTTCGTCAAGTTCACCCTCTTCGATGCGCTCGTATGCAGGTCCGGAGAGTACCGGGTGGGTACAGCACGCCATAACCGATGTCGCACCCAGTTTTTTGAGTGCTGCAGCGGCTTTTACCATAGTACCGGCCGTATCGATCATATCGTCGATCAGAATGACATCCTTGCCCTCAACGTCACCGATGATATTCATCACTTCCGACTCGTTGGCCTTTTCGCGGCGCTTGTCGACAATGACCATATCAAGCCCCAGCTTGTTGGCAAAGTAGCGCGCACGCGCCACCCCGCCGATATCCGGAGAGGCGATGATGGGGTTGGCAAAGTTCTTGGCTTTGATGTAATCCATGAACAAAATCGCACCATAGAGGTTGTCTACCGGAATGTCGAAAAAGCCCTGAATCTGCGATGCGTGCAGGTCGACTGTCACCACTCGGGTGATACCGGCTGTCTCCATCAGGTTGGCGACAAGCTTTGCGGAGATGGGCACGCGCGGCGCCGCTTTTCTGTCCTGTCTTGCATAACCGTAGTAGGGAACGACTGCCGTGATGGATTTTGCCGAGGAGCGCTTGAGCGCATCGGTCATAATGAGCAGTTCCATCAGGTTGGCATTGGCAGGTGCGGAGGTAGGCTGAACGATGAAGACATCTTTTCCTCGCACACTTTCGGCAATCTGTACGGAAATCTCACCGTCACTGAAGCGGTTGATGTTCGCTTTTGAAAGAGGCATTTCAAGATAGGTAGCGATCTCTTCTGCCAGCTGTGGGTTGGAAGTACCTGAGAATATCATATATCCGCTCATAAGTGCACCTTTGGTGTGGAGTATTGAAGGGGTATTTTACTCAAATGTTGATAAAAAGGGGATTTAAAGGGCTTTGATACTACACTAATGCAAATCAATTGCATAAGCACGGGTTAACAATGATACGACAGTTTTTCAGAAAGATCGCCACCCACAAAGACAAGTTCGACCATATTCTCGACAAATATCACATTCCAAGAGAGTACTTCAACATTAACAGGAAAATGGTCACAAAGGGTGTGCTTGTCGGCCTTTTCTGGGGCTTCATCCCGATGCCTATGCAGATGGCAGGGGTAATGATCACCACCCCCATTATGCGCTTTAATGTCCCTATCGCACTGGCGACAGTATGGCTGAGCAACCCGCTTACCTACCCGCCGCTGTGGTATCTTGAATATGTTACGGGCAATCTTATTATGGGACATGAGGGTATCCACCATGTCGAACTGACGATGCAGTGGTTCAAAGACAACTGGGACAACATCGTACTGCCGCTCTACGTAGGCACCGCCTTCTACTCCACCGTTGTCGCCTACCTCATATACCTTCTTCTCAACTGGCTCTGGAAACGCTCCGCTATGAGAGAGTGGCGGGAGCGCAAGTGCGATAAGAAGCAAAAAGATTAGATAATTACCCCACCACCAAGCAGTCTGCGTCCGTCATAAAAGGCTGCCACCTGCCCTTTGGCAAGACCGAAGACCGGCTCCTTGAGGGTCACTTTGGCACGTTCGCCTTCGATTTTCACATGACAGGGTACGGCGGTGGTGCGGTAGCGCACCTTCACTTCACAGTCGAACTCCGTCAGATCCTCAAAGAGGTTGATCTGCTTGACTTCGAAATCGAACACTTCAAGCTTCTCACGTGTTCCGACGACGATCTGGTTCTTTTCGGGCTTGATATCAAGCACGAAATGGGGGTCGTGTGCGCCATGCACGAAGAAGCCTCGGCGCTTGCCGATGGTGTAGTGCATATATCCCTTGTGTGTGCCGACCACATTGCCGTCAACATCGACCGTTTCGCCTGGCTGGTCGATGTCCATATGGCGTGCCAGAACCTCGTCATAGGTGTTCTCCACAAAACAGATCTCGCTGCTTTCAGGCTGTGTGGCGAACTCTTTGAGCACCTCTATATTTGCCGCATACGCTTTTACATCAGGCTTTTTCCAGGTACCAAGCGGGAAGATGAGGCGCGGGAGCACCTCCTTTTTCACTTCACTCAGGAAATAACTCTGGTCCTTGTTGGGATCGTCCGCAGCGTAGATGAACTCCCCGTCACACTGGATGTAGTGTCCTGTAGCGACAAAATCCGCACCTACGCTGTCAGCAAACTCCACCATCTTTCCGAACTTGATGGTACGATTGCACATTACACAGGGATTAGGCGTGAGGCCTGCCTTGTAACTTTCGACAAAGTAGCTGTAGACCTCTTTGTTGAACGCTTCGCTGAGGTCGTAGAAGTGCACTTTAATGCCAAGATAGTCGGCAACCTTCTGCACCTTTCGCCAGTTCTCTTCATGGTAGCCGGGCTTGTCATGGAGTTTCATGTAAACCCCCTCGACCTCATACCCCTCTTTTTGCAACAGTACGGCAGTCACTGTCGAGTCGACACCGCCGCTCATTCCTACCAGGACCTTTTTTTTCATCGGTACACCTTTTCTATTTGTATTGCGATTGCTCCATCACACTCCACAAGCTCACCTTGTGCCACGCTGTCAGATCCTCGCTTCAGTGTTACATGGGTAAGTGTCAAACCGGAGATATCTACCCTCTCATCTTGACGCACGCTCTCAAGCTCCATACTTCCAAGAAGAGGAAGCAAGGTTTCATATTTTTTAGTATGTTCCATCTTATCGGGCTTTTCAAGGTATTTTGCTCTGCACTCGCTCCCCAGGTTCAGCAGTTCGCCTTTTGCAAACACATTCCCCTCTTTTACAAATACGATTTCAAAACGCTCCATTCCAAGCAGCAGCAGGTCACCCTTCTCAAGTCTTCTAAGCATACTGCTTTTCAGCTGTACAGGCGGCAGAGCGACTTCACATAGCTGCTCTTTTCGCTTTTGGCGCATCATCCGTTCAAGACGGCTTGCCTGCGTTTCAACCTTCATGCACATCCCCGATAAAGCGTTCCAGCAGATACTCCTTGCTGGCAGGCAACAGGTCATCCGGCACCTCTTGTCCTACGGAGAAGTAGCTCATCGGCAGTCCGTAAAGGAGCATGAAGTTCAACAGCGTACCAAAATGCTTCGTCTCATCGAACTTGCTGACGATCACCGCATCGGGGTTGAGGAAGGAGAAGTTCTTGTAGATGTCCGCCATATCCTCATACTTCACCGTCGCTGCCAGCACAAGGTGCACCTCCATATCGCGTACCGTCTCGGACTTGATGAACTCGATTGTCTTAACGAACTTCTGCGTATCGTACGGAGACATTCCTGCCGTATCGACCAGCACGATGTCGTACGACTCAAGCGCCGCAACCTGCGCCTTGAAATCTTCCGGTGTAGAAACCGAAAAGTGCTCTATCTGCATAATGTCCGCATAGTGCGCCAGCTGCTCGGCAGCACCGACCTTGTAGCTGTCGAGATTGACAAGTGCCACTTTGTAGGGACGGTCCAGCAGATAGGCGTAGCGCGCGGCCAGTTTGGCGATGGTAGTGGTCTTGCCCACACCCGTCGGGCCTACCAGCATGATCACTTTGGGTTTGCCCAGCATCTCGTCACGCACCTTCAGTGTATCATCAATCTCTTCGAGTATATAAGAGACAAGCAGCGCTTCATCATCCATCAGCGGCGTTCCGGTCAGGGAGTCAAGCACGCCGTCAAGCCACTCGGAAGCGATCCCTTTTTTCAAAAAGAGGCTGCGCACCTTCTCTGCCGCTCCCTGAGTCCCTGTAAGCTGCGTACGCATCGCTTCAAGCTCCCGGCGCATGGTGCTGACCTCATCGAGCATCGCCTCCTCTTCACTTCTTTGTGAAGGTGAAGTCACTGCTTTCCCAAACGACTTCTCCATAAAGAGTACTTTGGGCACGGCAAAGACCACCTCTGCACGGATCTGACCATTCTCATCTTTAGTCTGCTTTGCCGAAACGATGGTAAGCTCCGTCGCGTCGCCATACTTTTTTTTTGCCTGCTCATACGCCTCTGTAGGTGTCGAAGCAACAAATGTTTCATTGATCATACTACTGCCTTTTTCATCATCGCAAGCGGTATCAGCACCGAAGCCCGCTGCATCCAGCCAGGATGCGGCAGTGTCAGTCTTTCACTCTCCACACTTGCAGTGTCGTAAAATATTATATCGATATCAAGCGTTCTCGGCCCGTCTTTGAAAAGCCGCTTTCTGCCAAACCGCTTCTCGGTATGCAGTACATACCGCAACAGCGCTTTGGCAGAGAGCTCTGTCTCCACCAGAATCAGGGTATTGAGAAAATCCTCCTGCTCGGTATAGCCAAAGGGAGGATTTTTCAGTATCGGCGCCGTCTCAACGATGTCCACCAGTGCACTACGCTGCAAAAAAACAAAAAGGTGCTCGAAACGCCGAAGTACATCACCAACGTTGCCGCCGATACCAAGCAGCGCCCTGTGACGATTTTTTCTCTCTTTTTTTGCATTATAGGGAAAATGAGGGGTAAAAATCAATGTCAGTGCGTCATTAAGCTTTTTTCTTTTTACCATGATTCCCTACCTCTTCACTCTTCACCCTTAACTCTCAAAGAATTTTCGCTCTCCCCTCCACCATCGCGACCATATCTTCGATACGAATGCCGAATGCTCCGGGAATGTAAATACCGGGTTCAATGGTAAAGACCATGCCGTCTTCGATGACGGTTTCGGACTTTGAAGCGATATAGGGCATTTCATGGATGTCAAGCCCTACCCCGTGTCCCGTGGAGTGTACGAAGTACTCCCCGAATCCTGCCTTTTCGATGACGGTACGCGTGAGGGCATCGACCTCTTTGGCCTTCATGCCGCTTCGTGCCTTGGCAATGGCGTTGTCGTGCGCTTTAAGCACCGTGTCGTACGCCTTTTGTATCCTCTTTTTCGAAAAGTGCTGTTTGGTTTTGAATGCGAACTTCTCATCGGCAAAGACCGTTCTGGTACGGTCCGAGCAGTAGCGCTTGTACTTCAACCCCGCATCGACCAGCAGTAGGTCACCCTTTTTGAGTCTCTTCTTTGTCGGTGTGGCGTGGGGCTTTGCCGCATTGGCGTTGATGGCGACAATGGGGTCGAAACTGAGCTCGTACTTCCCGTAGCCGCCAAGTGCACCTTTGGCCATATAGGTAAGCGCATACTCGTCTTTGCCAAACCCCTCTTGCTGTACCGCCTTGGCAAAAGTTTTAAACGCCTTGGCACCCAGTTTCGCCGCTTTGGCAAGCAGGGCAAGCTCCTCTTCGGTTTTAATGATGCGCTTCTTGTGTGAGAAATCAGGTTCGGCAACGAACTTTACCTTACACTTGCTTTTTATCGTCTCAAAACCGTATATGCTCCACTCCTTGGGATCGAACAGCACCTTTTTCACCCTGCTTTCGGAAAGTATCTTAGCAGCCTTTTCGTAGAGGTTGCGCACTATGACCACTTTGGCACCGCGTACACTGCTTTGGGCATCGAGTGTATAACGGCTGTCTGTCAGAAACCACGCCTCTTTTCCCAGACGCAGGTAGAGTGCATTGTCGCAGCTGTAGCCGCATTCATAATAGATAGCGTTTTCATCTTTGAGCATGTAGTTCATCGATTACCTTTAAAGGGGAGAGTAAGAGGCATGGCCGCGCCCCTCGTTGCTGGAGAGCCGGAGTGCCTACTTCTGCTGTGCAGCTTCCTGTGCCTGCTGCTGCGCCTGGCGCATCGCATTGACCTGGTTGAAGATCTCAAGCATTCCAATCATCGCAAGGTGGTACCCGAACGGTCCCATACCCACAATCTGTCCTGCACATACCGGTGCAGTAAGAGAGGTGTGTCTGAACTCCTCTCTTGCATGGATGTTGCTCAGGTGTACTTCGATCGCAGGGATCTTCACCGCTGCAAGCGCGTCACGGATCGCAATGGAGGTGTGCGTATAGGCTGCAGGGTTGATGATGATACCGTCGGCATCTCCCATACACTCCTGAATGCGGTCGACAATTTCGCCTTCGAGATTGCTCTGGAAGAATTCGATCTCAACCTTGTTCTGCTCAGCGAACCCCTTCATCTGTGCATGGATATCTTCAAGCTTCATAGGTCCGTAGAGGTTCTGGTCTCTGACACCGAGCATATTGAGGTTTGGTCCCTGGATTACGACTATTTTCATTGTTACTGCCTTCTTGTTGTATTATTTTCGGTATTATTTTATCCAAATAGGTTTAAACCCAAGGAAAGTGACACCATGAAGATCATCATCGCAGACTATCTCTATATCGACGGCAAATTCGTCGAAAACCTCGCCATCGCGTTCGACAGCCGCATTCAGGCGGTCGATCTGCCCGACAAACTGCTGGAGACCTACCCCGATGCGACACTCGTTCGCGCCAAACCCTATACCGTCCTCTACCCCGGCTTCATCAACACCCACGTGCACCTGGAGTTCTCCGCGAACATCACTTCGCTCAAATACGGCTCCTTTATGCCGTGGCTTGACTCGGTCATTGAGCACCGCGACGACCTGCTTCAGGAGTGCGACAACGCCATGATGCAAAAGGAGTGCGACCAGATGCTGCGTTCGGGCATCACCACATTCGGGGCGATCTCCAGTTTCGGTACCGAGCTTGAAGTGTGCGAGCAGGCTGCACAGCGTGTGGTCTTCTTCAACGAACTCATCGGCTCAAATGCCCAGTACGCCGACATGCTCTACAACGATTTCCTTGAACGTGTCAAGGCATCGCAAAGTTGTGAACCAGGCAGCCGCATCATCCCTGCCGTTGCCGTCCACTCCCCCTACTCGGTCCATCCGGTCATCCTCCAGCGTGCAGTCACCCTTGCCAAGCAGCACAAAATGCCCCTTACTGCACACTTTCTTGAATCGGCCGCAGAGCGGGAGTGGCTGGAGAGTGGCAGCGGGGAGTTCAAAGCCTTTTTTGAAAAGTTCTTCAACACCTCCACGCCGGTGACGACCATCGAAGAGTTCCTCAATGCCTTTGACACCTACCCTACCCATTTCATCCACTGCGTTCAGGCCAACGACAAAGAACTTGCACACATCAAAGAGAAGGGCCACACCGTCGCCCACTGCCCGCGCTCAAACCGCTACCTTGGCGTAGGCCGCCTGGCCGTTGAGAAGCTGCATGCACAGGGCATCCCCTACACCATCGCCACCGACGGGCTCAGCTCGAACGATTCACTCAGTATCTTCGACGAGTTCAGGGCAGCACTGATGCTCCACCACAAAGCACCCCTGCAGAAGTTCGCACTCAAACTCATCAAGTCCGTCACCTCCGATGCGGCAGAGGCACTGAAGCTTGAGTGCGGTTCACTGAAAGTAGGCAACTATGCCGACTTCGCGCTGGTGACACTCCCCGAACTGCCAAGACGGCCTGAAGAGATAGCACTCTGGACCATTCTGCACACCAGAGAAGTCGACAGTGTCTACATAGAGGGAGAGATGTATGTTTAAAAAAGTCAGTAACGCGCTCAAATGGATCGGCGAACACTTCAAAGGGCTGCTCTTTGTACTTATCCTTATACTTATATTTATGCCGTCAGCCGAAGCACCGTTGAAAAAACCGAACCTGCAGGAGATCAAACTCTTCGGCCCCATTATGGATGCCGAAAAAGTAGTCAAGCAGATAGATGAAGCGGCAAAAGACAAGGATATCAAAGGGGTACTGCTCAACGTCAACTCCCCAGGCGGTGCCGTGCCGCCCTCCATCGAGATAAGCTACGCCATACGCAGGCTGCAGGAGAAAAAGCCGGTTGTTGCCTATGCATCCGGCATCATGGCAAGCGGCAGCTACTACGCCAGCATCTATGCAAAGAAGATCATTGCCAACCCCGGTGCCATCGTCGGCTCCATCGGTGTCATTATGGAGAGTGCCGATATCAAAGGGCTGCTTGACAAAGTCGGTGTCAAACCGCAGCTTGTCAAAGAGGGAAAATACAAAGAGGCGGGCACCTTCACACGCCAATGGACACCCGAAGAGCGCGCGGAGCTCGAACGCCTCACGAAGGATACCTACAACCTCTTTGTCAGCGATGTTGCCAAAGCCCGTAAGCTGGACATCAACGCTTCGGAGCGCTACGCCAACGCGCACATCTTCCTCGCCTCACGTGCCAAAGAGGTAGGGCTCATCGATGCGGTTGGTACCAAGAGCGATGCCAAAACCGCACTGGCCAAAGCCGCAAAGGTAAAAAAGCCTGTCTGGAAGCAGAAGGACAAGCTCGAATCGCTCATGGAGAAGCTAACCTCAAAGGCACTCTTTCAGATTCAGAGCTACTTTTACGGGTTGAAGGCGGAGTTGTAAGCTGAAGCGTTTGGAACCGGCAAACAGAAGGCTTAAAGCGCTTCTGCCGCCTGAAGGAAGTCTTTGGCGATCTCTTCTGGGTCTTCAAGACCAATGGAGACGCGGATGAGCCCTTCTGTGACACCGAGGAACTTTCGTGTCTGGGCGTCAAAATCGCTGTAGATCGTACTTTGCATATGCAGCGCAAGGGTACGGTTATCACCGATATTGGCAGTGAGTGTCGCCATATTCAGGGCATTGAGGAAAGCAAAGGCGCGCTCCGGTGTACCGCAGTCGATGGTCAGCAGCGGGCCGCAGCCGTTTGGAAAGTCACTTTGGTAGCGTGCATGGTCCTCGCTTTTGGCAAGCGAGGGGTGGTTGACCTCGATACCTTCGGGCAGGTTCTCCTCGAGTATCTGCGCAACACGTGCAACCGATTTGTTGACACGTTCGACCCTGAGCGAAAGGGTCTCCAGTCCCAGCATCGTCAAAAAGGAGCCAAAGGCGTTGGCGGTCATGCCCACGTCACGGATGGCACGCTTTTTGCAGATGGGAATGAAGGCTTTGTGCCCCATTTTGTTGACGATCTTATGCAGATCGGCATACTTTTCGCTGTGGAGTTTGTCCCCTTCGGCCTTGACCGCACGGAAGACGGCAATGCCACCCAGCGCGGCGGAGTGGCCGCTCATATTCTTGGTGCTTGAGTGCACCACGATGTCCGCACCAAGCTCCAGAGGACGCACCAGCAGCGGTGTGGCGGTATTGTCCACAACCAGAAGGGTTTCATAGGTGTTGCAGAGATCGGCGATGCGTTTGATGTCCGGCAAACGCAGACTGGGGTTGCCCACACTCTCCATCAGTACCATCTTCACGCCCTCTTTGAGCTTCGCTTCGATATGCGCGAAGTCATCGACCTCACAGAAGCTGTTGCTGACACCGAAGCGCTTGAGGGTTTCGTTCACCAGTGTGTAGGTACCTCCGAAAAATCCTCCGATGCAGAGTACTTCATCACCGGTTTTGAGCATCGCTGTCGTCACCATGGCAAGCGCACCCATCCCCGAAGCGGTGGCGATAGCACCAAAGCCGCCCTCCATCTTGGCGACAATGCCCTCAAGCTTGCCGTTGGTGGGGTTGCCCACACGAGCATAGAGCGGCTTGTTCACTTCACCTGCGAAGATCCCCTCGGCCTCCTGCGCATCTGCGTAGCCGTATGCAGCAGAGGGAACGACCGTCGGTGCGACGGGGCCTGTTTTGGAGCCCACACTCTGTACCAGCAGGGTGTTGTAGTAGTCAAAGTCTTTAGTCATTTCCGGTCCTCTAAATGGAGTAGTTGAGTGTCTGGTTCGCTTTCATCTCGTAGTTTTTAAGCTCTGAAAGCGGAATATCGAAGGCGTTTGAGACACTCTTCTGGACTTCCTGCCAGAAGAGCTTGAGTCCTGGGTTGTCCGTACGGCATACCTCGCCAAACGCATCGGCTTCAAGAATATGAACAACCTCTCTGAGCGAAATATCCTTGAGATCACGCGCAAGACGGTAACCACCGTGCGCACCCTTGATGCTTATGAGCATCCCCTGCTTTTTGAGTTCAAGCAGAATCTGCTCCAGAAAACTCTGCGGAATGTTCGCCCGCGCGGCGATCTCTTTTATCTTGAGTACCTCATCGGACTGGATCGATCCAAGCTCGTTAATTGCCGCAATCGCATAAATTGTCTTAGTTGAAATTCCTATCATGTTTTATTACCTTGGTTAATTGTAAGACGTAGTATAGCTTACATCCAATACAAAAATCGAATAAAACTTCTAGAATGGCGCAAATCATCAGAATAAATGCAACAAAAAGCGCCGTTTTCACCAGTCCAAGAAGAGCAAAAAGTACAATGGCGACAGCCGTCATGAAACCAAGATAGAGCGCGAAACGTTTGGGCGACTCATCCGAATAGCGCGGTGTCGCACCCCAGCGTTTCAAAACGAACTTCGCAATCCGAGCAAACGGGCTGTAGCGCTCCTGACGGAAGACCCTTGCGGCAAAGTCGTAGAGGACCACAAGGATAAAAATATCGTTGCGTGTCACGGCAAAAAGCAGTGTAAAGAGAAATACCTGAAAAGAGACGACCCTGACAACATTGGTATCGACGCGTCGCTGGGAGATAGGACATGAGGGAGACATGAAAGTCCTTTGTAGTATGCGTAAAGCACCTCTAAAGACCCTGGGTACCCACGACATCCGGTTTTGTTTCAAGATTAACAATATAAAGGGGAGACTACAACAATCTTAAAACCGGATGCCCTTGTCCGTGTGGGGCTGCCAGGGTTTTTACAAGTGCTTTTTTGCATTTGTTGACGCCATTCTAACAAAAAAGCCTTTCATTGTCAAGTAAATCGGTTGATTTTATTGTTATTTTATTTTTATCTGCACTCTACCTGCACACAAACGTGTTATCATGCTCCTATTATATTGAAGGAGCCGGTTATGATCTACACAGTCACCACCGATATTTCACCCGCACAGATCAAAGAGGAGATGGAGGCACATGCCAAAGAACACGGATTTGGCGTTCTTCAGACCTACGATTTTAAAAAAATTCTGCATGACAAAGGCTTTCCTATCGAAAAAGAGATTACCGTCTTTGAACTTTGCAACCCTCCAGGGGCACAGCAGGCACTTACCGAAATCTCCGCTATTTCGGTCTATCTGCCATGCCGCATTTCGGTCTACGAAGAGGATGGCACCACAAAGCTTGCCACTATCGGTTTCGAGGAGATACTCGGCGCTGTCGATGTCGAAGAGGACTTCAAAACCTTTATGAGCATCCTCTTTGTCAACCTCAAAGCGGTCATGCACAGCTGGAACTACTGAAGGAGCCAAAAATGAACGAATATTTTCACGGATGGGGCATGGGATTTGGATGGATCGTACCGATCCTGCTTATTTTGCTGATCCTCTACATTCTACAAGGCAGGGATGAAAAGAGGGAGGAAGAGAAGAGTGATGCACAGGCAATACTCGACCGGCGTTTCGCTACCGGCGAAATCAGCAAAGAGGAGTACGAGGCACGTACTCGACTGCTCAAGAAGAATGGAGAGAAAAAGTGAAACGAAGAACATTTGTCAAAGGGGCTGCTGCGGTGTCACTTGCGGCTGTCGCGGCAAGCGGACGTGAAGCCAAAGTGCTGCCCAGACAGGCAAGCAGCGCAAGCGTACTGGAAGGAAGAGAGTTCTTTCTTCATATCGACTATGCCCCTGTAAACTTCACAGGAAAAGAGGCAGTGGCTACAGCGATAAACGGGCAGGTTCCCGGCCCCACCCTGGTATGGCAGGAGGGTGAGACCGTCACCATTCATGTCACCAACCACCTCAAAAAGAGCTCTTCCATTCATTGGCACGGCATCATCCTGCCTGCACCCATGGATGGCGTGCCCGGTATCAGCTATGACGGCATCGCGCCGGGTGAAACCTTTACCTATCGGTTCAAGATCAGGCAGCACGGCACGTTCTGGTACCACAGCCACTCGGGCTACCAGGAGCAGACAGGTATGTACGGTGCCATTGTCATCAAACCCAAACGCAAAGAGCCGTTTGCCTACGACAGGGACTACACCATCGTGCTCTCGGACTGGAGTGATGAGAAACCGACCTCCATCTACCGCAAACTCAAACTCAGCAGCGACTACTACAACTACAACCGGCGCACCGTCGGCGATTTCTTTTCCGAAGCAGGGAAGAAGGGGCTTGCCAAGGCGTTCAGTGACAGGAAAATGTGGAACACAATGCGTATGAGCGACAGAGACCTCAGCGACGTGACAGGATACACCTATACCTACCTGATGCACGGCAACACTCCTGCCACACAGTTCAAGGCGCTCTTCAAAAGAGGACAGAAGATACGTCTGCGCTTCATCAACGGTGCGGCGATGAGCATCTTCGACGTACGCATTCCCGGACTCAAAATGACGGTGGTAGCAGCCGATGGCAACCATGTCAAACCTGTCACTGTCGATGAGTTCCGCATCGGTGTAGCGGAGACCTACGATGTCATCATAGAGCCCAAATCCCAAAGAGCGTACGCGATTTTCGCCCAGAGCATCGAACGCAGCGGCTATGCTCTGGGCTCTTTGACACCCTCTGCGGACAAACTCGCCAGGGCACCCAAAATGGACAAACCCCAGCCGCTTACCATGGCGGACATGGGTATGGATATGGCAAAAGTGGGCTCACACAAAGGGATGAAGATGCCTATGAAACCCTACCGCTGGAAAGCGATGGAGGCGCAAAAGTACCCTATCACACCGCTGCCGATGGCAACAGGTCCGCAGAGTACGATGAAAGCGATGTCACCCAAATACCGTCTGGAGGACCCCGGTGTGGGACTGAGAAACAACGGCAGACGTGTACTGACCTATGCCGATTTGAAAAACCGCTACTCGACCCGCCATGCCAAAAAGCCCGACAGGGAGATCGTTTTGCATCTAACCGGGAACATGGAGCGCTATATGTGGTCGATCAACGGAATCAAGTATGCCGATGCCAAACCGCTGCTTTTCCATTACGGAGAGCGCCTGCGCATCACCTTCATCAACGATACGATGATGAACCACCCGATGCACCTGCACGGCATGTGGAGCGACCTCGAGACCGGAGATGAGAGCCACCTGGTACGAAAGCATACCGTACTGGTCCAGCCGGGATCCAAGATCAGCTACCGTGTCACCGTCGATGCCAAAGGGGCATGGGCTTACCATTGCCACCTGCTCTACCATATGGCCGGTATGTTCAGAAAAGTCGTCGTGGTCTAAGGAGAAACATCATGAAAACACTATTGAAACGCACCCTGCCGGTACTGGCAGCGGGAATGGTACTCACCCAGCAGGTCTGGAGTGCAGGAGCGGACGATCCGCTGCGTGCGACACTCATTATGGACAAGTTCGAAGTGCTCAACAACAGCGAAAAGAGCCGCGAGTGGGAAGGCAGCTTCTATGTGGGCTACGACCTTGACAAACTCTATGTCTACTCTCAGGGGGCGGCGACATCTGAGGGTCTGGAGTGGAGCCAGAACGAATTTGTCTACTCGCGCGCCATCGCGCCCTTTTGGGATATTCAGGCGGGAATCGCCTACGACAAGAATCTCGATGCCTCCAAAACATGGGCGGAGCTGGCCATCGCCGGACTGGCACCCTACTTTTTCGAAACGCGTGCGGCCCTGCTGCTCAACAGTGACGGCAATGTCGGGCTGCGTCTTGAAGCCGAATATGAGGCACTGCTGACACAGAAACTCATTCTCACTCCCTCGCTTGAAGCGGACTTCTACACCAAAGAGGATCCCGAACTTGGCATTGGTTCCGGACTCTCCGACCTTGAAGCCGGTTTAAGACTTCGGTATGAATTTGTCAGAGAGTTCGCCCCCTACATCGGTGTGACATGGGAGAAGACCTTCGGTGCGACCCGTGACTACAACCCGATCGATGAAAGCTCCTTTCTTGTTGGTATCCGGTTCTGGTTCTAAGCCTGCACACTCTGTGCACGCAACCAGGGTACAATACCTTTAACGAAACACAAAGGAGTGCACGATGAGACAGACATTCGAAGTTCAGAACGTAAAATGCGAAGGGTGTGCGGCGACACTCAAAAAAAAGCTCAGCCCGCAATTTGGAGAGGTAGAGGTCGACCTAAGCAGCTTTCCGAGAAAGATCACACTCGATATTGAAGAGAGCCAACTTGAAGCGCTTGCACAGGCACTTCGCTCTCTTGGGTATCCGCTGGCAGCCGAAGAGCTTGGCACCATGGAAAATGCCGAAGCGAAACTCAAAAGTTTCGTCTCCTGCGCTGTCGGCAAGTTCGATACCAAAAAACCGTGACATATGCACAAACCCTGCACACTTTCAGGGTATACTCTCAATTCAAAGCCCAAGGAGCATACACAATGCGTACCCTTTTTCTTGCCCTGCTGCTCTTTTCCGTGCTGCATGCACAAAGCATCGACACTCTCGTAGCACGGGCCATCAAGAAGCACCCCTCGCTTGAATCGATAAAGCACCGGCTTACGGCCATGGATGCCCGTATTGCAAAGTCGCAGAAGTGGGAGAATCCGGACCTCTCCGTAACCATCAACGACATACAGTTTGGTGATATCTCCAACCGTTCCATAGAACCGATGCAGTTTGAAGCCTTCAACGTTAAACAGAAGTTTCCCTGGTTCGGGAAGACCGATGCCAAACAGCGCATCGAAGAGGCGCGCAAGCACCTCTTGCTGGAGAATTACGATGCGGCAAAGGTCGCCCTTGCGCTGCAGATACGCCAGAGTGCCTACACCATAAAAGAGCTTGAACGCCGCATCGCCATTTTGCACAAATATATACAGCTGGCGCGCACCAACATCACACTCTTTACCGACACCATCGCCACAGACAGCATGAGCCATGCAGACAGCGTGACCGCCGAACTCTCCCTCTACAAGATCGAAGTGCGGATGG
>JALWLU010000174.1 GCA_026996325.1 Sulfurovum sp.
CTCAGTGGGGTCCATCTTCTTACTGTCTTTTGCGATCATCGCCTCGGCTTGGGCGATGTTCTCAGAAAAGACATCGGCAAGCCCGTCAAAGCCGATCAGCGCCGCCCCTGCATTCTTGTCTGAAAAACCGCTCTCATTGACACTGTAAGTTTTGCCCTGCTTGTTTCGAAGGTACTGCTGAAGCCGCTGTGCAAGCGCATAGGTGTAAATGTTGAGTATCAGGTACTTTTTGTAATCGTCCAATACATATTTTGCGCCCACATAGGCGTAATTCTCCGGCATCCCCTCGTAGTAACGCTCGTAGGGTTTGCCACTCAGTTTCGGTGTATAGCGGGGCTCCTTGACCTTGAGGGTGCCGGTTTTGGACACCTTGCCAAAACGCTCCTCTATGAGGCTGCGCATCTTCTTTGCATCGAAATTTCCGGCAATGAAAAGTTTCATATTAGCCGGGTAGTAGTAAGCGTTATAGCGCGCCATCACCTCATCGAGTCTGAAACGCTTGTTGTTCTTCTGCGCCAGATAGCGGTCGGGCAGCTCTTTGTCTTTTGGAATGGAAAACTCGTCTTTGAAAAAGTTCTCCGAGGGCGGTCCGATGAAGTCGAAGAAGTGCTTGAGCGCCCAGAGCGGCCGATAATACCAGTGCGGCTCGCCAATCTCCGTCTGCAGCGCCTTGCGCTCTATCTCGAGGTCTTCATTTGTAACGTTCTTGTCAAAGAGCATCTGCGCGAAGGTCTCCGCCACCCAGTAGGACTTCTCGGCAGGTACGGTTGCTACATAGCCCGTCTCATATCGCCTTGTGTAGCCGTTGACATTCGTGCCGCCCTCCTCTTTGATGTAGTCGAGGTAGTCGTGGTACGGCACACGCCGGTCACGGAAGACCAGGTGCTCCACCAGATGTGAAATGCCGTAGTTCTCATCGGTTTCATTGTCATACCCTACGGCAACGCTCAGCTCTATCTGCGTCTTCTCCGCCTTGGAGTCTGAGAGCAAATAGACCTGCATCCCGTTTTGCAGCGTGAAGTATTTGATATTTTTGAAAGGGTCGTTTCTCTCCGCTGCCTGTAACGATAGAGCGATACATATCCACACAACAGCTAACCACAATTTTTTCATTCTTTTCCTTCATTGTACATATTCATAAACCTATCCTCTCACTTTAACAATGCCATAATACCAAATATGACTACTGCTACAACCAACACAGTTACTTCAACAATAGCAAACCATTTGATATACTTGTAGCCAACAATTGCATCTTTACAGCTTTTACCCTTTGTGATTTTGTATTCTACCCCTATTGCATACAAAACTACGAGAACGATCAGAACTACAAAAATATTCTTGGAAGTTTTTAATGGATTCGTCGACTCCAACAGATGATACCCAACCACATAACTTGCAATGAAAGACACAATCATAGCGAACACCATATTTTTTCGCATCGCTCTCATTTGCGGCTTTTGATAAAGTTCCAATGTGCAAGCCTCCTCTTCCTCCATCTTCCTGCGTAAAGTTTCAGGATAGAGTCTCCTCATATTTTTTAACAAATATGGCAAAATAAGAACTGCACCGATAATCACCCAACTGTAGGGATTTGTCAGCAAGTGTTTTAACTGTTCCATTTTATAACGTTCCACATTCTTCAAGTTGTACAATAGCGCCTGTAACAATAGATATTGCAATTACATTTGTCGCTGATACCCAATAGTTTTTTATCATCATATTCTCCTTATGAAGGCTGAAACAGTGTCATGACAAACAGTACTTTCTCCATCGGTCTTGGAAACAGAAATCCGAGCACGGCAAAGAACACTGCACCACCTATTGCATAGTTTCCTATCTCCTCGGAGCCAAGACTGCCCGTTAAGAGCAACGCGAGTATAGGCACGACGAATGTACCGATAAGCGCCGAAACAATGGCCGTTATCGCCCTTGAATAGAGCATTGTTTTCTTTTTCTCAGCCATATTTTCACCTACGGGGCGATCCCATGCCGTGTTTCATAGCGTACTTCGACATTCGAATCGAGTATCGCATCAAAGTTGTTCGTCTCCTTGCCGTTTAGATAGTAGTGCTCCAAAATGACCGTAGCAACCTCTCCTCTTGGCACGCTGTTGAGGTAGTCTATGAGTTCGCGGATCGTAACATGCTCTTTTCTCTGGGATTCCTCTCCAAAACCGTATATCTTATCGTAGCCCTCAAGCCCAAGGCGGACATTGGCCGGACCTCCCGGGAGTGCATAGCGTATCCAGCAGTGCGCATTCTCTTTTCTCTCTCCAGGGTGCAGATACCCGTTGCAGCTGTATTTCCAGCGGTACTTCTCCCACTCCGGATCTTTTTTATTAAACTTGTGCGGATAGCCGTTGCCGTCGAAGTAGTACCCGTCAAAGGCGTATGCGTAGTACTTCCCCTCTCTCTCCAATCGTTTCTCCATATCGAAGTGAAACTGCATCTGCGCATTAAAGCGCAGTGTCTGTGCCATCGTGGCGATGTCAAGCTTCCACTTGCCCTCTTCTTTTTTGAAGAAGTACGGCGAACAGGTACGGTGTTTGTCGTAAGGGCGCGCCGCAAGCACAGCGTGAGTGTCGGTGGTGTCGTAGAGGGTTTCGTAGTGCGTTTTGCACGGGGTGATGTTGTGCACCTCATGGTCCTGGTTGATGTCGGTCACCGTCCATTTGGCAAAAAAGGCTTTGGTCGCATCGGTGTAGATATCAAGATTGGGGTTTTTATTGTGCGTTTTTAGGACTTTCAGATAGCGCTCCATCACATCCATCGGCGTATCGGCCGCATTGGCGGCAACTTCCGCACCCTTTTTGGCATCAGGATCGGCAATGCCGATATGCGCCTTTGCCTTCGCTCCGCCGCCTATCGATTTGCTTGCCATCGGTGGAACGAACTCCTTGCCTGCCGCCGCTTCGGTGGCACGGTCGTGTACCAGCTCTGTCGCCATATAGACTCCGTCGGCGATCTTGTACTCCCTGAAGTAGGGTACGAAGCCTTTGCGCTCGATGTAAGAGACAAAGGCGTCCGTAAAGACCGGTTCGAGTGCCTGCGAAACCTCCAGGCGTACCTTGTCCTGTGCCGTGTTGATCACCAGCAGCAGCGCCTTTCCGCTCTTACTGCGGCTCTCTTTCTGCAGTTTGGCAAACTGCTTGTTGGTGAATGTGTCTATAGCTTCATCGGAAACTGTGGTAACGACGCGAAAGTCGATGTCGTAGTCCCTTAACAGCCCCTCGTTGTACTCACGGTACATCTTCATCAGCTTGGGCTTGTCAAGCAGCACATAGGCATCGTCGATGATGACATCTTTCTGTGCCGCGGCCTTCTCCTGCAGCGTCTGCTCCTTCTTCTCGCACCCGCCAAGCAGCATCAGCACCAAAAGCGCCGCCGCTGTCCATAGTATATGTCTCATCTACAGCTCCAGTTTCAATGTTTTGTGTGCGGCATCATCTGCCTTGAAGTAGGCCTTCGGCTTGAATCCGCCCACTGCAGCGACAATGTTGGCAGGAATGTGGCGCAGATAGGCGTTGTACGCACCCACCGCCTCATTGAACTGCATACGCGTGATATTGATACGGTTCTCTGCTCCCTCTATCTGTGACTGAAGCTGCAAAAACTGTTCAGAAGAGCGAAGCTGTGGGTAGTTCTCCGCTACGGCAAAGAGTTTTCCCATTGCCGCGTTCATCTGCTTTTGCAGCGCTGCAAGCTTCCCAACATCCACTTCAGCACCGTCGGCTCCGCTTAGCAGACTGCCTGCCTCCGCCCTGAGTGCCGCTATCTTTTCAAACACCTCTTTTTCGTGCGCAGCATAGCGCTTGACGACACTGACCAGACTGGGCAGCAGGTCAACCTTGCGCTGTATGTTGCTCTCAACCTGTGACCACGCCGTTTTAACCTGTTCCTCTTTGGTGACGATAGTGTTGTAACTGAGCGCAAACCACCCCACTATCACCAAAAAGAGTACGCCCGTAAAAAGCAGCAGATACCCCGTTACACCCTTTTTCGTTTCCATTTCACTCTCCTCTATTCACAATTTGGCAGCGCACCTGCCAGAGACGCCAAAACATAAGGGAACTTCTCCCTCTCGTAGCGGCAGACCGCTTTGAGTGCGGCATAGTGCTCCTGTAGCTCGCCAAGCGATGCTTCGGTCTCTTCCAAAATGTGCATTGCTTCGGCCTTTTCCGTTGTTCCAATATGCACCGAAGCTGCGCTTTTGTCATCTTTACGTGCAAGCACCTTATCAAGACGCTGTGAGAGCCTCTCTTTTCGCACCTCGAGGTCGGCTATCATCTCACCAATCGCCCGCATCTGCTCCTGATGTCTCCAGATCCGGTTGAAGAAGTGGTGAACAAGCAGATAGAAAAGAAGAAACCCTCCCGCACCTGCAGCAAGCAAAAGCAGACAAAAGGTACTGCCTGCGCCAATACCTGTACGCACACTGTTGAGTGTCCGGGCTACATTTTCAACTTCACCCAAAGTCTCTGTCAAGCCTGCCTGTATGCCGATAAAGAGCAGTATCGCCATAAGCAGCACGACGCCTGCAATTTCCAACGAGAACGAACGGCTCTTTGGAAGCGCTTCGACACTGTTGTGCACCGAAGATTTCAGCTGCTGCGCCTCTTT
The DNA here is from genome assembly GCA_026996325.1 of Sulfurovum sp. GTDB lineage: Bacteria > Campylobacterota > Campylobacteria > Campylobacterales > Sulfurovaceae > Sulfurovum. The sequence goes on from JALWLU010000174.1 coordinate 4,623, forward strand.
CTCATCCAGTATCCCTTTTGCTTTGAGTGCGGCAATACGCGCTTCATAGTTCACCGTTGATCTCCCGTATCACTCTAATGCCCTCTTTGGCGTTTATCTTTCCCGCTTCGATGTCGGAGAATATCTGATCTATGCGTACCTCATCCTCTTGCTGTTTCGCTTCAAGCGAGGCAGAGAGTTCCGCAAGGCGCTTTTTAAGTGTAGGATAGCTTATCTCAAGTGCCGCCGCCATCTCCTTGAGGCTGCCCCCGTGCAGTATCAATGCTTCAGCCAGCTTCCGCTCCTCTACACTCAACCGTGCAAGACGGGGAAAATAAAACTTTCCGCCATACTCCGTTTTACAGGCGGGACAGGAGAGTGCCGTAACTTCAAGCCCCTCTTCACAAACCGGACAGCGTATCAAAGCATCTCCTTTTTAATTATTTTAAAAAATTGTATCTTATTTTTTAATTATTGTCAAATGTGTGGGGGATTTTAAATCAAAGTGAAGCACGTGGGAAGCACTGTTTCTAACCACAGTACTTCTCTACAAGATTCTCGATGACCTTGACATCGAGCGGTTTGGTGGCATAGTCATCCATCCCCTCGCCGATGTACTTTTCACGGTCACCGGCAAGGGCGTTGGCGGTCAGTGCGATGATAGGCACATGGGCAAGATTGTTCTCTTTTTCATACTCCAAAATTCTGTGTGTCGCCTCCACACCGCCCATCACCGGCATCTGTACATCCATGAAGATCATATCGTAGCGGTTGGCCTTACGCGCTTCAAGCGCCTCCTCCCCGTTGTTGGCAAGGGTAACATTCAAACCGAACTTCTCAAGTACGATACGGATAAGCTTCTGGTTGATCGGGTTGTCTTCGGCAACCAGAATCTCAAGCGGTTTCGCTTCGGCTTCAGTTGCTTCGATCGTTTCGGTCTCCACCACCTCCGGCTCGAGAGCAACACGCTCTTCTTCCACTGTTTCAGATACTGCAGGCTGTTCAGACTCCTTGAGTGCAACGGTAAAATAGAATGTCGCTCCCTTGCCCTCCTCGCTCTCCACGGCGAGCTCTCCGCCCATCGAGCGAACGATCTTCTGCGAAATCGTCAAACCGAGCCCTGTACCGCCCGCTTTGCGTGTGGTACTGGCACTCGCCTGTGCATAAGCGTCGAAAATCTTTGTCTGCTGTTCTTTACTGAGTCCGATACCCGAATCTTTCACGGCAATCTTCAGCACAACCCTGCCTTCTTTGTTTTCGACAAACTTTGCACTTATGTCGATGCTTCCGCCAGGTTCTGTAAACTTGATGGCATTACTGACAAGATTGGTGATTACCTGCGACAAACGGGTCGGGTCACCTTTGACCTCGCCTGGTATCTGCGGATCGATGGTAAGGGTCTGCACGATCTGCTTCTCGTCAAAACGCGGTCTGAAAAGCTCGACAGAAGACTCTATCTTCCTGACCACATCGAAAGGAATGCACTCAAGCTCCATCTTTCCGGAGTTGAGCTTTGATATCTCCAGAATGTCATTCACAATGACACGCAGGTTGTCCGAACTGTCGCGAATGAGTGCCACGAACTCTTTCTGCTCCGCATTGAGATCCGTACCGTCAAGTACCTCCGTCAATCCGATGATACCGTTAAGCGGTGTACGTATCTCGTGCGACATACTTGCCAAAAAGAGTTCGGTCATCTTCTTTTCGTGCTCGAGCTTTTCAGCCTTTTCGGAAGCTGCCTTGAACTTCTTCTCAAGCAGACGGTAGGCCTCACTCTCCTCATCGGAGGGCTTTTGGGCTACTTCAACGGAGGCACTCTGCTTCTTTTTCCCAAACAGTGCAGCAAAAGGTGCCGTAAGCAGAAGTGCTGCTACACCAAGTACGCCGGATTCAAGCCAGGTCAGTGAAAAGTAGGTATGGCCGGTAGCTGCAGCAAGCAGTGCCAGAGAAGACAGAAAAAGCATTTTTTTGGACATAGATATTCCCCCTCGCCGGTACTTTGTACCTTATTGGGATAATTCTACCCAAAAAAACGTTTTTTTACAAAAAATATTCTCACAACATAGTAAAACATTATACGATGAGCTTCAGCATCTGCACATACTGCTGCGGTATTTCAAACGCTTTCCCCTCCAGATAGGTTGCTGCAACAGTATTGATCCAGGCACGTGAGGTGTGAATGCCGTAGGCTTTGAGGTAGTGTCTGCCACCCTCCTCTGTGAGCTCATAACGCTCCACTTCGATCCGTAGCGGCTCCTTCTCGCCTTCGAGCATCACCTCCATCATCACCTTCTTGCTTTTTGAGTCAAGTTCCAGCTTCAGCATCTTTCCATACTCCTTCATATAACCGTTCAGTGCCGCTTTCGCACTTTTGGAGAGTGCCGCATCTTTCATTTTGCCAAACATTTCTCCACCCCCTAAACATCTGCGGGCAAAGCGTTGTAGAGTGCGGCAATCTTCGCCTCGCCATACTTTTGCTCCAGCCGTTTGACAATGAAGTGCCCCTGGGCCATCTGTTGAAAGTGGTCGATAAAGAGCACATTGATCGCCGCGCCGCCGGCAGCGCCCACAAGCGGTACTGCCTGTGCGGCGACCTTTTCCGAAACCACAATACCAAAGCGTGATGCGATCGTGTTGATGAATCGGATAAGTACAGGCATCTGTCCTCTTTGCAGTGCATCCTGGATCGCTTTGGAGCTCATCTTCGAAACACTCTGAAGTGCTGCACGCATCTCGTACGCAAGCGTTGCACGCGCGGCGAAGTAGGCACTTTCGCTTGCATCGTCCTCACTGTTTTTGGTACTTCCCAGCGAAAAGACCTCCAGACAGGCAAGCCGTGTCTGCATTTGGTTCAGGTCATGCCCCTGCGAACGCGCCACATCGGCAATGCTGCGAAGCATGATGGTCGTCGAGATGGGAAGCTCGACCGCCAGTGCCGCCATACCGAAAAACCCTCCTACAGCACCGCTGCCGCCTACAAGCAGTTTGTGCTGCAGATTGGCCGGCGTATCGCTCTGCACCACCTCATCGAGGCTTCCTATGGCGATATCGAGCGCCTTGCCAAGCGCCTTTGAGGTTGCGCGGCTGATGGTTTCGGAGTCTATCTTGTCTATGGCAAACTCAATGGGTTTGCCGATGTATCCGGCAACTTTCATCGCAAAGCCGGGATTTTCCAGTATCTCTTTTGCGCGCTTGAGGTCGGCAAGCTCCTCCGGCGTCAACTCATTCTCACTGTAGGGTCCCGGCAGCTGCATCTTCACTCCCTCAGTTTCTGCCAATACGCATCATCTTGTCACCGCCTCTTTGAAACTCGTACCCGCTCTTTTCGATGGTAACACTGTATCCTTTGGACTCAAGATGATTCTGCACAGGTTCAACATGGGGCGATGGTTCGTTCTCCAGAGTCAGCAGCGGGAAGATACGCACCTCGTCTGCCACCCTCAGCATCTCATCGATTGCTGCCTTATGAAACGCTTCATCCAGATGGTCACTGTAGAGAAAGAGCAGGTGCGAACTGAGCGCCAGGTCGAAACTGCCGTCTTCAAAAGGAAGTTCTGGAAGCTCTGCAGCGATGTAGCGCCCCTCCTCCAAACCATCCTCGTAATCCATCAGAAACTCCATCATCGCTTCGATGCGCATATGCTCTAGCGACTCCAGGTCGGGAATGTTCTTCCAGACAAACTTGTCGGCATTGGCCTTCACCTGCGCCATCACATCCTCCGCCACCTCATCGATGCGCTGCATGATCTCCTTTTTACTGTAAGCGTAGAGCGGGTCTACAGATACCACCTGCCCGTCGTCATAGTCCACTTCGGTATTGAAACTGCTTGGGCCGTCACCGCAGCCAAGAATGCGCTTGCCTGTCACATCCTCTTTGGTAAGGTTGAACATCTCCATATACTCTTTCTTGCTGCGTCCCCATGGGATGATATTTTCAAGTTTCATACTTTACCTTTCGACTTATCATTAAACTACTTTTTGAGTTTCCAAGTGATATTTATTATACAGCTTCTCTTTCAACTTATCTTTGTAGGTACTTGAAAGATTATCCTGGATACTTGCATACCTTCCAAAGAGTGATTTTCCAAGTGCATAAGACATACGTTCGCTTTCCCTCTCTCTTCTTACGAAGTAAAGCTGTATTGCCTTATTGAACACTTCTATTTTCCTTTTAATCTCTTCTTCAATGTCTGAAACGCAATCATTGCTCATCCCACCGTCTTATTTTTATGCCATAGCGTATAACATCTAGTAAAAAATGTCAAGAATAGGGTTTACCCCTTGCCAGGTGCATCCCGGTTATCTTATATTTAGAAACTGATGGTTACACTTTTCAAAAAGGAAACCGATGTACGCTGAAGACTCAAAACAGCTCATCCCCACACTGGAGCGTGCCGGTGCAGGCATTTCAAACCCCAAACGCCTCTTTGCAACCTATATGATGTTTCCGCTGCTTGACACAACAATCTCATGGGAACGTGCGTGGGATATTTACGACAGTGAGGGGCAGAAGATTCTCCAGCTTGCCTCCGCTCTGGACAATGAATCGCTTTTCAAGCGGGTACTGGTGCCAAAGCTTTTTGGTCTTGAAGACAATTCACGCTACTACTCCGTTGCGATGGTCCTCCAGCATTTGCTGAGCGTAGGCGAAGCGCTGCAAAAGCGCATCCCACCGCTCTCCCATGGAAAGAAACTTGACGGGCATGTGGCCATAGAGGATGTCAAGCCCTACACTCACATTGATGAAACGATCGTGACACAGTTTGCCGATTTTCTCCAAGGCTACCGTAGCAATATGGAAAAGAACCTTGGAGACATACACATAGACAACACATCCGAACACCCCTGGTTTGGCGCATTCAACCCCAAACAGTGGTCCATTCTGGGAATGGTGCACCAGATCATCCACAGACGGCAGATAGAGGCGATCATCGAAAGGCTTTAACCTCTTTTGGGTTATCCTTTTACAGACACCACAAAAAGGAGCTTCAATGTTTGAAAACAGATTCACAGAAGCGATGCACTTCAGACACGCCTGCAAACTTTTCGACGAAAAGAAAAAGATACCCGAAGAGAAACTGCGCTACATCCTCGAAGCCGGACGCACCTCTCCCTCTTCGTTCGGGATGGAGCCGTGGAAGTTTCTTATCATACGCAACGAAGCACTCAAAGCAAAACTGCAGCCGCTGTGCTGGAATCAGCCACAGATCACCACCTGCTCGGATCTCGTCGTTATACTTGCCGCCATCGAAAGTGTACGGCCACAAAGCGGCATCCCCCAAAAGCGTTTTGCCAGACGCCCCCTGCCGCCCGAGAAGATAGAAGCCTACATAGACCTCTACTGCAACTTCCTTGCCGACACTCTCTCAACCGATGAGAAGACATATTGCTGGACGGCAAGGCAGACCTATATTGCCCTGGCCAATATGATGACCGCAGCTGCGTATGAGAAGATCGACTCCTGTCCCATCGAGGGGTTTGAAAAAGAGAATGTAGAAGCGCTGCTTGAGATCGATACGAAGCAGTACCAAGTAGCTGTCATGGCAGCATTTGGCTACCGGGTCAATCCGCAGAGCGAACAAATCCGGCTGCCGTTTGAAGAGGTGGTGGAATTTATTGATTGATCTGCTTTTTATATATTTAACACCCTACAGGAGCATGTATGAACCCGCATTTTGTAATCACAGAGAAAACCGTCATTTACGACGTTTTGGACAACGCCGAGTACGGCACCTTGGCACTGAGCATCGACGATACACCCTACGCC
>JALWLU010000175.1 GCA_026996325.1 Sulfurovum sp.
TTAGACTTGCAACGTAAAAACAATACAAAGGAAAAAACATGAAGTTTACAAAACTCAGTTTGGTAGCAGCGATCGCTGTAAGTTCAGCATTCGCAGGTGGAGACATTGCTCCAGTAGAGCCGGCTCCAGTAGTTGAGGTATCTCCTTGGTCATTCTCTGGTGATGCAAAACTGTACTACTCAACTCAGAGCAGCACTCCTGGTGCATCTATCTTTGACAAAGAGGCATCTGCTGGTCAGGGTGCTGTTTCTGCAGACGTCGGCTATGCATTCAACGAAAACTGGAAAGTCAATGTTGGTATGACAGGCCTCTTCACACTTGGTCTGGATGACTCAGTAGTTAACCAAGTATGGCTCAATGCTGGTGCAGATATTGAGCAACTACAGCCTGGTGTACCTGTTACAAGTGTTGGTGATGCACTCTGGTTCGATACTCTGAACATCACAGGAACAATGTTTGACGGTGCCCTTACAGTTGTAATTGGTCGTCAAGAGCTTGATACACCACTCGCTTTCTCTGAAAAGTGGAACATTGCTGCAAACACATTTGACGCAGCAGTAGCGATTGTCAAGCCAACTGACAACATTTCACTGATCGGTGCATATATCTATGACGGTAACGGTAGAAACAACCAATACAGAATCTCAACATTCGATAGCAACCCTGGTGGGTTTACCGGTAGTGACGGTTACTACCCAATTCCTGGTATTGCAGACAGTGGTGCATGGGCCATTGCTGCTGTAGGTACATTCGGTGATGTAACAGCTCAGGCATGGTTCTATGAAGTGACTGACGTAGCAGACGCTGTATGGCTTCAGGCTGACGGTAAACTTGCTGACTTCACGCTTGGTGCACAGTATGCATGGATGGGCACAACAGGAAATCTGGAGACTGCACTACCTGCTGCAAACGATATTAATGCATGGGCAGTCAAAGCAGGTTATAAGCTTGACGCGATCAACCTTTGGGCTGCTTACTCAGACGTAAGTGATGACGCAACTGTACTTTACGTTGGAAACACCGCTACAGCTGGCGGGTGGGGACCACTTAGCAACGGAAAACAGTCAAAACTCTATACTGAAGCTTGGTGGAACTATGGTTACGTAGGTGCTGTTGGTGCCAGCACATTCGCAGCAGGTGCTTCTTACAACATGGGTGACCTCGCATTCTTCAACGGTATTAATGCAAGCATCCAGTATACTGGCATCAGGGATGCATTTACAAATGGTGTAATCGGTACAGATATCGATGAGGTTGCAGCTGTTGTAGGCACTAAAGTTTATGGACTGAATGCTCAACTTGCATACATCTGGGATGACAGAACAAATGATTTCAATGGTGCAGCTGACGGCACAACTGACACTATTCAGCTCTACCTCACATACAACTTCTAAGAAGTACGTATGACCCGCAGGGGTTCGCCCCTGCACCCTCTTTTTTAATCTCCCATTTTAAAACATCTCTATAACTCATTTCAACCTCCACTTTTTACCTTTTAATTTCTAATTTTTAATTCTCTTCAAAGCATTTGAAGAGTATATTACTCCCATTAAAAAGTTAATTGATAACTATTTTCATTTTACTTTTAAACGATCATAAGGAATATGAATTGATGGAAAAGATAGTTGTCGCACTCGCAGGACAGCCCAATGTCGGAAAGTCTTCGCTTATCAATGCGATCTCTCATGCCAAGCTGAAGGTCGGTAACTTTTCAGGCGTAACAGTGGACAAGACAGAGGTCATCTTCAACCTCTGCGACGAGAAGGCGTGCAAGGATTATGAAGTACACATCATCGACCTTCCCGGTGCCTACTCACTGACGGAATACACCATCGAAGAGAAGGTGACAAAGAGCTTTCTGCAAAGCGAGGAGTACGACATCATCGTCAATGTTGTCGATGCCACCAACTTGCAGCGAAACCTGCTTTTTACCACACAACTGCTCGAGACCGGCAGAAAGGTCATTGTCGTTCTCAACATGATAGACGAAGCCAAAAAAGAGGGCATCGAGATAGACGAAAAACAGCTCTCCGTCATTTTGGGCGTGCCCGTCATCAAGACTTCTGCCACCACCGGAGAAGGTATTGAGGAGCTCAAGCGTACCATTGTAGAGGTATACGAAAAGGACGAAACCTCCGCAAAGGTAATCTACTCCGACCCCATCGAGGAGGAGATAGAGCGCATTATCACTTTCCTCAAAGAGAAAAACTATAAAAGCGACCTGCCCTACCGCCACCTTGCCGTAAGACTCCTGCAGGAGGATGCAGACGTCTACAAGAAGATGCACGACGAGCCCATCTGGATAGAGCTGCAGCCCATTTTGCGTGAAGCGCTGGAGCACATCTACCTACATATGGGCACGAAGGACCTTGACGAGATCTTCGCAGACGAGCACTTCGCCTTCGCCAAGGGTGCGAAGATGGAGGTGATGTCCATCAAAAGCATGCGGGCAAAGAACCTGACCCAAAAAATAGACAACCTGCTTATCAACAAGTGGCTGGGTGTACCCATCTTCCTCTTTTTAATGTGGCTGCTTTTCCAGCTAACCTTCACACTGGGTGCTATCCCTATGGACTGGATAGATGCCGGATTTACCTGGCTTGCAGACCAAATACGCCAACTACTTGGCAACGGAGAGCTCGCTTCGCTTGTCGCGGACGGGATGATCAGCGGAGTGGGTGCAGTCATCATGTTTTTGCCCAACATCCTCATCCTCTTTTTTGGTATCGCCCTGCTGGAGACGACGGGGTACATGAGCCGTGTGGCATTCCTGCTTGATGGTTTCTTTCACAAATTCGGACTGCACGGAAAGAGCTTCATTCCGCTGGTAACGGGCTTTGGCTGCTCCGTTCCCGCCTATATGGCTGCACGTACGCTCAAAAATGAAAAAGACAGGCTCATTACCCTCTTTATTATCGGCTTTATGAGCTGCGGGGCGCGTCTGCCCATCTATGTACTCTTTGCCGGCGCCTTTTTCGGCACCGAACACGCGGGCAACATCCTCTTTCTCATCTACATCTCCGGCGCGATGCTGGGGCTGTTGATGGCAAAAGCGCTGAAGATGTTCGTCTTCAAGGGGGAGGATGAGCCCTTTGTCATGGAGATGCCAAAGTACCGCATGCCCTCCTTCAAACTCATCTGGCACACAGTCTACGGACAGGCAAAGAGCTACCTCAACAAAGCGGGAACCTTCATCCTTGCCGCTTCGGTGCTGGTGTGGTTTGCCAGCAACTACCCCAAACACCCGGAGATAGAAGCACAGTACACTGCAAAAATAGAGCAGGTACAAAGCCCAACGCAAAAGCAGCAGCTTGCTAACGAACTCAATGCCAAACTGCTTGAAGAGAGCTACCTGGGGCAGATTGGAAAAGCCACAGAGCCCTTCTTCGCCCCGCTTGGGTTCAGTTGGAAAATGGCCGTAGCGCTTGAAGCGGGGCTTGCCGCAAAAGAGGTGGTCGTTTCTACCCTTGGCGTCCTCTACTCACTGGGCGAACAGGTAACCGAAGAGAGCAAGAGCCTCATGGCGCAAATTCGCGCACAGATTCCGCTGCCTGCTGCGATCGCCTTCATTGTCTTTGTCATGATCTATCTGCCCTGCTTTGCTGCATCGGCTGTCTTTACCAAAGAGGCCGGCGGGGTGAAGTATCTGGGCTATCTCTTCATCATGACGACGGCAACGGCGTGGATACTCAGCTTTATTGCCTACCATTTCACAAAAATGATCGTAGGAACATGAGAAAATTAGAAATTAAAAATTAGAAGTTTAGCTTGGAGGTGAGTAAGTTATGAGACTGGATGAGCTGCACAAGGGTGACAGAGCAGAAATTGTCAAGATACATGCGGACAAGGCGCTTAAGGACAGATTGGCATCCTTTGGTGTTATGCGTGGTGAGGAGCTTGCCGTCAAGGGGTGCTCCTTGGCCAAGCAGACAATGGAGGTAGAGGTGGGCGGTACGCTGCTTGCCCTTCGCAAAGAGGAAGCGGAGAAGATAGAGGTGGAGAAGCTCTAATACGCACTAAAGTGTACGTCATCCCGCACTCGATGCGGGACCTTGACGCTGATTGATTGACGCAAGGATTCCTGCTTTCGCAGGAATGACGGTGCCCCTCGTCATCCCGGACTTGATCCGGGATCTTGACGTTGTTTGGCCAATTGACACAAAGATTCCTGCTTTCGCAGGAATGACGATGCCTCTTCGTCATCCCGGACTCGATCCGGGATCTTGACGTTGTTTGGCCAATTGACACAAAGATTCCTGCTTTCGCAGGAATGACACAAAAACAACAGACAAAAACAGATACGGACACAGATATGAAAAAACAACACATCCTACCCCTCGCCATCACCCTGCTGGGCGCAACACCCCTCTATGCAGACCAGAACCAGAGTATGGGGATAATCAATCATACCTTCGAGCCGCGAAGTGTGAGGAACATCATGGGAAGCGACATCCCTATCCAGCATGCCAAGGGGCAGCTGCGTCTTGGGTACATCACTTTGAACAATGACAGCAGTGAGCTGACGACAAGCGCATACGCCCTTGGCGGACACTTTCACCTCGACACGAAGCGTTGGAACGGGCTTGAGGTGGGGCTCTCTGCCTATACCGTACTCAACCTCGGCATCAACCAAAACCCGCTTCATGTCAATCCCGACTTTTTCAATGACAGAGGCAAAAGCTTCATCATACTCTCGGAAGCCTACCTCGACGGCAAATGGGGCGGTACAGAGATAAAGCTGGGGCGGCAGATACTCGATACACCACATGCTGACAGCGACGACATCCGTATGATCCCAAACTATTTTGAAGCCTATACATTTACCAATACAGATATTGACAACCTTGCACTTATGGCCGGATTCATCAGGACCATGGGCGGCTGGGAGAACGGTGTGGATGCCTCCCGTTTCGTACGCATTTATGAAACGCTTGGAAGTGATGAAGCAACTGATGGCGTCTATTACGCCAGTGCCGTCTATGAGGGCATCGATAATCTGACACTGAGCCTCTGGTACTACAACTTCAAAGATATTGCCGATATAGTCTATGCAGAAGCCGGCTACAGCTACACTTTCTCAGACAATTTCCAGGTAGTTTTCGGAGTGCAGTACGACAGTGCAAGAGAGAGCGGCGCGGCATTTTGTGACATGCAGGACTCGGACACCTTCGGTGTGAGTTTTGAACTCGTATTCGAACAAATCGGCATTCACATCCTTGGCGCCTACAACGAAGATAACGGCGCTTCGGGTGCGACAGGCTTCTCTCTTGGCGGCGGCCCCTTCTTCACCTCCATGGAGGACCAGACACTCGATGCAGTAGGTGCTCCGGGCAAAGCATGGATGCTTGGAGGGGGCTACCACTTCAGCACCATTGGCATAGACGGGCTCGATGCCGGTATTGCCTACGGCCACTTCGAAGCGGATAATGCTTCCCATTATGAGTCACACGAAACCGATGCCGTCATAGAGTACTCCTACAACGACACTCTCACACTCACCGCGGCGTTTTCCGATGTGGTGTTCGAAGCGGGGAAGGATGATGATGGCAAGAGGCTTCAGGACTTCAGGCAGTTCAGGTTTGTGATGAATTATAGTCTGTAGGGTTGTTATTAGTAACTGGTGTATTGGTTATTGGTGTGGTTTGGAATCGGAGGATTTATCCCCGTCTTACACTTTTAGTTAATCAGCGTTAAGGCGAAGATCAATCTTCGCTTCCAGTTTTTCCGGAACCGGGAATTGATTCCCGGCCTTGCGTTTTTTTACTGTTCAACATTGGTACGAAGCTATACCAAAGGGCATACATTTCAATAAAGCTTTCGCTTCCAAAACTTTTTGCTTTATCGCAGGGTATACCCTTACGGGATAGCCCCGCCTTACGCTTTTTGCTATCCTGCGTTATGCCGAAGCTGAAGCTTTCGGTTCCAAAGATTATGTCATCCCGCACGCGATGCGGGATCTTAACATTGATTTGCCAAGGTATGCACACTTCCTGCACGAAACTTCGTTACCATTCTCCATAGAAAAGTTATTGTACAATGGCTGAATGGAGAACAATGGATGAAGATACTACTGATGGAAGACGATCCTGTATTGGGGGATATCATTGCCGATTATCTGGAGCAGCACTATAGTGTTGACAGGGTGTTCGAGTCGGCGGAGGCGCAGCAGTGTATTGATGCACAGCGCTACGACCTCTTCATCTTCGACATCAACGTTCCGGGCAAAAGCGGTATAGAGCTCATCGAAGCTCTGCGCAGTTTCAACGACACGACACCCGCCATCATCATTACCGCATATGAAGATACGGCACACCTCAAGGCAGGTTTCGATGCGGGAGCACACGACTACATCCGGAAACCTTTCGAACTTGAGGAGCTGAGGCTGCGCATCGAAAAGAGCAAAGTCCTCTTCGGTATCGAACAGGAGGCACCTGTAGCCATCGATGAGGAGCGCACCTACTACCCCAAAAGCCATACGATCAAAACGCAAACGGATACCATACAGCTCAAACCCAAAGAGGCGCAGATACTGGAGTACTTCATTTCTCATGCAGGTCGGCTTATTTCACAGGAGGAGCTGGTGCAGAATCTCTGGGAATTCGAACAGCTTCCAAGCGACGCGACGGTGCGCTCCTACATCAGGAATCTACGAGAGCACATCGGAGCAGAGAAGATCACGACACAGCGCGGCATGGGGTACCGGTATGAATGAACTCGAACGCAGGTCCTTTTACTCCTTTCTGGGACTCTACATTCTCTCTTCCCTTCTCTTTATCTCACTGATCGGCTTCTGGTACTACACGGCACAAAAACATGCGCTGGAGAACGAAGTGCACTACAAACTCGAACACCTTGCCGACAAAAAGGCTGGCGAGCTCATCATGCGCCATATGCACGGAACACCGATGGCACCTGTCAAAGTTCCCAAAGGGATAGAGATGGCACTGGTAGATACAACTTCAAAAGTTGTCGAAGGCAGACTGCTGCTTCCAAACCTTCCTTTGAAACCGGGCTACTTCACCAAAGACGGATACAATATCCTTATCTCGGATGCGCCAAAAGAGCATATGAACATCGCCTACGTCATCGTGCAGACCAATCTGCTCAGCAAGGCACTAAGCAGTCTGAAACAGCGTGTACTTTTAGGGATGGGGATCGTCTTTTTACTTGTCATCGCAATTGCCTGGATACTTTCGAAGATCTTTCTGCGTCCCGTACAGCAGCGTGTCGCGCAGATAGAACGTTTCATCAACGATATCACACATGAGCTCAACACACCCATAAGCTCCCTTTCGATGTCTACCGAACAGGCACTCAAAACCGGCAACTGCACCCCAAGGATGCTCAAAAACATCTCGGTAAGCACCAGACAACTCTACGACATCTACCGCTCGCTGACCTACCTCAACTTCAACACACCTCAGCCCGCACACGAAGCCATCGACATCAAGTCCGTACTCGAGGAGAGTGTGGAGTACTACCGCCCCCTTGCGGAGATAAAACGCATTACCCTGGAGCTGAAAGCGTCACCCCTCTCCTGTGTCATTCCAAAGACCGAGCTGGGTCTGCTCTTTGGCAACCTCATCGGCAACGCGATCAAGTACTCCCCGCCAAACTCGACCGTGATCCTGCGTCTTGAAGGTCATACATTCACCATCGAAGACAGCGGCATCGGCATCAACGCAAAAAAGCAGAAAGATATCTTCAAAAAGTTTACCCGCGGCACAGGCTACTCCGGAGGCTTTGGTGTGGGGCTGAGTATTGTCAAAAGCATCTGTGACGAATACGGGATAGAGCTGAAGCTTGACTCCAAAGAGGGAGAGGGAACGAAGTTTACGCTGCTGTTCAAGGGGTGATCTGTAGGGTTACTGGTAACTGGTGTATTGGTTATTGGTTTTCGTCATCCCGCACTTGATGCGGGATATTGACGTTGTTTGGGTAATTGACGCATAGATTCCTGCTTTCGCAGGAATGACGCTGCTCCTCGTCATCCCGGACTCGATCCGGGATCTTGACGCTGAACGGTTGATTGACGCATAGATTTCTGCCTTCGCAGGAATGACCGGAACACCCTACTTCCAACCTTCCATCATCCATCATCAATTCTCAATCATCTCCCCTCTCCTCTATAACTGCTACATGCAACCAGCGGCGGAAGCTTCGGCACTACACTTTCCAGTGCACGCTTCCAGCACGACAGTGTCTCTTTGTGTGCATCACTTAGGGAATAGACCATCCATTTGCCGCTGTGTTCGGCTGTTACAATACCCACTTGGCGCATCTGTTTGAGATGGCGGGAGACAAGCGGCTGGGAGAGGGAAAGTGTGTCGCAGATCTCACAGACACAGACTCCCTCCTCACGCTGCAGCAGTGCTGCTATCTTGACACGGTTGGGGTCTGAGAAACTCTTTGCCAGTGCAACGATCTCTTCCATTACTTCTCTCCTTTTTAGTTTCATATAACAATTTTGTTATATTATTCTACCATAACAAATCTTGAAAGGTTCCATGATGGAAGTAACACATTTTCTCGAAGCCCTCTGGCAGCTAAGCATCGCAATGGCCCCATACATTCTCTTTGGGCTCATCTTTGCGGGCATACTGCACGAAGTGGTGCCTGAGAGCATCGTAACCAGACACCTTGGCAGTGACAATGTCTCATCGGTAGTCAAATCCACCCTCTTTGGCATTCCGCTTCCTGTCTGCTCCTGCGGTGTCATCCCTCTGGCAACCTCCATCAAGAAGTCTGGTGCAAGCAAGGGGGCTACCCTCTCCTTTCTCATCTCCACCCCCATCACCGGTGTGGACTCCATACTCGCCACCTACGGTATATTCGGCTGGATATTCACCCTCTACCGCATCGTCACCTCCATGATCATCGCCGTCACCGCAGGCATTTTGACCAATATCTTCGACAAAACAAAAGAGAGAAAAACACCCACATTCTCAACGCTAAACACTCAACGCTCAACGCTCCCCCCAAAAATAAAAGCATCGCAAAGCGATGCAAACCACAATTCCTCATTCCTAATTCCCAATTCCTCATTTGCTTCCGCCCCGGAAGCACCCTCCTGCTGCAACAGCGAAACAAAAAAAGGCTTCTCGTTCATTGCATCCATGAAGTACGCCTTCATCACCCTCCTTGGTGACATCGCCAAACCGCTTTTCTGGGGACTGCTGCTGGGTGCACTCATCACCGTAGTGATTCCGGACAACCTCAGCGAACTGCTTAAAACCTACAACTGGCTAAGCTACCTCATCGTCATCGCCATCGCCGTGCCGATGTATGTCTGTGCCACGGCGTCACTGCCCATTGCCGCGGGACTGATACTAAGCGGTGTAAGTGCGGGAGCGGCCTTTGTCTTTCTCTCGGCAGGCCCTGCGACAAACACCGTCACCATCGGTGTGGTCAAAAAGATGCTGGGCAGCCGTTCGCTAATGATCTATCTTGGCACCATCGTCATAGGCAGTGTCATCTTCGGACTGGGGCTTGACTCTCTCTTCGATGCCTCCAATATCGACCCGGCGACACTGGTGCATATGAACGAACACGGCGGCATTGTCGCTACGCTCAGTGCCGTGGTACTGTGGGGGCTGGTACTCTACTTCATCGCCAAGCCGTGGTTTACCAAAAAGTCCGAATGCAGCGGCGGCAGCTGCTGCGGAAGCTGAGTGTATGGCAAATTTGGCTATACTAACCCCAAACCAAAAGGAGTGCGCATGAAAGCGACCATCGTCAAACTGCTCTTACTGCTGTCACTCTCTTTTAATATCACCCACGCGGCGTTCATCGCCATCGAGGATGACCATATAGAGTGCCATCATGCCACTGCGACCGAATTTGTGATCGAGCAAAGCGGTGACGACTGCGGCGACCTCTGCAAGATGCACCACCTCTTTCACTTTATGGCCATACTCGACACTGCACTTCCCACATTGGAAGTTCCCACGCTGCAGGATGCGCCAAGAACGGAAGTGACGGCATACACACCCCCTTTTGAGACCACAGAACACAAACCTCCTATACTCTCCTGATTTCAACCATTATTGAACCATACCAACTCGTATATTTGAGTTGATAATACCAAGCCGAAACGATTGTCCAGATTGCTGGAAAATTATCTATTTAGATGACACATATCAAAGGATTTTGCCAATGCAAAAGACACTCATACTCTTTACAACGCTCTCCCTCTCACTTTTTGGGATGAGCTATGAACAGTTCAAAGCCTACACCCTCAAACACTCGCCGGTGCTGCAACAGCAGCAGCTGAAGGTGCAGATGGCCAACGCGCAAAACGGTATAGCGCTGAGGGCACAGAACCCCTCTCTCTATATCGG